>DASRDY010000188.1:0-8818 GCA_035652355.1 Blastocatellia bacterium
TCTCGCGAGCTATCTTCCGGCGCGCAAAGCAACAGAACTCGACCCAATTGAAGCCTTGCGCGTCCTTTAGGCTACCAGGCGCGGAAATTCCAGAATTTCACTCACCAGTTTTAGCGCGGAACCGTGAAGATCACGCTGCAATATCGCCTCTGGTATTCGGATGATCTTTGGTTATCGATTAACCATTTGGCAGCAATAATGGTCAAATTTCGTTGGCCAATTGGCTGGATTTATTTCCGCAATCAGATTAATCTTTTGCCTGTCGGCTGGTCTTTTAGGGTTACCGCTGCAAACGACAAAAACTACGCTGGATTCTCTTGACAGGTCTTACTAAATGACTACAACAAAACACTTGATCGTCATCGTCTTAATCCTGTTTTTTTCGTCCGCTTATTCGTTTGGCCAAACGGCCGAACAAATGCCGCGAGAGTCGCAATGGAATGCTTACGGCGTGCCGGAAGGCAAGTACGTTCGTTTCCTGGATAAACAGCGCGGTTATTCTTTCTGGCATCCAGCCGATTGGAATGAATCGGGCAAGAACGGTCAGCATACATTTACGAAACTGTCGAATCACATTTCGATCACGGCCTTAACAGAGGACATCCCCGACGGATATGGAATTGCCAATTACACGGCATCTTTCATTCAACAATTACACAACGAGAAAATCGACCAGGAGAAGGTTCAGGTTCGTCACGTGTTGCTGGCCGGCACTGACGGTCGCGAAGTTACATTCAGCATCGAAGCTTCGACAGGGCAATCAGTCCGGGAAACCTGGTGGATCGCGGCCGTGGGACCTCGCGCATACGCTTTCTTTTTCGCGGGCGCAGAAGATTCATACACGCAATTCGAGCCTTACTTCAAAAGATCAATGTTGTCGGTTCACCTTGGTTCTAGCGGTCATTGGAACACGGAATTTGAGGATATTCGCGCAAAGCTTCCCACCACCACCGATCTGCCTGTTGGTCGCGAAGTCGCCGCGGCTTTGCTGGAGGATTCGATAAGAGCAGGAAAATTGGTCTCAGACAGCGCCGTACCACAGATCGTCGAAATGTCGGCAAAATCGCCGGATGTTGTTCTGGATATGCTGACCGACTACAACCCGAATGTTCGCGCAGATGCGATAGCAGCTCTTGGAAAAATAAATAATAAAGAGCTGAACGCACCGGTTAATGACGCACTTGTATGGGCGCTTGGCGATAAGGACAATTATTGCGCGCAGTCCGCCGCACAGGCAATTACTTCGCGTGGACCGGACGCAATCGCGATATTAAAGACGCGCCTGCCGAACCTTATTGCAGATCCGAACGCACTGCTTCAAGGTGTTTCCATCCTGAACGATGACGATGCCAGAAATTTAGCTGCCGACCTTCTGCGAAATTCAGACAAAGACAAACAGATTGCAGGTCTGGAAATCGCGACGGCTTTTCCATTGAAGGGTTTGACGCTTCCCTATTCGTCGCTTCTTTCCAGCAAAGAACCGTCTGTTGTCGCCGCCACCATAGAGGCAGCCAGATTGCGTCGCGACACAACTGCATCGGATGAATTGGTGAGGTTGCTCGGCAGTGATTCGGAGTCTCTGGCCGCTCGCGCATTGGGTGAAATTGCGACAGGCTCGGCTATCCCTCGTCTTCAGGAAAGAATCAAAGAGATCGATTCGAAATTCACGCAGATATTTTCTCCTGCTGAAAAATCCGACGAAAAATCGACAGGCAAAAAGAAAGTCGAACAGGACAAAGGTGGAATACCCTATCCACCGCCTCCACCACCACCGCCTGCGCCTTCAACATCAAAGGGAAGCGTAGTGCAGTTGGAAGGTGAATTCATTGCGCCGCCCACTCTGGTTTCGCCGGGTCTCGATAACAAGATGCAGGAAAGCGACAAACTGGCAAAGGTGCGTGGCGCGCTGGTGCTTGCTATTTCAAAAATCGAGTTCCGGAATAATTACTCCAATGCGAAAACCACCGCCGACAAACAAAAAATACTTAATAAGGCGTTGACGGACAGCGGCATAAAAGAGTGGGTACAAAATTATCTCGCAAACAATGATTCAACGGCAGCAGCATCCGTCGTCAATCTTTCGCGATTGCAAAATGCGCCGACCACCGGCGAAACGCTGTTGCCGCAAACGACCCAGTTGTATCTGATGTCGCCCAATTTTGAGGAAACCATTTTGCACCTGGACAATGCACTGTCTGGAATCCAAATGGAGACCGTTCACGATCAGATGACAATGGTCAGGTTGCTGAAAACGATGAAAAGCGGTTTGTCAAACGCGCTCAATGCAGAGGCCACACCTGACGCTGGCACGACTATCGGCGTCGATCTCAAATCTCCTTTGACTGTAGCCGCGTGGACAGCTGCGGAAAATCCGAAAGCTGCATATCGCGGCGCGGTGATTTTGAGAGTAGTCGATCGAGCGCGCTTTGAAAGATCTTTTTCTTATTATGAAAGTCAGTTAGGCAACTTTGATTCATTGCCTGTGGTCGCATCGGCCGTTGTTCGTTTGATCGGCACTGCGCCATCGTTTTTGCCGCTTGCGGCCGGAATTGCCACTTCGCAGGAAGCAAGAGGAGCGATAACTCGCAATCCACTGAAAGCTGTCCACACAGTTGTATATGCGGAAAAAGAGAGTCTCGGCGATTTGTCTGTTACGAGATTTGAAAAATTAATCACTTATGACGATCACAGCGTTGAAAACGAAAACGTTTACGTCGCTTACCTTGGAACAACCGCAATAGTGGCAAATACCCGAGCCGCTCTGCTCGATTTGGTAAAAACATCTGAAGGTCAACCTACCATCAGTTCCACCGAAGCATTCAGTCGTGCGCGGGCGGAAAAAGGTGAAATCGTTTTCTTCAGCCAGATTGGATCAATCCTGCGCGATGTTTCCGCAGACGCAGATGGCAAAGTAGACAAAGCAACCGAAGAATTCGCAAAGTTGCTGGGAGCAGAAACCGGGAGTCTTCGCCTCACACCGGCAAGCTGGGAAACGTATTACCATCTATCGTTGCAGGAAAAGGATCTCGGCGGAATACTTCGCAAATTCAAACCGTCTGACTTGAAAATTCCGCAGGAGCTTCTGCCCGCTAAAACGATCATGTATGCCGGGACGATCGTCGATCCAACAAATCTGAATCAATTTTTGATAGGCGCAAAACTGATCGATAAAAACAGCCCGACCGCCAATTCCGATTTTGACAAGATTGTAACTCCACACTTGCAGGGGGAGATGGGGTTCGGTGTGGTAAGCTTTAAACAATCGATTTACGGCACAGGCTATCCCGCGATGGTGATGGCATTTCGTCTAAAGGACAATCAGCTTGCCGCACAGGTTCGCGCAAAGAAAATCTCGATTTTCAATAATCCGATACCTGGCGATGTTGTTTTTGCCTCGCCGATCTTTAATTTCCGATATGCCACCGGTTTTGGCTATGCCGTTGTTACAGATAATTATCTGATTGTCTCTGATTGGCCCGATACACTGAAACTACTGGAGACAAAAGAAAAGTTCGCGACGACTCGCGACTACATAAAATCGACCTCTCTTTCGCAGGACGATGTTGTTTTCTTTTCAACCTACAGCCTGGAATCTGCAATCAACGAAAGCATGGCCAGCCTGCCCAAAGACGATTATTCGGCAGCCATTTTTTCGGTGTTTAAATCATTTACCAGCGCGTTTCACAGCCAGCGTGCATTCGTCACTATCGGCCCATCAGGAACGGAAGGCAAACTTGCCGTTTCCTTTGATCGCGAAGGACGATACTCGGTAAAAGAGATGGCCGGTCAGGCAAATGAATTCGACGAATCGGCAGCTATCATTCCCGTCAAAGGACTGACGATTATCGATCCGACCCGGATAGAGTCGCTCAGTTTGCGAATTGCGTCGCATCAGCCTGATGTCATCGCACACGTAAAGGAAGACCTGACTAAATTTTCCTGGGAAAGCGTTCCAACAAGCGATAATTCGTCGATGACCTTTATCAATAATGCGCGGCATATTCCGGATAATCTGACGATCAAGTTACCGGTGACCGATAGCCAATTCGCCGAATTTCTGCATCCTACAGAGCGCATTCAATCCACGGCACCGGAGATCAAAAAGCTCGCCAAAGAGATCGCCGGAGATGATAAAGACGGTCGAAGCATCGCACGCAAAATCGGCGATTGGACTTATCACAATTTGAAATGGAAGAAAGTCGAGACGGATACGGTCGATACGCTCGCATCAAAAGAAGCAGCCTGTTTCGAGCATTCCGAACTATATGTTGCATTGGCTCGCTCCCTCGGTCTACCAGCCAGAGTTGTTTTTGGCGCTGCTTATGGTGGAGGCTCTTTTGGGGGACACGCCTGGGTTGAGGTCTATCTTGGCAAATGGGTCGAAGTTGATCCTACGTGGGGAATGATGGATCACGTTGACGCGACGCACATCAGAGTTGAAGGATCCAATTTTGAAAATTACGCGATGCTCGATCAATTTGAGATGGAAGTCACAGCGATTCATAACGCTGTTGCAGATTATCAGCGCGACCCATCGCAAGTACTCGACAGATTTATCTCAAACTCCAAGGATGGCGTGGACAGATTATTGTTCAATATTGCTTTAACCGCCGATCACGCATTCGGAAAAGATGGTTTTGGAAAACTCTCTGAAAAACAGCGCTCCGCCGTTGTGAGTGCTTTTGATAGATTCCTGGCGCGCGAGATAGAGAATAAAGCTCTGGGAAAACCTGAAATCCTGTCAAAGGATATAAAAGAAGATACTGCAGCTTTTCTTTTACGCGAGCCATTAGGAATCGATCGTGTATTGATGACGCGTTCCGATGGTGCGTGGTACATCACTGAGATTGAAGATGTTGATTATGCGATCCCGCTTTTTTCAGATGCATTACAGGCCGCAGCAGAAGGAAGACATAGTGTCCGGGAAATAGTCGGGAACTCCAAATTCGATATCGCTCTAAAAGAGATAGATGAATTAATCGCAAAGCAAGGCGAAACGCCGGAATTGCTGCTGACAAAAGCCGCAATTTTGCGAAAGGACGAAGCGACGAAGGCTATAGAGAAGGAAAGCAACGGATATTCAAAAACGGTTGACAAAAACCCTGTTGAGCCGAAATCGTTCGCTCTTTTGAAATCGATAAATCAGCGATGGCCGGATTTTGCGCCAGCCTATTTCGATCTGGCGACAAATTATATGTATGGGCTCGATCAGAAAGAGAAATCGATTGATCTATTTAAACGCTATCAGCAATTGATGCCGTTGGACACCAGACCACTGGAAAATATGGCGGATGTTTATGAGGAGTTGAAGAAATTGCCGGAATCGGAAGCGCTCAGGAAACAACTGCTGGAGCGCGATTCAGATAAGACCGCTCGGTCAGCCGAATTGGTTGCCTTTTATCTCAGACAAGATCAACTGAGTAAGGCCACTCCAATAGTTGAAGAGGCCATCAATCGTACGTCAAACGCCGACCAGGTTTTCGATGCAATCGATTCCAGTGTGAATGGCGATGATGAAGACGAAACCGACAAAGGTGTGTTGACGCGATATGAGAAATTATTGCTTACATTTCGAAAAGAGATCGCAAATAGCAAACAATGTCTGAGGAATCTGGCCAGCGTTCAAACCCGCCTGGAAAAATACGAAGACGCGATAAAAACGCTGCAGCAAACTCTGTCACTCAACCCTGAGGCAGTTGATTATGTATCACTAGGAAGCTTGCAGCGCTTGGCCAAACGCCCTGCGGAGGCGCTGGTAACGGTTGAATCGGCATTAAAGATTGATGAAAAGGATTCTTCAGCGATATTTGAGAAAGCTTGCGATCTGGCGCAACTTGGTCGAAAGCGGGAAGCGTTCGAGGCCTTGAAGAGGGCAATCGAGATCGATCCCGAACTTATTTACAATATTACAGATGATGGGCTGAAACCGTTGGAAGACCTTCCTGAATTTAAGACGATGCTGGAGAAAATGAAGAAAGACTCTGAATCGGCAGTCAAACCATAATGACAGGATATAGAAGGCAAGCGCCAAAAGCGCGATTCATTCTGTTCGACATCCGTGGCCTTCCCTAATTATAGGAACTATTTCTTGATTGAGTGCCACAGTTCTTTCAAGCACCGACCATCTGGACACAATTAAAACTATCTCTAATGATAGCTAAAGCGAGTTGCGGCTGTCTCTTCTATCTTGAAGCCTTCAATATTTACAGATATCATTGGTCAACAAAATGTCCAGAATCGGATTTTCTATTAAGAAATGTCGAATTTCTCTGCTTTGTCTGTTGTTCCTGAGCATCCAGCGGGCATCCGGGCAGCAGTTGCCATTTCACCATTACGACACCAGGACGGGCTTAGCTGATAACAGAGTCACCTGCATTTATCAGGATTCAAGAGGTTATTTGTGGTTCGGAGGATGGGAAGGACTGAGCCGTTTTGACGGATATCGCTTTACCGATTATGGGGTTCACGATGGACTACCGGATCCGATTGTTAACGCAATTGGCGAAGACCGGCAAGGCCGGTTGTGGGTAGCGATAAATAACGGCGGCATGGCTCGCCTGGCTGACGGCGATAAAGCCGCGAAAGAACACGGCGAGAAAGAACCTGCACACCCTCTGCGGGGCAAATTCTATCGCTACCCCGTAGGTGACTCGGTCGCTTCCAATGTAATAAACGGCTTTCTGTTTGACGACAAAAACACTCTCTGGTGCGTAACGGATGCGGGAATCTTTCACTCCGTGGGTGATCTCGACAACGGCAAGTTCGAGTTAGTAATGGATCGCAAGCCGTTGCCACAGGAGACATTTAACCTTCGAAGTCATGAACCGATATTCCAGGATAAAAAAGGACGAATATGGATAGCAAACGCCGACGACCTGGTCGAAGTATTCCAAAATCATCTCATCATTCATCCTGTACCGGATAAGAACCTACCCATTAATGCCATCTCAGAAACCGTCGGTGGAGACTTGCTGGTTGCCACCAGCAAGGATGTTTTTGAATTCGCGCCTCCGGACGATAACAGCAATAAGGAACATTGGGAGACGCTTTCACTTTCATTGCCGCCGCAGAGAGCCACTATTATTTCGATGATTGCCGATTCCAAAGGGGCAATCTGGGTTGGTACCTGGGGTGGACTAATAAAATATGAAAACCAACGCGAGTCGTTCTTTGCAGGCTCGCAAGGATTAAACGACGACGGCATCACCTCGCTTGCTGAAGACCGAGAAAGGAATCTGTGGATCGGCACAACCTCCAGCGGCGCTTACAGACTGTCCGATGAAGGTGTCGTCACTTATAGAGGCACTGGTCCCCTGTTGCTCAACAGCGCAGCATTGGTACTTGAGGGAAGGAATGGCCAAATGTACGTGAGCAGTTTGGGCCAGGGAGTTCTAAAACTCAGCAATGGACAGCTTTCACTGGTGCCAGGATCTGAATCCGTGCCTTTCCTCAATATAGGAAAACGACTGCTGCAGGACAACCGCGGAGACTGGTGGGTTGGCACGCGATTCGGTCTTTATAGATTTAAAGGTCCGGACCTGCAGTTTGAACAAGGTGAGAAATTTGGACCTCCTGAAGGGTTACCCGCAGAGCCAGTCTTCAATGGGCCAGGGATTTACGAGGATTCTTCAGGCAAGATATGGGTTGGAATGCGTGATCATAACGTATATTGGTTTGATCCTGCCCAAAACAAGAAGCCTTTCTTTCACCGGTTGCCCCTGGGGGATTCGTGGTCTGAATTTGGTATTCAGTTTCTGGTCGATAAATCAGGCGCAGTTTGGATAGGGAGTTTTGGCGCGCTGGAACGAGTGACCAATGGACAACGATATGATATCAAACCCACACAAGGGTTGCCACAAGCCACGCCACGCGCATTATTTCAAGATAGCCGCGGGTGGATATGGATTGGTCTACGCTACGGTGGCGTCTCTGTAGTTAAGGATCCTGCAGCCACCCCGTTACGCTTTGTCAATTATTCAACAGTAAACGGCCTGGCAAATGATGCGGTATGGTCAATAACAGAAGACAACAATCATCAGATGTATTTCGGAACCGACCGGGGATTGGATCGACTGGACGTGACAACCGGAATCTTTCACCATTTTACATCTGTCGAGGATCTGACGACTGACACTGTAAACGATTGTGTAAAAGACAAGCAAGGTAATATTTGGATCGTTACGAACAGGAGTTTATCTCGTTTTACTCCCGACCACAGTTCCTTCTCAAACACGCCGCCAGTAATCTACCTCAGTCAGGTCCGCGTTGCAGGCGATAATATCCCAATGGATGAACGAGGCGCGCTTCATGTGGCACTGGCGAGTTTACCGACCGCTAAGGACAACATCCTGATTGAATATGTTGGCCTGAATTTTCGAGAAGACAGAGAATTAAAATATCAATATAAGCTGGAAGGGGCAGGAGGTGACTGGAGCGTTCCTTCGGATCAGCGCACAGTCAATTTCGCCCATCTCGCGCCCGGCAAGTACAAGTTTCTGGTGCGCGCTATAAATGAAGATGGTACCGCGAGCCCTGAGCCAGCCACACTTGAGTTTCATATCAATCCTCCTTTCTGGCAGCAATGGTGGTTTATAAGTCTTGTATTCGCGATAGGTGCAATGACGATTTACACAATCCATCGCTATCGGGTTAGACACCTGATCGAACTCGAGCGTGTGCGGACCCGCATCGCAACCGATCTGCACGATGACATTGGGTCAGCGCTTTCACAAATCGCCATTCTCAGCGAAGTTGCCAGCCGCCAGGTCAGCAATGGCGACTCGCCCCTGACAGGCGCGTTAGCTACGATAGCAACGAC
>DASRDY010000189.1:0-14817 GCA_035652355.1 Blastocatellia bacterium
ACGCTGATACACCAAATGGTCCGTGCCACTGACTTGTGCCATCCAGGTCGATATCTTCAATCCAATAGCTGAAGCCGCCGTTTCCCGTCTCATCCACCCAGTGGTAATTGTAACCGGCCTGAACCGGGACATTCTGTCCTGCTATTAAGGCAGTACCCGCGATGATTGAAGGATTGATCTTAACCCTCTCGCCACCCGTATCCCGATAGATATTAAAGCCGAGGTTGTTTACTTCCATCCCGGTCTTCCATTCGATCAGAGTCGCATTTCCAAAAGCAGAAACCTTTGCTGAATCGAATTCAACTGCTGTCGGAGTCACTGTGCTAAAGCTGATGACGGTCCCAGTCAAATCTGAAATCTTTGGTGTGCTGGTCATATTAATCGTGACGGTAAATGTTCCGCCGGATATCGTTCCATTCTGATTGTCTGTTGTGTTCTTGATTGGATCGCCGCCGCCCGAACTCTTTACTAATTGCCAGTTGGTTCCATTATGGAAATAGAGCTTGAGGTTGGTTTCGTTCGTTCCCGTGATCGTATTTGGATAATAGATGATCGAATTTGTTGAATCGCCGTTTGCAGAGTTCGTAATTCTTAGATCCATGAAGCCACCGCCAGCATCATTAATAGAGGAGCCTGTAGGATTAGCCGTATAGGTTGCGGCGTAGACTATAGCGTTGCCTACCGCAGCTGACATGTGGTTGAGATCCACTTTTATGCCATTGGGGCCGCATATGCCGGGCAAAATCTGAACGTTACCATTACCACCAGGCAAAACCGATGCGGATTGCGCATTGCATACATTCGATGGATTAACGGTAAACAAAACCTGATTCGATGTACCACCGCCTGGATTGGTAACAACAACTGTATCGGTACCTATAGTTGCGGTGTCTGTTGATAATAGTGTAGCCGTCAATTGCCCGCTGTTGACAAAGCTGGTTGTACGATTCGTGTCGTTGACCACCACTACTGAACCGGCAACAAAATTGGAGCCGTTGATTGTCAGAATGACATTGCTCGCACCTTGTTGCGCAGATGTAGGGGTAAGGTCGTTTATTACAGGATTGCTTACGGTCACTGTGAAGCTGGCGTCAGTGGTCGCGCCGCAATTGTCGGTTGCGCGAATCGTGATGGTGTGATTGCCGGCCGGAGTCGCGTTGCTGATAGACACAACTCCGGATACATTGACCGAAATCGTGCCTGAGTATGTTCCTTTTGATTGCACCGTATAGCCCGTAATCGAACCATTGTCGTTAGCGGTGACAGGAGAGTTGGTTGTCGAACCGCCTGCGTTCGCCGAGGCCGCTCCATAGGTCAGCGTCGGCGCAGTATTTGCGCCCACATTGACCTGTAAGTCACCTGTACCGGTCAGGCTACCGTCCGAGACCTGGAAACGCACCGTACCTGAGGCGGCTCCACACGATGCGCCGAGTATCGCTGTAGTTGTTCCGCTAGTGTTTGTAATACCCGACACCGTGATGCCGGTGGCTGTGCCGCCCGCTATCTGCGTCACAGTCAGGCTGCCCGGCGATGTTTGTGCATCACTGACTATGCCTACTGTTACTGCTGCCCCGGCTGGAGAACCTTGCTGACGGTTGATCGCCGCCGCCGGTGTGAACATCGGCGCTGTGTTGACCATCAAGGTAAAGCTGGCGTCGGTAGTTGCTCCGCAATTATCTGTCGCGCGAATCGTGATCGTGTGGCTGCCACCCGGCGCCGCGTTGCTGATTGAAACCACGCCAGTTAAGTTGTCAACCGAAATTGTACCTGTATATGTTCCCTTTGACTGCACAACGATGCTTGCTATGCTGCCATTGTCACTCGGTCCGGTAACGGGATTAACAGTTGTTGAGCCGCCACTGGCCACTGAAGATGCCGCATACGTCAGGGGCGGTCCTGTATTCGCCGACACATTGACCGTCAGGTTGCCCGTCGCCGTTAAGCCGCCTCCATCGGTCACCGTCAGCACTATGGTGTTGCTGCCAACCGTGGCGTTACACGCGGCCGCAACTGTCGCGCTGATTGTGCCGTTCGTGTTAGTAATTCCTGTGACGGTAATTCCGGTCGGCACTGTGGTAGCTATCACGGTCAGATTGCCCGCAGGCGTTTCGGCATCGCTAACAGTAGCAATCATAACGGCCGCGCCTGCCGGACTACCTTGCTGCCGCGTGAGTGATGCGGCCGGCGTGATGGTCGGGTTTGTGTTGGCCGATACGCATTTACCTTTATCCCGTGCATTGAACAGCGCTTGAACTTCTGTTGCGGACAAAGCGCGGTTGTACAGCGAAGGCTCGTCAATCAGTCCGGAAAAATTGAACCAACCTGTTGCTCCTCCTACCCAACCTGTCGTAAAGCTGGTGCCAAACTGGTATTTGTAAGTTGCGTTATAACTGGTCTGAGTATGCGCTTTGCTTCCGATCAGCGCGCCGTCAATATAGAGCGACTGATTTGTTCCGTCGTATACAACCGCCGCATGATGAAACGCTCCGTCGTTGACAGTCGTTGAACTGACCAGCGGGTTCTGGCTTCCTTTCCAAAACATTTCAGCATAGAGCAGGCCGTCCGTGCCTACATACACACCCGGAACATAACCGCCAGGAGTGCTATACGGACTGACGTCCTGTTGCCCGAAGATGCCGCCGCCGCTTGTGGTTTTGAACCAGACCTCAAAAGTAAAGGGCGTCTGGCTCGTACCCGACGTCGGGAATGGGAAGAAGTTATCCGGTAGCTTCACAAAGCCCTGGGTGCCGTTAAAGCTAAAAGCTTGCCCGTCCAGACCTGTAGCAAATGTAGCGTTAAGCATCAGCGTGCCGTTGTTCGAGCCGACTTGATCATTGGCATTGCCTTCGGCCTGCCACCAATCTACCAGACCGCTGGGTGGCGTGGCGCAAGTACCCGTTGATACTATTTGCGTCAGATTGGGCGACGTGGCGTTGAGAAAGGAGCTATCACCACTGTAGACAGCCGTAATTGTGTGCTCGCCCGCCGTCAGCGACGAAGTCTGAAACATCGCCACGCCGCCAACCAACGTAACAGTGCTGCCAAGGTTCGCACCATTATCTTTAAATTGGACGGTACCGGTCGGGGTGCCGGTGGCAGGCGCGACCGGACTCACGGTAGCAGTAAATGTAACTGACTGACCTACAGCGATAGCACTGTTGGAGGTGGTAAGACTGACAGCGGAGCTGGACGAGGAGACAGCCAACGTTAAAGTTGTATCAGTTGTTGCTCCGCAATTGTCTATCGCACGGATAGTGATAGCGTGACTGCCGCTGGGAGCCGCGTTGCTAATTGACACAACACCGGTCGAACTATTTGCTGAAATTGTACCAGTATACGTGCCTGTTGAATGAACAACGATACCCGCGATACTGCCGTTGTCTGCTGGGCCAGTCGCTGGATTGATCGTTGCCGATCCGCCTATGCCGACCAAAACCCCAAAGTACGTCAATGTCGGCACCGTATTCGCTGTCACATTGACCTGCAGATCGCCTGTGCTGGTCAAACTGCCGTCTGAAACTTGAAAACGCACCGTACCCGAAGCAGCGCCGCAGGATGCGCTTAGGAACGCGGTAATCGTTCCACTCGTATTGGTAATACTGGACACCGTAATACCAGTGGCCGTCCCGCCCGCAATCTGGGTGACTGTAAGGCTGCCGGCTGCTGTTTGTGTATCACTAACCGTGCCTACCGTTACGGCCGCACTGGACGGAGAACCTTGCTGACGACTTAACGCAGCCGCCGGAGTAAACGTAGGTGGTGTATTCACGCTGTTGACGATCAACGTAAAGCTGGCATCGGTTGTCGCGCCGCAATTGTCAGTTGCACGAATCGTGATTGTATGACTGCCAACCGGGACTGCATTACTGATTGAAACTACACCGGTCGAGTTATTGACTGAAATTGTGCCCGTATATGTGCCTGTTGAATGAACAACGATACTGGCAATGCTGCCGTTGTCTGTCGGTCCGGTTACCGGATTGACAGTTGTCGAGCTGCCACTGTTGACGGAGGCCGCCAAGTAGGTCAGAGTCGGCGCAGTATTAGCGCTCACATTAACCTGTAAATCGCCCGCGCCGGTCAGACTTCCATCGGAGACCTGGAAACGCACGGTACCCGATACCGCGCCGCACGATGCGCTGAGCAAGGCGGTAATCGTTCCGTTCGTGTTGGTAATGCCGGACGCGGTAACGCCAGTAGCCGTGCCACCCGCGATCTGCGTCACCGTCAGGCTGCCGGCCGCTGTTTGCGCATCCGTGACCGTGCCTATGGTCACGGATGCGCCGGCCGGAGAACCTTGCTGTCGAACGATAGCCGCCGCTGGAGTAAACGTCGGCGCGCTGTTCTGGTTAGTCAAACTGAACCCGATGTTTGCCGATGCACCGGTTGTGCTGGCAAGAACAGTATAGGTCCCGCCGTTTGAGTTTGCTGTGACCGTTCCCGAAGTCGCCACTCCGCCTGAAATCGAGGGCGGGTTACCGGCTATTGTGCAGCTTGCGCCGGTGGCGGGAGGTGTAAAGGTGACGGTACCGCCGTTTACCGGTTCACCGTTGATCGATATTACCGTGGCGGCCAGCGGAAGCGCAAAAGCTCCCCCGACCGGCGCAGTTTGACTGTTACCACTGGATATGTTCAGCGTAAAGCCGCGCGATTCAAACGCGCCGATGTCCACCGCGCTTCCTACTTGTCTCAGGAAGCCCGTGCCGCGCTGATCGGTGGTCAGGTTAGAGCCAAGATTGTTGCTCAGGCAGATGTTTGTTAATACACAATTATTGCCCGCATCGATGGCCGGGCTGCCAGGCAGTAGCGCGTGCGTTTGTATCGGCCCTCCATAATTTCCCAGCGGCGCAAGCAGCGGATTGATTGGCGCCGATGGAGTACCGATCTGGTCGCCAGTCGTCGCCGTCATGTTCAAACCGGTGTTGTTGCCTATCAGGTTATTTCCCAGAGAAGTCAACGCAACCGAATTCAAAACATCCGGCGCAACCCCAGTGGCAATATTTCCGGCAATAATGGTATTCCGAATATTTACTGGGCCAATGTTGCTAAGACCGCCGCCATTACCCATAGATGTGTTGGCGGAAATTGTGTCGTTGATCAGAGTCACGGTGCCAGAACAATCAATTCCTCCGCCAGTGTTTCTACCGGTGTTGCCAGAGACAGTGCTGTTAGCGAGGGTTAAGTTGCCAATGTGGCTGAAAATGCCGCCGCCAGGAAAGCCATTTATAAGAATTATGTTGGAAGAGACCTCGCTATTAGTGAGCGTTACGTTGCCATTGCTGAAAATGCCGCCGCCCGATTTAGACGAGGTATTACCAGTTATCGCACTGCGATCTAAAATCAACGTGCTGTTATTACCCGTATCAACATAAATGCCAGCGCCTGAGCCGTTGGCTGACCCATCGTTCGTCCCAAGGGCTTTATTACCGCTAAAACTATTGTCCGAACCAGTCACGGCACCACCGCTGACATATAATCCACCGCCAATTTCGCCGGAATTAGTGGAGATAGTACTGGTATTGATGTTCAGCGTGCCTTCGTTGCTGATGCCGGCACCAAGAGCTCCATTGCCCGAGCTGGAAGCAAAATTGTTAGAGATAGTACTGCCGGTGATGGTCATCAACCCCACATTGGCTATACCGCCGCCCTTCGCGATGACACTGAATGCAGTAGAAGCATGATTGTTGGAGATCGTGCTGTTACTTATGTTCATCGATCCAGTATTGTAAATGCCGCCGCCGACTGAAGCTGTATTCCCATTGATTATGCAATCGCTGACTGTTGTGGTGCCCTGGTTAAAAATACCAGCACCATTCGCCGCATTCCCTCCGGTAATTGTTACGTTATTGATCGCAAACGTCGTATTCGGAGAGATGAAGAAGATATTTCCGGTGGTCTGTTTAATTGTCAATTGCCCAGCGCCCGGTCCGTTGATGGTCACGTTCTGGCTAATGGTGGGCAATGGGTCGCCGAGGGCTAAGTTAATCGTGCCGGTGACGGAAAAATTAATTGTATCGCCCGCCGCCGCCTTTACAATTGCATCTCCCAAGCGGCAACCCGCACCCGGGCAATTGGCGGCATTAGGAGAACCATCCTGGAGACTGGTTACCGTGATCGTCGACGTTGGCGTCGCAATGTTGGCAGAACCGACTCGATTCCGAAAGGGCGTCGGCAACAACGGTGGCATCGGAATTTTGCGTGAAAGACGATCTTCCGGCTTCCCTTTTTCACGCCCGCTCATATAGCTCAGACGTTGAGAGAAGCCGGGGATCAGTAACCCTCCCAGCGCAATAACCAATGCGGCCAATCTTGTTTTCCTGTACATCGCGATGCTCCCGAAATTTGTAAATAACTTGATATTCGAGTTGGTCTTGCCCATCATTGATTAAGGAGCAAGGCGAATTTGATCTTTGCGCTGAGGCTTCTGTTGATGCCGTTTCAGTTTCCCGGTTGGGGAACGATTCTTAGATAGGGCTTCAATGTCCTCCATCCACCTGGGAATTTCTCTTTGGCGGCATCATCGGAAATCGACGGCACGATGATGCAATCTTCGCCCTGCTGCCAGTTGACCGGAGTCGCCACGCTGAATTTCGCGGTCAGTTGGATCGAATCGATCAGGCGCAGAATCTCTGCGAAGTTACGACCGGTACTGGCCGGATAGGTGAGCATCGCTTTCACCTTTTTATCCGGACCGACGACGAAGACTGAGCGAACGGTGAAAATATCGCTCACCTCAGGATGGATCATGTCGTACAGTCTGGCGACCGTTCGGTCCTTGTCGGCAATGACAGGGAAGTTCAGCACGTGGCCTTGAGTTTCCGCAATGTCGTCAGCCCATTTCTTGTGTGAATCAACTGGGTCGACGCTCAGACCCAGGATTTTCACGCCGCGCTTTTCGAATTCTGGTTTTAGACGCGCAGCCTCGCCCAGTTCGGTCGTGCAAACGGGAGTGAAATCCTTTGGGTGTGAAAACAGAACCGCCCAGTTGTTATCCATCCATTCGTGAAAGCTGATGTTTCCTTCTGTTGTCTCAGCCGTAAAATCCGGAGCGATCTCTCCAATGCGTAATGCCATAATGTTCTCCTCTCGAGTTATAGTTTTTGGGGGTTGCCGATCATCGTGCGGATGGTCAGCAGATTTTCTTTCAACACGTAGCCGCACGCACCTGCCTGACGCGCGGCGGAGCGCAGGTGTGGATCACCGTATTGCGTGACAATGATGATTTGCGCTTCAGGAAAGAGCGCCCGCAGTCGTCGCGTCACTTCCAGACCATCCATAACCGGCATCTCTAAATCCATCAGGACCCGGTCGTCGCGGGTGAACTGCTCCGCTGCATAGGCTGCGACAGCCTCTGCGCCGTTGGCGCATTCCGTCACAGTCTCAGCTAGATCTTTAATCATGCTGCGGATCAACTCTCGCATCGAAGGATGGTCGTCGACGATCAGAACTCTCATCACGCTCCTGAATTCGAACTTCCTGGATGCTGGAACTGGCTTCATTGTCAGGTGAAAGAATGCGACAGCGGGTGGGTCGTTGTAATCGGTAGGGCTACTGTTTCGCGTTAGGTAGTAGTGCGGATTTGGTTAGGTAGAACTACCTAACGCACCACAAGTTCACATCGTTGTTACAATTCGGATTGATGCTCGATTGCGAATTTGAGCAAAGCGTGATGTCCATCTAGTTCCAGTTTCTGACCGATGCGGGCCCGATGGTGTTCGATGGTCCGCACGCTGAGGAAGAGTTCACCGGCAATCTGCTTGTTCGATTTGTATTCGGCTACAAGTTTCAGCACGCGCCGTTCGATAGCTGTAAGCGCAGCCAGTTGAGGTTTGTTTGTCACCAGATTAGCCGCGCGACGACCGCGATTGAGCAGAAAGCCCGTCAATTGCGGACTCACATATTCCTGCCCGGCCGCAACCGCGCGAATACATTGAACAATATCGGTCAGCGCGCTGTCTTTGATAATATAGCCTTTCACATTCAAATTGAGCGCTTTGTTCAGGAAATGTTCATCCTTATGCATGGTCAGAAAAACGATAGCGATTTTCAGACGCGAATCGCGAGCTGCGACGGCCACTTCAAAACCATCGCGTCCCGGCATGTCCACATCCAGGACCGCCACGTCAGCGTCAGTCGTCATTAACTTCTGCCATGCTGTTTCGCCATCTTCCGCTTCATCCACTACAACAAGCTGCGGCGTGCGTTCGATGATCTGCCGCAATCCGTGCCGGAAGATCGGATGATCATCGGCAATGAAAACTTTGATCTCACCCGCCATCGGATTTTCTCCTGGTAATAGGCAGCGTCAGCCGAATCGTCACAATGGTCCCTTGCTTTTCGTGCGACTCAATCTGCCATTCTCCGCTCAGCATCCGCACGCGTTCGGCCATTCCGGCCAGACCGAACCCCGACGTCTTTGCTGCGGCTTCCGATACCGAAAAGCCCCGGCCATTGTCGTGAATCGTAAGTGTCAAAGAGTCGGTTAGACGCTCGACGCTGACGCGAACTTCACTGGCCTGTGCGTGTTTGACTATGTTATTAAAGCTTTCCTGCACGACTCGATAAAGCGTAATCTCCTCTTCTTTGTTGAAAAGATCATCGAGCGGCACAAGCTCAGACACGACCTTGATCTTTGTCGTCGCCGCTACTTTCTCAATCATGATTTCCAGCGCTTCAGTCAAACCCAGGCGATCAAGATGATAAGGCCGCAGGTTTTGTGCAATCTCGCGAACTTCCTCGATGGATTGTGTGGCGGAGCTGATGATCCATTCGAATTGCTCCAGCAACTCCGGGGTGTCCTGCGCACCCATCTGGCCAAGCTGCGCGCGATTTTTGACGATCAACAGATTTTGTCCAAGCCCGTCGTGCAGTTCGGCCGCAATCCGTTTGCGTTCCGCTTCCTGTGACGCGATCAACTGGCGCGAAAATGTCTGTTGCGCCGCCTGAGCGCGTTTGAGTTGAATGATGCGATAGCGATAGCCAAACCAAACCAGAAGACCGGCGGCCAGCGCGACAAGCGATAGAAACCACCATGTGAGGTAAAACGGCGGCAGCACGATTATGCGCAGGCTCTGCCCCTGTTCGTTCCAGACGCCATCGCTGTTGGCGGCTATAATCCTGAAAGTATAGTTGCCCGGCGGCAAGTGAGAATAGTAAGCGGTACGCCGCGTACCCGCGCTGATCCATTCCGGATTCAGCCCTTCGAGTTTATATTTGAATTGAATACGGTCAGAGTTGATGAGGCTGAGCGCGGTGTATTCGATCTCTACTTCGCCCTGACTGGATGCTACTTTTATCGGATGGTCAAAAGCGACAGCAGCGCGGTCCAGTTTGATGGATTCGATTACCACCGGTGGCGGCTGCAGATTGATCGGCAACGCTTCGGGGTCAACTACAGCGACGCCTTCCTGGGTTGGAAACCAGAGCTTGCCATCGCTTGCCCTGATCCCGGCAGGCGAGCGCCCTCCATTGCAGGTAATGCTTAGCAGCCCGTCGTCTTTGCCAAAGGCAACTGATGTAATTGTGCGGCGGTTGCCATCGGCGAACTCATTTAGCTCCTGTCGGCTGACACGGTAGATGCCGTGATTTGAGCTCATCCAGAAATAGCCGCGGTCATCTTCCAGAATCTGAAATACTCCATTGTCAAAAAGCCCATCGCGTGTGATGAAGCGTGTGAAACGGCCATCTTTAAAACGGCCCAGTCCACCATCGTATGTGCCAATCCACAATACACCTTCGCGGTCCTGGTAGAGTGCCCAGACATCGTCGCTGGGTAGACCTTGTTTCTCCGTATAACTAACGAAGCGGCCGTTCTGCCAATGGCTTAATCCAGTGTATGTGCCGATCCAGAGACCTCCATCCAGGTCTCCGACAATTACTTTGACGTTATTTCCGGCCAAACCATCTTGTTTTGTAAAAGAAGTCGACGTTCCGTTGCTATAACGAATCAACCGTCGCTCGCCCCCAAACCAGAGCGCGCCATCACGGTCCTGGTGAATTGCCGATATCGCGCCAGCGTCAAAGAACGGCAGGTCATTGGCGTCAGTAAATCCTCTGTCTCTTTGATGGGTCAATCCGTTGAGACCGCGACCGTAAGAGGCCACCCACAGATCGTCGGTTCGGTCCTCATATAGCGCCGTGCAAAGCCCCGTTGCCTGACTGGTGGGTGTGCCTAGATCCAGTGAATAATTGGTCCAGACATTGTCTTTGAACCGACTCACGTTTGACGGCCATGCGCCGACCCATACGGCGCCGGTGCGGTCTTCATAGATTGGATAGATGTTGGTGTCGATCAGTCCATCCGCTTTCGAATAGAACTTGATTGCCTGTCGCTGGGCACGAAAGATGCCGTTTTTGTTGGTGGCGATCCAGATATTGCCTTCGCGGTCTTCATAGAATCCATAAAACCGCCGCGAAAGATTATCAGGTGGCTTGCGGACGATGGAACGTTTTACCCACGGACCACTGGCATCAGGAGAATCCTGGCCGAGGATCACCAGGTCATTGTTTTTGTCAAAGCAGGCGATCTTTAATTCTGGGCCGGAAATAAAAAAGAGATCGTTGCTCGGCAAACCATCTTGAGGAGTGTAGAGTTTGACCAGTTTGCCGTCGCGAATGCTGGCCAGTCCTGCGCTGGTCGCCACCCAGACCGACCCCTGCGAATCTTCTGCCACGGATGCGCGCGTGGAGCTCGATGGCTCCGGCGTGCCTGGCAGACGAACAGTGCCAAGCTGTCCGTGCGAAAAAAGGACCAGGTCGCCAACACCAGTCCTTCCCCAGAATCCTCCTCGTCCATCCCTTTGCACCACTGCGAAGTTGAGCACCAGATCGTCATCAGTTACAGGCAGGAATTTCCCATTGTCCCAGCGCAGGACCTGGCGATCCGACAATACCCACACGTTGCCGTGGTCATCACCGGTAATGGCCCAGACAGGATTGTTCGAAAATCCCTGGTCGGTCGAGTAGCTGGTGAAAATGCCATTGTGGTATCGCGTCACGACGCCATTTACGGTTCCGATCCACAAATCCCCTTGCGGGCCTTCGTATAGCGATATGAACCGATTGCTGGTGATCCCTGGCATATTAGTTTTGTTAAAAACGGTGAAGCGCACCCCGTCAAACCGCGCCAGCCCGTCCAGGGTCGCGATCCACAGATAACCATCGCGGGTCTGGTGAATGGCGTAGACGGAGTTCTGCGGCAGGCCGTCGTTCACCGTCCAGTTCTTCAGAATATATTCAGTTTCTGAGGCATTAGCGTGCAAGACAAAAAATAGAAGGAAGCAAATCCATAAAAACAATGTCCTGCAAATGCGGTTGAATGCTGGAGAGACCTCTTGGAAAACTGATCTGACAAGATAAAAGCAATTTGTCATTGGCATAAGGGGTTGGCCAATAATAACAGCGATTTCAAAAAAAGTATTGGCAGAGCTGTCGGGCCAGGGCAAATGCATCTTAAACCTGGAGACAGAAAGGGAGTTATGGCATAGTCAATGTGTCGAGGCAGGCAAACAATGCCGTTTCGGGGGTTGTTTACCATGCCATCGGTACCAGCCGATGCCTAATCGACTGTAGGTTGTTGGCGGAAAACTCCAGCGAGTCGCTTACGGTTTGAGCATTAAAAAAGGGCCGGCCGCTAAAGCTGTCTCTTTTTGCATTGGGGATGAACTCGCATCGACCGATCCGAACGGGTCCGATAGTCATAATTATGATCTGATTGCCTTCGCCAATCGGCTCGAATCCCGCCAGGGGTCAAGTTTTCCAGCCATTATCATTTGACAGATCGATTCGGTTGCAGGCCGATCAATATACACACGCCCAGGTTAATTGCAAATCTTAATTTTTTGTCTGTTCATCTATGTAGTAGCTTCGCGGCTTTTGCTTCCGCGCGGACGTTCGTTGAGACCCAAGCCATTCGCTCCCGCTTCTGTAATGGATTGGTCGGGAGGCAGCTCGTAAAGCGACATTCCTGACGCTTTCACAACGCAAATATTGTTGTTATCCTCCTGCCTTTATGCTGAATAGAGGAAGGAGATCTATGAGTCTTTCGGAAAGCAGAATCTTGGAACTGGCTCTCGAACATCTGGAACAACAGAAACGCCAGATCGATGAGGAAATTGATGAGCTGCGAACGATGTTAAACAAGCATGGTATTCGCCGTCGAGGGCGGTCCGCCAAGTCCGAGAACCAGGGCGAAGCTCCTCCAGCTAAGCTTGGACGTAAACCGCGCCGGCAGATGACTGACGAACAAAAACAGGCCATCTCAGAGAGAATGAAACAGCGATGGGCTGAGCGCAGAGCAGTCAGAGAATAACCTTATTCAGCCCCTGCAAGTTTATGAGGAAAATATGCTGATAGTTTTCAATGCTTCGAGCCGGCCGCAGGTAGTAGCGATTCGTGCGGACGTGGAAAACCCTGTCACTATCGAGCCAGGTGATGGCCGCGTCCTAAATTGCCCGATATTATGGCGGTCTCCGTCAAGCGCATCGCTGACTGTTCGGTGCTTCTCTTCCCCGTATGCACTCATAGCAAATATATGAATTGATGCAAGTCGACTCTCGCGTATCCCCCGAGTAAACCTGATGTCGTCCACCAGCCTTTAAAAGCATTCGGCGCGCTTGAAGTATGTCATTTATCGGTGCTCAAAGGACTGAGGTGGAAGCGCCGCAGCATATATCGCGGCCGGAAATGAAGCACTAGAGAACCCCTTATTGGCACCTTCACAATTCTTCTTTACAATCCCCTGTTCCTCACACTAACTTGAACGCACTTACCATCAATCGCTTTCCTGCGTCCCTGTAATTCAGAAAGGCTAACGTGAAAACAGGCTTAGACATCCTGTACGTAGATGATCATTGCGATACCGCCTGGTTAATGAGAGAAGCTCTTGAGAGCGGAGGTCATAACGCGGTCATTGCTTTGACATCCAATCAGGCTTTAGATTTAATACAGCAGCGTGAATTCGACTTGTACGTCTTGGACTTGCGTTTACCGCAGATTGATGGGCTAGAACTTTGTCGCCGCATCCGAGCGCTTCACTCACAAAAAATAGTCATCATCTTTTCTGCCCTGGATTATGAGGTCTACAGGCAAGCCGCTTATGATGCTGGAGCGACGATGTACGTCGGAAAGCACTATGGTATCGAGCCAATCCTCTCCATAGCGAATCAGATGGGTAAAGCGTCAGTGTCACCCTGACTCTCCGACCAACGTTGCCTTTGTTGCGATTCCTGCTTCTGCTAAACTCTTACCGTTCGTTTCCCCAGTAAACTATTTAGCAAGGCTTACCTGTCTTTCCCCGCGTAGGAAGTCGAGAACGATCATGTTTAACCCCGTTGTTCTGATTGCGGAAGACGATACGGATACCCGCGAGACTCTTCGACAGTTACTTCATGTCGAAGAATTCGAAGTTATAGGCGCTGAGGATTCGATTCTGGCCTACAGCACGCTTGCAGCAACGCGACCCGACATTGTAGTTGTGGATGTGATGATGCCAAAAGTAGATGGGATAGGGCTGATCTGTTGGATAAAAAACAGTGAAGAGTAATCGCTCCATTCCCATTATTGCGATGACCGCACACGGCGAACAGTACCTTCAGAGCGCCAAAAATGCCGGAGCGGATGCAACCCTGAAGAAACCGGAACAAATAGGGGACCTGCCGATGATGATACGTCAATTACTCCGAAAGCCGAACAGTTGGGCAGCACGCGATTAAAAATAATTCAGCCGCTATTCGGGCAAATTAGGACCCCACCTACCTGATCTATTTCACTGTAAACTTGATTAAAATGACATCCAAACTGGCCGCAAAGAGGGCCTCTCCAGAACACGATCTGCTCCCGCCTCTTTAGCTTTTGTTTCAGATCCGCCCGTGGTAAACCTTCACTGCGTTGAACGAGGAGAGAACCAAATAATATTATCAGACTCATTTGTTTGCCACTCTGGCCGGCCCAAATTTAGGTGGCCGCCCAGGATTAAATCAGGACTTCGCCTGATAGCTTCATATAAGGAAGTTTGCCACAATGCACATCGAACAACGTCAGAGCTACAGAAACATGGTAATCGTTTCATTGTGAAGCGCCGGCGATTTGAGAAAACAGGATGTTCCGTCCCCGGATGGATCCGGTCATTATCGGACCAGAGCACTTGATTTGAAATCATTATCATTATGGGCTTCTTCATTTTGTAGCTTTGACGTTTATTGTCAGAACCGATCCGGACGCAATTCCTTCGGCAATTTCTTCCGAGCTTCCTTGAGCAAGCTCAATTTTGTTTTCAAATCATCGTTGCTCTTTGCCTCATTGTACAATTCCAAGGCTTACCTTGCTTCATTGTCCCGCTTTTCTGCAGGGACCAATTCCAATTCGCTCTCCAGTCTCTGTATCTCCCGCTGCCTCTCTCTTAACTGCTGTTGCTCGATCTCGAGCTGCTGCCGGCGTTGCTCTATTGTACTGTAATAACGGTCTTTTAATTTCCGCAGCTCGTCGAGAGAGTCCGCGGACAAAGCTTCGTCGAACTGCTTTGCTTCATCCGGATGTAACTCAAGCTCGATTCTATACTCTCGCAATAGTTCTTTCAGTTCCCTTCTCTCTGTCTCTTTTCTCTCCGCGATCGACAGTTGATGCTGGCGCGCCCGTGCTTCCTTTATTCGATTATCGAGATCACTGAATAAGAAAGTAACGACGCCGATCCGCGCAGCTTCGCCTGCCGGCAGATGTTTTGCCTGATATAAGCAATACTCCGGATGCAGTTTTCTTAAACCCCACAGGCTTTTCATCAACCACAACAGCCCCAGGCCCGGAATCAGGTAGGAAGGACTG
>DASRDY010000190.1:0-46287 GCA_035652355.1 Blastocatellia bacterium
AGCCAGATCGGCGAATTTGTCAGACCGCTCTGGCAATCTGCTCATCGGGCGTTCGTGGCCGGCACGGTTGTCTTGCCGTGGAAGCTGCGGGTATCACCTGCACTGCATCTGGCCTCGGGCACTCCATTCAACATTACTACCGGAATCGATAATAATGGCGACGGAAATTTCACCGATAGACCGTCCATTGTTAATGGTGGCAGCGTCGGTACGATATTGACTCCCTTCGGTTCACTCTCTCCTTTCGTAATTAATGGCACATTACCGCGTAATTTCGGCACGAACCCGCCGACAATCACGCTGGACCTTGATGTGTCCAGGGATTTTTCAATCTTAAGGCGATTGTCTAAAGACGAACGATACAAACTGACAGTAAATGTCAGGTCAAGCAATCTGCTCAACCACGTAAACGTAACTGGCCTTAATGGCGTGTTGACATCGCCATTCTTTGACAAAGCTAACAGTGCGGACCCGGCCCGCCGGATTGAATTCGGCGCGAGATTCAGTTTCTAGATCGATAAAAAGTCAGGAGATAAAAATGAAATTACATAAATTCGTGTTTATATGTTTGCTGATGTTAGCAGCTATTGGCTGTCTAAATGCCCAATCGCCCTCGCGAGAGAAGGCTGACCATTACAAAACTGCTCCAGTATCAACACCCGAATCGTTGCGAGACAATTCTTCAACCGTAACGATTCCGTCTGTGACTCAGGCGAGCGGTGTTCCGATTCCGATTTTTCCGCTGATTATAAGCTACGATTACGAGACAAAATACTTCGTCCAGTGGATAGCCGGTTGCCCACAATATTCGATGATTATTGGAACTATAAACGCTGCAAAAGACGGCGCCCCGGTTGTCGAGATCTCTCTGATAGAGACGGCAACGGGCAAGCGCGTTAATTACAGTAATTCAGAGGCCAGGGTTAAGGCACAGACACAAGTTGGGCTGACAGCGCATTTCGCAAAGATCGATTTCCAAACCGGCGAGGATACGGAACAGCGGCCTGCGGTGGCCTTCGGTTTTGCAGATGAACATAATGTGCCAATACGCTGGCGGTTTGTCGTCTATGGCCCGAGTTCGGATAAAGGAGCAGGACCAAGAATTCAGGATCTGAAAAACGGACTCCTGGTTTCCTATAACGACCTTGGCTCAACTTCTGCATCCTCTTCTTTAGTACAGATCGGCGATAAATCTTACGAAGTCGAAGAATGGCCTGAAATCAGCAAACCGCCTTATTTCATCGGTTATCGTGGAACATTTTCTGAAGGAATAGCCCTGGGTACATTGCTGAACGGCGTTGAGAATTGGCGAGTGGAATCGGCGCCGAAGGAGTTGAACCAGGGAGCAAAATGGACGTTGGTTAACGACAAGAACGTAACCCGTCAATTGCAAATAACCGCAAAACACGGTGACGAATTAACAATCAGTGAGATTCCCAACCAATCGCCCTGGGCCAGAAGCATAGAACTGGTTGTAAAATCGACCCCGCAGGACTTTGCGTTGAAATCGATGACACGAAGAGCCGGAACGGATTACGTGCGCGTCAGTTTCACACCGGAACTTAATTTCTCGGCCACTTCATCTGCCACAACGGAGCACACGTTCCAGATCGATGAGCATACACATGACAAAGTCCTCATCGGCAATGTCACATTGGAGGCCAAGAACGGTCGGTTTACTATGAAGTTGCACCCTAAGCTCGACAGCCTCAGCAGACTATCGATTGTTCAAAAGACTTACGAAATGGCATCGAATATAGCCGTCGAGCCAAACGGCTACAGAATAGAAGTTCATTAAATCGGATAATTAAGCCGCGGATAACGCGGATGTTGCGGATTGACGCGAATCAGATCCGTGAAAATCCGCATCATCCGCTTAATCCGCGGTCTATTCCTGTCTATAGAACCGCAACTCGACGATGACCGGGAATCTGACCTGCGTTCGGTTTGACCGACAGCTTGTTACCTGCGATTATTTCCATCCTAAAATCTAAATCGAGCAAATAAACTCTCTTAGCATCAGATCGTCTGAACTCGTTGTTGGAGCAATCGCATGTCATTAAGTATCAAAGGTCGCGGTCGTGTTTTGATTGTATTGCTGATATTGGCCGCATTCGGTGCAAACCTTCACGCATATCAGGTTGAGGTCAGGCCAATATCTCCGCCACGAACCCCGCTTCCGCCAGAGGCCGCTTCTGCTGGCATAACGAAATTTTCATATATAGTTTACGGAGATACTCGCGGCCGCAGAGACGGCGCCGACATTCAATACGAACACTCGCTGGTAGTCGATTCCGCCATTGCGACAATCAAAAGATTGGAACACACCGATTATCCAGTTAAATTCGTTCTTCAAACCGGCGATGCTGTCCTGAACGGCCAGGAAGCCCAGCAATGGAATGTGAGCTTCGTTAGTCTCATCAACCGCATCACCGTCGACGGTGGTGTACCGTACTTTCTTGTTCCCGGAAATCACGATGTAACGAACTCGACCGATCTTAACAATCCGGGACGAGTTAAAGGTCTGGACAATTTTCTGAAGGCGATAGGCCATTTGATTCCGCCTGAAGGATCACCAAGGCGACTAAGCGGCTATCCGACTTACGCTTTCGGTTATGGCAATCTGTTCGCTATTGGATTTGACTCGATCGTCGCGAATGATGAAAAGCAGTTCGAATGGATAAAACATCAGCTGGAATCGCTGGATCGCAAACGATATACAAACGTTATTGTTTTTTGCCACCAGGCGGCTTTCTCCTCCGGTCCACACGGTGGAGGCTGGCACAATGAACCGCAGACCACAACTTTGCGAACAAAGTACATGCCATTATTTCGTCAATATCACGTATCAATCATGTTCTGCGGTCACGAGCACCTGTTTGAACACTGGGTCGAGCGTTACCAGGATGGCGGAAAACAGTATCGCTTCGACCAGATCCTGACGGGAGCAGGCGGCGCGCCTCTTTATGCGTATCAAGGCGAACCCGATCTTCGCGATTATCTTCGTCAAAATCAAGCTCAGCATGTAACATTAGAACATCTGGTTAAGCCTGGTATGCAGCCGGGCGACAACCCATATCATTACCTTGTAGTAAAAGTTGACGGGAATAAAATGAGCGTTGATGTGATTGGGGTGGATTGGGGTTCCGGCTTTCAGCCATATCGAAGCAGACATGCGGATTTAGGGGACCCGGAATA
This sequence comes from Blastocatellia bacterium, assembly GCA_035652355.1. GTDB lineage: Bacteria > Acidobacteriota > Blastocatellia > DASRDY01 > DASRDY01 > DASRDY01. The sequence continues at coordinate 3,199 of DASRDY010000190.1, forward strand.
AAGAGGAGGGCTTATGCGAGCACGATTACTAACTATTACTATCCTTTTGTCCGTAACGCTGGCTGTTGTCGGATTGCCTCGTCGATACGATTCGGTGTTGGCCAACGTCGAGGGACGCTCTATTACTCTGGATCACGGAGCCGTCGATCCAGCGGTATCGCCAGATGGCTCGCAGATCGCGGTTTCAATCCTTGGCAGTATATGGACAATTCCGTCAGCCGGCGGAGAAGCCAAACAGATCACGACCGATGCCAATTGGAATAGTCACCCAGGCTGGTCTCCGGACGGTAAATATTTGGCGTTCGGTCAGCAGCTTCCAAACGGCGCCGATCTGATCGTTCGCAATCTAAGTACAGGTGAGAATAACAAGCTCTACCATTCCACTTCGCCATTCAGGCAGATTACGTTTAGTCCCGATGGCAAGAACATTTTCTTTCTAATAGATCGCAATCAATATGAATGCCATCTTTACCGCATCGCTCTGACGGGGGGCGAACCGACTCAACTGACTTTTACCGGCAATTGGCACGAATGGTCGTTTGCGCTATCGCCTGATGGTAAGCAGGTTCTGCTGGATTCAGGCAGATATGGCGGATCGAATCTATATTTGCTGCAGCTGGACGGGCTGACAACAAAGCGGTTCACAAACAACACTGCTCACGACTTCAGCCCGAACTGGAGTGCGGACGGTAGTTCATACTTCTATATCGAGCGCGACAACGGGATAGAAGCCGTTATAGCTCAGCCGACAAAAGGTGGCGCTGCTCGAAAAGTTTTTTCCAGTCCATACGACGAAAAACAACTGACGCTCAACCCCGACGGAAAATCGGCGGTTCTGTGCGCTGCGCGAAAACTGTACAAACTGGACCTGGCGTCAGGAAAAACTACGCCGATACCATTTGAAGCTCATTTCAGTCTGCCGGAACTGCCAAAGCCGGATCTCGTAATTACCAATGCTCGCCTGTTTGACAGCGTCGGCAAAGAAGCTCGGCCAAATTCCACGATTGAGATAACCAACGGCCGCATCACCGCAATTAAGACCGGAGCGCCGGATTCAACCAGCGGCGTCGAAGTAATTGATGCGCAGGGTAAGACTGTACTGCCCGGGTTGATGGATAACCACTTTCATTATTGGAGTCCAACGATTGGACAGTTTCTCATTACGCGCGGGATTACTTCGGTTCGCGATCCGGGTGTCGATATTTCCAGCAGCCTGAATTACAAAGAAGCAAACGCTCTCTCGATTGTGAACGGCCCCGACATTTATACATGTGGGCCATTGATTGATGGACTCAACGGTTATCACCCGATGGTGGATGTCGAGCTGTCGAAACCGGAAGCGGCAGCCGCTCTAGTACGAAGCCTGAAAGCCCAGGGCGTAGACGGATTGAAAGTTTATTTCATGCTCAATCCCGACGTGTTACGAGCAGTTATAAAAGAAGCGAAAGTTCAGGGTCTTCCGGTGACAGGTCACATCGGCGTTCGTACGGGCTTGCGCGAAGCGATGGATGCCGGGATTAGCGGTTTCTGTCACGTCCGAGTCTGGCGGGATCTCGCGCCTCCCAGCATACAACCAAATGGCGACAATGAAAGCCTCGACGGAACGAAGGCCCCGATTGCCAGGATGCAGGCGAATTGGAATGACATCGATCCTGACGGACCTCAGGCAACGGCTTTGATCAAGATGATGGTTGATAAGAAAGTAGCGCTCGATCCGACTCTTGTGGTTCAACAGATCGGCGATGGCTACCGAAAGACTCTGGGCTTTGAAGAGTTTGCTACCGCAGAAGAATCATACAGGCGTATGTCGCGGTTCGTGGGACGTGCTTACAAAATGGGAGTGATGATCCTGGCAGGAACCGACGACAGCGACCTTTTTACGGAGATGGAAGCCTATTCCGCAGCAGGTATACCGAATTACGATGTAATAAAGACCGCGACTATCAATGGAGCAATCTGGCTGGGCAAACAGAATGATTTCGGCACGATTGAACCTGGGAAACGAGCCAATATCGTCATTGTGGATGGCGACCCTTTGAAAGATATCAAGGATATGCGCAAGATTTCTATGGTGATCAAGGGTGGGCGAATCGTTTATAAGAAATAGCGAGTTGGCCACAGTACCTTTTGATTAAGGATAAACTTGACTGCACATTGTGGCGTTTCGTAAGCTTCTATTATGATTATTGAACTCAAGCCAGAAGATGAACTTATTATACAACGGCGACTACAAAGCGGTGCTTTCAATAGCGTTGACGACATCATCCATCGGGCACTCGAGTCCCTTGAAGCGGATGAGGAATGGATGGCTCAAAATAAAGAATCAATAAACGAGAAAATCAGTCGGGGTCTTGCTCAGCTTGACCGTGGTGAAGGTCTTTCACCTGAAGAATCCCGAACTCAATTTGAAGAGAAAAAAACTGCGTGGACTAAACAGCAACAGGGATGAGCAAATATATTGTTTCGCCTGAGGCTAACGAAGATATTTTCGAAATCTGGCGGTACATGGCAGTTCAGGCCGATGTTGAAACGGCGGAACGAGTAACGAACGACATTTACCCTGCATTCGCATCACTGGTTAGAATGCCTGGACAGGGACACACACGATCAGATTTAACCTCTCATTCGGTGCTCTTCTTCAACGTATATTCATATCTGATAGTCTATCGGCCGAAATCACCGCTCGAAATCGTCGCCGTGCTGCACGGTAAGCGAGACGTAAAACAACTATTGAGAGAACGCAGTGTTTAATTGGTTTTGCATATCTGGGAATTCTTAATCCCAGACCCGAACACCATCCGGGCCGTTTGTTTTTAAGGTGTTGACATAACCCAAATCATTCCCGAATTTAACTTTTCGCTCAAAATGGCATACTATTCTCATATATACCCTGACCTACGCGGATCCGCTGGCGCACAGATGTATCTGTTTTGGGTCCTCTATTGGGGTTGGATTTCATCTTAGAGTGAGACTCGGAGTTTTAGACAAATGATCGAACTGCGTAACATTGAAAAGTTCTATGAGCACGGTGTCGAGCGCACCTACATCCTTCGCCGAATCAATGCCCTCATAAAAGAAGGCGAGTTTGTGTCCATTATGGGACCGTCAGGCGCCGGGAAATCGACGCTCCTTCATATTTTGGGCATGCACGACAGCGCCTGGAATGGCGAGTTCTATTTCATGGATCACCCGATCCATAAGCTCGGCAAAAAGGAACGGAACGAGTTTCACAAAAGATATATTGGTTTTGTTTTCCAAAGCTATCATCTGCTGGACAGCATGACCGTTTACGAAAACCTGGAAGTCCCGCTCTCATATCGCGACGTCAAACGATCAGACCGCGAGAGCATTGTTTGCGACATTCTGGACAGATTCAATATCGTCGGCAAGAAGGGACTTTATCCAAATCAGCTGTCAGGTGGACAGCAGCAATTGGTTGCTATTGCGCGCGCGGTAATCGCAAAGCCGAAAATAATTCTCGCCGACGAACCGACCGGCAACCTGCATTCGAGCCAGGGTAAAGAGATCATGGAGCTTTTCAAAAAGCTCAATTCCGAAGGAACGACGATCGTTCAGGTGACTCACTCTGAAGTCAATGCTGAGTATGGTAATCGAATCATCAAACTTTCCGATGGTTGGATCGTTAAGGAATAGCCAGGTTCATCGAACAAAAGCAGGCTTGGTTGATGCCCAGCCTGCGTTAAAATCGGTAAGCGTCGTCACATATCCTTCAATCCACCCAAATACCTATTTGCAATTTCGGGATCGAATCATTCCGGGACCGGGCACCCTGCCAGTGAAATCTTTCATCGTACATTGTGTTAACCCCCTTTACGCTGGAGTTTAGTCGAGAATAACTGTTTGGCACGCTGGTTGGTTATTCTTGGTTTTGGCAAGCCTCCAAGGGGAAGAACGATGGATATTCAGCGCAAAACCAATCCTGTAAAGAAGAAAATTCGTCGGCTGATCTATATCCTGATCGCAGTCGCTGTCCTGGCAGCGATTACGATTGGCGTTAGTCGTCTTCCAAAAGCTGTACCAGGTCTTGATCGAGGTACTCTTTACACGGACACCGTTAAACGCGGAGAGATGGTTCGCAACGTTCGCGGGCTGGGAACTCTTGTTCCGGAGGATATCCACTGGATTCCAGCGGTTACCCAGGGGCGTGTTGATAAGATTCTTGCTCATCCCGGCGACACAGTGAAAGCCGACACCGTGATTCTTGAATTAAGCGACCCGGCCGCGGAACAAGCGCTGGTCGAGGCAGATTCGCAGTTGAAAGCCTCAAAGGCAAGCTATAACAATCTTGACGTTCAGTTGAAACGACAGCACCTGGACGAAGAGGCCGCTGCCGCGAAAGCCCACTCCGATTATCAACTCGCAAAAATGCAGGCGGATTCGGATGCGGATATGGCAGAGAAGGGGCTGGTTCCGAAAACCACCGCCGAAAAGTCACGCATGATCGCGGAACAGATGGAAAAGCAGAACGAGATCGAGCAGAAGAAACTCGATTCACTGAAAGAATCTGAACGGGCCCAACTCGAGGGGCAGCAGTCCGAAGTTGATCGTTTACAGGCGATGTATAACTTGAGGAAAAGCCAGTTCGACTCGCTGCACGTGCGTGCGGGCAGCGATGGCGTTCTTCAGGTGGTGCCGGTAGATGTCGGACAGCAAGTACAGCCGGGAGCTAATCTTGCTCGCGTTTCAGATCCAGGTCACCTGAAGGCTCAGATTAAGATTGCTGAAACTCAGATAAAAGACGTGGCTATCGGCCAACCAGCATCGATTGATACTCGCAACGGAATCGTGGAAGGCAAAGTCACACGCATTGATCCCTCTTCCCAAAACGGAACCTTTACCGTTGATGTTTCTTTGATCGGCCAATTGCCCAAAGGCGCGAAAGAAAACCTAAGTGTAGACGGCACAATCGAGCTTGAGCATCTCGACAACGTCATCAATGTAGGTCGACCGGTCCACGGCGAAGAAAACAGCACTATAAGCCTTTTCAAGATCATAAATGGCGGCACAGAGGCTGTTAGAGTGCAGGTGAAGCTCGGTAAGAGTTCCGTTAGCTCCGTCGAAGTTTTAAGCGGCCTGCAACCGGGCGATCAGGTAATCCTGTCTGATATGTCTCAGTATGACAATGTTGATCGCATTAGGATAAACTAGGTGCAGGAGAAAAGTTTCAGCTAACGATTTTTCTGCATGCTCAAAAACCTGATAGGCAACATCTGGCGGCACTTTCCAAAGAAATTCAGGCGATGGATGGTTGAACGAATCGAAGCACAATTCACCGTCACCGTTGCTGGCGTTGTCATTAATGACAAGGAACAAGTCCTGCTGCTTAAACACGTCTTCCGACCCGGCAGCGGTTGGGGAATCCCAGGCGGCTTTATCGAATCGCGCGAACAACCGGAAGATGCAATCAAACGCGAATTGAAGGAAGAGGTAGGATTGGGATTATCCGATATCAAGCTGCTGACTGTTGTCACCCATAAGCACGTCAATCAAGTCATCATAGCCTACGCTTGTCGGCCGGCGAGCGAATTAACCGCTTCGAGTTTCGAGATTCAACAGGCACAGTGGTTCGACGTGGCTGACTTGCCACCGTCATTGCCGAGCGATCAAGTGGCTCTGATCAGATATGCGATGGATGCGCAGCAGAAGATCGATCGGGATGAACTCTGTCCGCGCGAGATTTAGCAATTTCTAAATAACTTTTAACGAATGCGGGCCTTTTTCGTGAGCCTTGCCGATTACGGCGGCTAATGGGTACATTTGTCTTAACGTTGATAGCAGCTCGTCCGCTCGATTCTGTGCGATTGAAATCAACAATCCTCCGGCAGTTTGTGGATCGAATAAGAGGCTCTGGACTTCTTTTCTCACATTGCTTCCGATTTCAATGTCACCGTCTATGTAGTCTCGATTGCTCTTGTCGCCACTGGTCAGTAATCCCTGTGATGCGAGTTCGAGAGCCCCGGTCAACAGCGGAACTTTCGAGGAATCAATCTCGATTGTTACCTGGCTCGCCTTTGCTAGTTCCCACGCATGGCCTAAAAGAGCGAACCCGGTGACATCGGTTGCGCCTTGCACATTGAAAGCCCGCATTATCTCCGCTGCTTCTTTGCCCGATGTCAGCATAGTTGCAAGCGATAATGCCGCAACGTCAGGATCAGCTTTGCCGAACTTTATCGCGGTTGAGATAATGCCGGTGCCAATGGGCTTTGTCAGAATGATCGCATCGCCTGGTTTTGCGCCTGCATTTGTTGCCACTTTGCGCGGATCAATAATTCCCGTGACAGCGTAACCGAACATTATTTGCGCATTATCGACACTGTGCCCGCCCAGCAGTGCCACGCTGTTTAGGGTCAGTACTTCCAGACCACCCTTCATTATCTCGGCAAGAATTTCAAAGTCGACGCCTTTTTTGGGAAAGCAAGTAATCGCCAGCGCGGTGATTGGCGTTCCACCCATTGCCCAAACATCATTAATTGAATTGAGCGCCGCAATGCGGCCGTAATCAAACGGATCATCTACTATTGGGGTAAAGAAATCGACTGTCTGCACCAGGGCAAGGTCATCCCGAAGACGGTAAACCCCCGCGTCGTCGGCTGTGTCATAACCGACAATCAAATTTGGATCAGCGGGTTGTCTTGGTAACCCGCCCAGAACCTGGGCGAGCGCGCTCGGCGTCAGCTTAGCCGCTCAACCGGCGCAAGAGACCATTTCAGTCAGTCGCATTATTTACTCCTTTTAAAGCATTGGGGTCGAATTCAAGTTCAGAGTACAAGCTTTAGCTTGCCTATTTCCCAAAGCAGCAGCCTGAAGGCTGGACTCTGAACATCATATAAAGCACTAGTATATTGAAAACCCTGCCGGGTCAAAGCCACCAGACGAATATTGCTGTAAGAATTGTCCAAATCATCAAAAAATCGCTACGATAAAAACTGCATAGGGTCGATAAGCCGGTTGAAGGGCGGTGCAAGAAATGGTTTCTCCACAGGACAGTTTATTCACAGCAGCAATCGAAGCTTATAAGAGAAAGAAAGAGGAAGCCGAAGCAACACTGGCGGCGGCGGAAGATTCACGTTATTTGCGTGAATCGATCCTGCTCTATAATCTTGTAACTCAGCTAAAGGCAACTTCGCGATTCTCATGCACCTATAAACCTTGCCTGATAGCAAATCGCCAGCACCCGACGCTTAATGTCGAAGGACTGGTCTTCTGCCTTGCGCCAAGAATAAACGACGCGCCAACCGCTGAGCGTGAGCTGGTCCTGCTGATCAAATGTACTTCCTGCAATCGCAGCTCGTACAGCCCTGCAATTAAGGATCTGGAGAGCCTCGGTCAGATCATTCAGGAATTCCAGCCAAATGCGAAATGCAACCGTTGCAAAGATCTGCCACCGTCGTTTCAGATCGGTCAGAACAAAACCAGTGCAAACCCGAAGACCGCAGCGAAAATCGCCGCTGTTGAAAAGAATGAGCCTCCGTCATTGCTCCGACCGAATTTCAATGATCTGGCTGTAGAACTGTAACCGTTTTCCGTAAGCCCGTTTTCGTTGCCCAACGCTTGGATTAGAACCCGCCAATAGATATGATGGTGATGTAACCACCATCATGACATTGTTATTAAGCCAAAATGACGTTGCCAGTCTTCTGCGGATGCGAGACTGCATCACTGTAATCGAGCGCGCTTTTGCCGATTACGCAAACGGCCAGGCCGAAATTCCTCTGCGAATAAGTTTGGCAGCTCCGCTGAAAAATGGACGTGGCTATTTCATGCCTGGCTCGTTCGCAGCTGAAAATCCATCGTTCGGAATGAAAATAGTCACTGAGTTTGCCGCGAATAAGAACGTCGGATTACCCAGCATTTTAGGAATCGTTATCTTGCTGGACACTGAAACAGGCAAGCCTCTTGCAATAATGGACGGCCGGCATGTCACGAATATCAGGACCGGAGCCGCGTCAGGGGTTGCGGCAAAGTATCTCGCACGAAAAGATGCATCAACGGTGGGAATCATCGGGTTTGGCGATCAAGCGCAGACGCAGTTGTGGGCGATGTCGGAGGTTCGATCTATAAAGAGAGTTCGAGCCTATTCACCTTCAGCCTCACAAAAAACAAAATTGATTGCGGAAATTTCAGAAAAGATCAAAGCCCCGGTGGAAATCGCTGCGGATCCGGAAGAGGCCTGTCAGGACGCAGACATCATAATTTTGGCGACTAATAAACCGGGGCCCGTCATCAAAGGCGATTGGGTGAAACCGGGTGCTTGTGTAATTGCGGTGGGTCTTCACACACAAAGTTTCGGTGAACTGGATACTGATACCATTGCCAAAGCGCAACTCGTCGTTTGCGACGAACGTAGCGCCGCCCTGAAAGAGTCGGGCGACATCATCGGCGCATTGAACACGGGCGTAATCACCGAGGATCAATTGATAAATCTTGGCGACATCATTCTGGCGCGGCATTCAGGCCGGACATCAGGCGATCAGATCACGGTTTATCGCAGCCTCGGGAATGCTTTTCAGGATTTGGCAACGGCGAGTTATGTTTATGGCCAAGCTAAAGAAAACGGCATTGGAGTGGAATTCGATTTCTAGAAACTCATTGGCTTATTCTTTGCAAACATCAATATAATATAGGTTCTGGTTTCAATCCGGTTCGCGCAGTTATGACTCTGTTATTGACCATCACAAGATTGCTGCTCACGGCTATTTTGTCGGTAGCCGGTACGGCGAAGTTGTTAGATCGCGAAGGCTCTCGCCGAGCCTTACAGGAATTCGGTGTCCCCGAATCCGCATCACCCACGTTCGCATGGATACTGCCTTTTGTTGAGATCGCGCTTGCTATCGCTGTGCTGCCCGCCGCCGGTGTTGAGTGGGCATCGCTGGGAACACTGCTGCTGTTTCTGGTATTTTCGGTTGCTATTGCTATCAATGTAGTTCGAGGGAAAACGGCCGACTGCCATTGTTTTGGCCAGCTGCATTCCGCGCCGGTGAGTTGGAAAACTCTTGCAAGGAACCTGGTATTTACCGGTCTTGCAGGGTTTCTGACTTTGCAACATCAGGAAGCCGCCCAAACAAGTCTGATTGCCTGGATTGTGAATCTATCGATTAGTGAACGAGCGAACCTTGCGGTCGGCGTTATCGCATTGGTGCTGCTCAGCGTTCTTACCTACATTTCGGTCAGATTGTTGAAACAGCAAAAGGAACTTGCTGATCAAATCGCCGAGCTTCAGGATAGGCTGGCAGATGACGGGTTAAGCCAGCCAGCAGTTCGTAAGGATATCGTGTTCCCGACGAAAGGTCTTCCGATTGGATCGCCTGCTCCGCTTTTCGAATTGTCTTCCCTCACCGAAGACAAGATAGCATTGGGCGATTTGCTGGAAAATGGAAAGCCGGCGTTACTCGCGTTTGTAAGTCCAAACTGCGGACCATGCGAAAGTCTTCTGCCTGACATCGAGCGATGGCAAACCGATTATGCCGATCGAATGAATGTTGCGCTGATAAGCTCCGGAGACGTGAAAGAGAACAAAGCGAAGTTCTCCAAGCGAAAAATTGCGACTGTGCTTTTGCAGAATGGCTCTGCGATTGATAAATCGTACGAAGCGCATTGGACACCGACCGCCGTGCTCGTTAGTTCAACCGGCGCGATAGCCAGCCAGCTTGCGATGGGAGCCGACGGTATAAAATCGCTGGTTGATCACGTTGCCAAATCAAAGAGAATTGTTCCGTGGACGGGAAACGGCAGCAGTCATGAAGAGAACTCGTTGCCGAAGTTCGGCGACATCGCGCCTGATTTTTCTTTAAGCGATTTGGATGGGAATGTAGTTACTTTGTCAGATTATCGTGGCAAACGATTAGCTGTCTTCTTCTGGAATCCCGCCTGTCCGTTTTGCGTCGCAATGGTTGATGAGTTGAAATCGTTTGAATCGTTGAACAACCCTACTGAATTGCTTTTTATTTCGACCGGAATCGTCGAGGCGAACCGGGCGCTCGGGCTTCAATCACGGATTCTGCTGGATCAGGATTCCAGCGTTATGAAACTCTATGGCGCCTCGGGCACTCCATCCGCAATCCTGGTTGATGAAGCTGGTCGAATTGCTTCACTAGTCGAAGCAGGAGGACCCAATACCCTTGCATTGATTGGCGCCAGGCGAATCGAAGCCTGAAAAATTTCACCACAGAGACACAGAGATTTTTATTTCTTTTCTCTGTGCCTCCGTGTCTCTGTGGTGAGTCTTTGCCTTACGCCGGAGCGAGCGTCATTCGTTCGGCCAATTCCGGGATTGCAGCATTGAAAACATCTTCGACACGCTCAGCGAATGTGAACTGCATCTCAGTTCGCACGTCATCAGGTAATTCCCTTAGATCGCGTTCATTCGCTTTCGGCAGGATTACCCGCTTGATTCCTGCTCGTCGCGCGGCCAGGACTTTCTCTTTTACTCCGCCGATTGGCAGAACCAGGCCAGTCAGAGTGATCTCACCAGTCATAGCAGTATCGCTCCGAGCGGCCGCACCAGAGTAGATGGAAGCCAGTGCAGTCGCCATCGTCACACCTGCCGATGGGCCATCTTTCGGAATGGCTCCTGCCGGAACGTGAATGTGCAATCCGGAATTGCGAAACTTCTCCGGATCGATGCCAAACATTCCGGCGTGCGACCAAACGTAACTTTGCGCGGCTTTCGCAGATTCCTGCATCACCTCGCCTAATTGTCCGGTAATGGTGAGACCTCGGCCATCGGGCAAAAGTGTGGCCTCAACATACAATACCTCTCCGCCCGACTCTGTCCATGCCAGACCCGTTGCGACACCAGCAGGAAGCTGTTGGCGAGCCTGTTCGATGAATACCCGCTCCGGACCCAGCATCTCAGTCAAATCTGCCACGTCGACTGCTGCAGGTTCGGTCTTGCCTTCAGAGAAACGAAGCGCAACCTTGCGCGCCAATCTTCCGATTCCGCGCTCAAGTTGTCGAACTCCCGCCTCCCGCGTGTATCGTGAAATCAATCGTCGTAATGCCTCATCATTAATGCTGAACTGCTCTGGCGTCAGTCCAGCTTCTTTCAGTTGGCGTGGGATCAGATAACGCCGAGCGATCTCCAGCTTCTCTTCTTCGCTGTACCCCGTCAGACCCAGTACTTCCATTCGATCCAGCAACGGTCGTGGTACTGTGTCGAGAGTGTTGGCAGTCGCGATGAAGAGAACCTTCGACAAATCAAACGGCATATCGAGATAATTGTCTCTGAAATTAAAGTTCTGCGCCGGGTCCAAAATCTCCAGCAAAGCTGCCGCCGGCTCGCCGCGGAAATCACGACCGAGCTTGTCTACTTCATCCAGCATGAGGACCGGGTTGTTCACACCGGCTCGCCTGATTGCCTGAATAATTCTTCCCGGCATAGCGCCGATGTAGGTACGACGATGACCTCTCAACTCGGCTTCGTCGTGCATTCCACCCAGGCTGATGCGCTCGAACTTGCGCTCCAATGCTCGCGCAATCGATTGCCCCAATGAAGTCTTTCCAACACCAGGAGGTCCCACAAAACAAAGGATCGGAGCCTTCGCGCCCGGATTCAATTTCAACACGCCCAGTTGTTCAAGGATCCGTTCTTTTACCTCCTTCAGGTCGTAATGATCTTCGTCCAATATCTGTCTTGCGCGCGGAATATCCAGAACATCGGTCGTGCTCTTTTTCCACGGCAACTCAAGAACCAGTTCCAGATAGGTTCTGGTGACGTTGTAGTCCGGCGCCTGTGCCGGCAATTTCTCAAGCCTCGACAGCTCGCGCTCGACCTCTTTGCGAACCTCTTCGGGAAGATTGGCTTCGTCAAAACGCTGTCTTAAAACTTCAGTCTCTGCCTGCTCAGGATTTTGTTCGCCAAGCTCCTGTTGTATCGCTCGAAGCTGCTGACGCAGCAGATATTCGCGCTGCTGCTTTGTCATTTCGCTTTCGGCTTGTGTGTTGATCTTGTTTCTGAGCTCAAGCACCTGCACTTCGTGCGTCAAATATGAATGCATCAATCGCAGAGCGTCCAGTCTGCTCTCGGCTTCAAGCAAAGCCTGCTCTTTCTCGAAATCGATGCTCATCATCGAACCCAGCATATAAACCAGCCGGAGCGGATACTGCGTGCTTCTCAGCAGTTGAGAAATTTCCTGCGGCGCCTGTGGCTGTATCAACGTGAAAGCGCGACCTGCCAGATCGATTAGTGCTCGATTAAGCGCATCGACTTCCGTACTCTTGTCTTCAGGCAAGGGATGAGGTCGCACTCGCGCTCGAATGTAAGGATTCGTTTGTTCCAGACGGATCAGGACAACGCGTTCCACACCCTGAACCAAAACCTCGAACATTGAATTGGTTGGTCGAGCCATTCGTTTGATAACGGCGCGCGTTCCAATCGTGAACAGATCTTCTTGTCCCGGTTCTTCGACTGAGGAGTCGCGTTGCGTGACAACAATAATCTCTTTCTCTTCGCTGCCCAATGCAGCTTCAATTGCGGCGACTGATGACGGACGTGCGGCGTTCAGCGGCATCAATAAATAAGGAAAGAGAACCGCGTTTTTAACTGGCAATACCGGTAATACTTGTAAATTTTCCATTAGTTTATCGCGTCTCCTCTCTTTCAACCGCTTCTATCCTGACCACCAGCATTCCATCACGATAATCAGTATCGATTCGCGCGTGTCGCAAGTCGAAAGGGAGCTTGATCGTTCGTTCGAAGCAACTGTATGAAATCTCCATTGAGTAATAAGTCAGACCTTCCTCGAGCGCCCAGTCTTTCCGGACGCCACTAATCGTCAGATAAGAATCTCGAATATTCACAGAGACATCCTCTAATCTGACGCCTGCAAGATCAAATTTGATGAGTAAGCCGCGCCGCGTCTGGTATATGTCGGCAGAGGGCTGCCATTTCGCCTCGCCACATTGTTTGGCGGCAGACAAAAAGAAGATCGACATATGCGCTAAATCTTTCCCTCCGCGTTCTTCAGTCTAAATTGCACAATTCAGCCGTGCAGTGCGACATACATATCTCGTACCACAATATCGATGCTCCAGTTTTTTCACCGGAGCATCTCGCTGTTTTAACTATAATCAGTCGCACAAGGGGTGCTGTCGCACGTCTGGATGTGGACTTAGCCGTGCTTGTGTAAACAAACTGTCATCCGTCATTTAAATACAGGAACTTTTCAGGTCAGCCTTCTAACAATACATAAATGATCAGAGTACAACAGGCTGCCAGCCTGTTGACTACCTCCGAGAGCGCGCTAAATATCGGCAACAGGCTGGCAGCCTGTTGTCTAGCGTAAATGGAACAAAGTGTGCATAGATAAAACGTTAACTCTAATTTTGGCTGAACCTTTGTGTTTATTTGCGTTTCTAAATGAGGAGAGTCTGCGATGGCAAAAACAGTTGCTGAGATGTTAATCGAGCGCCTGGTCGAATGGGGCGTCGATACAATTTTTGGTCTGCCTGGCGATGGTATCAACGGAATATTCGAAGGCCTGCGAAATAATCAGGATAAAATAAAATTCATTCAAGTCCGCCACGAAGAATCTGCGGCGTTTGCTGCCTGCGGTTATGCAAAATTCACGGGACGATTAGGCGTTTGTGTAGCGACATCGGGGCCGGGCGGCATACATCTGCTCAACGGCCTGTACGATGCGAAATTCGACGGGCAACCGGTTCTCGCTATAACCGGTCATACTTTCCACGATCTCAGTGGTACGCACTTCCAGCAGGATGTGGCGTTGGACAAGCTCTTTATGGATGTCGCCGCGTACAACGAACGGGTAATGGGTCCGGCCCATCTTTACAATGTCCTGGACGAAGCAGTCAAAGTGGCAATGTCTCGCCGCACCGTCGCTCACCTGACTATTCCGAAAGATATTCAAAGCTGGTCTGAATCCGAAACGCCACGATCGACAATGAATGTTGCGCATCATACCGACGACATCTATGCCAGATCATATCCTTTACCAACAAAGGAACTGCTGGAACAGGCCGCAGCCATTATTAACGAGGGCAAGAAAGTCGCGATACTCGCGGGACAAGGTGCTTTAAAGGCTCGGGCGGAAGTGCTGCAACTGGCAGAACTCGTGGCCGGACCGATCATCAAACCGCTCCTTGGCAAAGCTGTCGTGCCGGATGACAGCCCTTATACGACCGGCGGCATAGGTCTGCTGGGCACAGCGCCATCACAGGACGCGATTGAAGAATGTGACACTCTGATAATGATCGGCACCAGTTTCCCTTATATCGATTTTTATCCGAAACCAGGCAAAGCAAAGGCGATTCAAATCGACATTGATCCGACCAGGATTGGTCTACGCTACCCGATCGAAGTTGCTCTGGTGGGTAAGAGCAAAGACGTGTTGAACGCATTGGTTCCTTTAATCCATCGTAAAGACGATAGGTCATTTCTGGAAAAAGCTCAGGAAAGAATGCAGAAGTGGAACCAGTTGCAGGAGACTCGCGGCAACAGAGACGACAAACCGCTGAAACCACAAGTAGTAGCATACCACCTGAACAAGTTGATCAACGACGATGCGCTTATCTGCTCTGATACCGGGACAGTCACGACCTGGGCGGCAAGATATATAAAGATGCGCGGCAACATGCAGTTTGCGGCCTCGGGAACGCTGGCGACAATGGCGAATGGGCTTCCATACGCCATCGGCGCTGCGATTGGCAATCCGGGAAGACAGGTAGTATGTCTGGCGGGCGATGGCGGATTGACGATGCTGATGGGTGAATTGGCCACGCTGGTGAAATACAATCTGCCGGTCAAGCTGGTGGTGATCAGGAACAACTCGCTTGGCCAAATCAAATGGGAGCAGATCGTGATGGAAGGCAATCCCGAATTCGGATGCGAACTGCAGCCGATAGATTTCGCGGGAGTTGCACGGGCCTGCGGAGTTCAGGGATTTACTCTTGACGATCCTGCGAACGCCGACAGCGTTCTGAGCCAAGCTATGTCAACGCCCGGACCAGTTCTGGTTGAGGCAATAGTCGATCCGAACGAGCCCCCAATGCCGGGCAACGTAAAGACCGAACAAGCCTGGAAATTTGCAGAGTCGCTATTGCGCGGCGAAAAGGACCGCTGGGACATCATCAAGACTGTATTTGAGAATGAGGTCCGCGAGGTCGTGTAGGTAACCACGCAGTGTTGGTACGTTGTAGGGGCAGGGCTCGTCCCTGCCCGGATCGTGCGAAGCACGATGATTCGGCGTAATCGGGTACTACGTTTCGTCAATCTTTGAGGGATGAGCGCTATCCTGGTAGCGCTTCATTGCTTGTTTTGTTTAGATTGAACCGAGGGATCACTTTTGCCTTCTTCGGCGGAGACTTCTTTGATCGGTTTAGCCTTTCCAAGAGATAAGCACAATTTGCGCAACTGAGATGCCCGCTTCAGCCTTACCGTTATTGCTTTGGGTGACATATCAACTTTCATCAATTTCACTCAACTGCTTAATATCGTCAAGGTCTTGCCCGCTCTTGCGCAACGACTTGAGCGAAATCAGTCCATCGCGCGACACAACAGATATTATACCATCGTCCCATCTCATCTGTATTCGAGTGTCCCAAGCGTTCTTGATTGCTGATGTAACCAGCAAAAGGTCAAGCGCCAATAGGTCGCCTGCATCCGGATCGAGCTTTGAAATGCGACGAATTTCAACTGAGCCGCCAGCAAACGTCGTCGGCTGCGCTTTTATTGTGTATCCCAACTCGCGAACTGATTCAAGGACCTCATCAAGTGATTCACTTAGGATCAGCAAATCAATATCGACTGTAGCTCTGGTTTTCCCATAAACCGCCATGGCGAGGCCACCACATAAGGCATAGTTGATATTTTTGCTAATTAAAAGTTTTGTTATCGATTTCAATTCTTCGAAGATGTCCAGCATGGTTCGGAACCCTCTTTAAGAAAGAGGAATATAACTGACTATGCTGCGACATACCAGTTTGTCGATACCAACTTCCAAACTCGATTTCCAGATTCGGAGCTGTACTGACGAGCATATGTTGAGATTAAACCGCAACCGCATCTGCCTTTGCGAACGACTTCACAATATCATTGATCTCTTCGACGGAATGACGCCAGCAGAATGCTCTGAAACTTTCGCTGGGCCGCCTGTCGCAATAGTACCAGTTGATCAATTTCTCAATGGCAGGAGCAACATCATCCGAAAGAACTCGGCCGGGCAGTCTGCGGCCGAAGCGTTCCATTTCTCCGAGACCGCCTCCGATCAGGAAGCTGAATGCCTCGTGTTTCTCTCCATTGATAGTCACCTGGCCGCCTTCCAGACCGATGTCGCAGATATCGTATTGAGCGCACGAGTTCGGGCAGCCAGTTACACTAATGCGGACATCTTCTGGCAGGACGATCCGTTGTTCCAGTTCTTCGACGATTGTTGCCGCTCGCGATTTAGTTTCCGCCAGCGCCAGCTTGCAGAATTGAATGCCGGTGCAAGCGATTATATTGCGACGCAGTGAAGATGGTTTTACTTCAAAGCCTGTGATTTTTAGTTCTCGGGTAAGAGGTGACAGATCTTTTTCTTCGATTCCGACCAGCAGCAAACTCTGATCAATAGTTGTTCTCAGCCGACCATCACCGTATCTGTTGGCAAGCTCCGCAAGCCGCGAAAGCTGTCCCGGCAACAGCCTTCCCGCCACAACCGCAAGTCCGACATAGTAACGATTTGAACTCTTCTGTCGGTGAATGCCTACGTGACTTCTCGAACCCGAGTAAAGAGGTTCTGGATCAGCCGCGCGAGTTAGTTGTCTTCCTAGTCGCTTTTCAACTTCGTTGCGAAATTTTTCGATTCCCCAATTTTCGATGACGACCTTCAGGCGAGCTTTCTTGCGGTTCTCGCGACTACCATGATCGTGAAAAACCGAAATAATCGCCGAGCAGATTTCGTTCAACTCTTCAGCTTGGGCGACAATTCCCATATCAGTGCTGAATCGCGGAGCCGTAGCCAGCCCACCGCCAACACGAATTCTGAACGCGTTTAATCCGTCAGGTTGATTAACCGCATAAATCCCGATGTCCTGAATCTCCGGCTGAGTACAATGGATTCTGCATCCTGAGACAGAAATCTTGAACTTGCGCGGCAGATTCGTGACAGCCCGATTGCCAAGGAAAAGTTTTGTCAAATCCGCAACTATCGGCGATGTATCGCAGATTTCGTCAGCGTCAATGCCCGCTACTGGGCATCCGATGATGTTGCGGACAGTGTCCCCGCAAGCCTGCTGAGTTGTCAGTCCGACGTTGCTCAGCCGTTCAAAAATGTCAGGGATATCTTCGATCCGCACCCAATGAAGCTGGATATCCTGCCGCACGGTAATATCTGACAAACCGCGTCCGTAAAGATCGCTCAGTTCGGCGATTGTTCTAACCTGTTCTGATGTCAGCAGCCCATTCGGTATTCGGATGCGGACCATGAAATAACCATCGGCAGCCGGCCGCTGGGTATAGATTCCGTACCATTTCAACAGCTCGGCATCATCCGGATCGAGCGTCTCCAATCCAAGGCTTGCCGCTCTCATAATATCCGGCAGAACATCCAAACCGTCTTTTCTTTGTTTGATTATTTCAATTTTAGGTATAGCCATATCGATTAAATAAAGAAGAATTCACCACAGAGACACAGAGTCACAGAGAACAAATCTTAGCTCTGTGACTCTGTGTCTCTGTGGTAAATCTTAAGGTTGGATCGAACCAATTTAGAGCAGACCTCAAATCTACTACCTCTCCGATGATAATCAGCGATGGAGACTGGAAATCGATGACTGCCTCGGCAATATTATCAAGCGTTCCCGTTACTGTGCGCTGATGAGCATAGGTTCCGGATTCGACTACGGCGACCGGAGTATTTGGATGGCGACCCGCTTCAATCAATGAATTCGCGATCTGCCTGATTTGCCCAAGCCCCATGAAGATAACGATTGTATCGACCGCGTTCGCCAGTTTTGCCCAGTCGACTTTAGCCTCCGGTTTATTTGGATCTTCCTGACCCGTCACGAATGCAACGCTGCTGGATAATTTCCGGTGAGTTAACGGCACACCCGCATAAGCCGGAACTGCCAGTCCCGCCGACACTCCAGGTATCACCTCCCAGTCGACACCAGCTTCGGTCAGCGCCAGAGCTTCTTCCGCGCCGCGACCAAAAACGAACGGATCACCGCATTTCAACCGCACAACCTGGTTTCCTTCTTGTGCTAACTGAATCATAATTTCGTTTATTTTAGATTGAGTGAAGAGCGGATTTCCTGCTCGCTTGCTTACGTCGATTATCTCTGCATCAGGATCTGCAAATGCCAAAATCGAATCGTTCACCAGGCCATCGTGGAGAATGACATCTGCGAGCATGATCGCCTCACGAGCTTTGACCGTCAGCAATCCCGGATCGCCAGGACCTGCGCCAGTCAGGAGCACCCTACCACGGTTCAAGGAATTATTCTGGTGAATCATTTCCGCCTCCTATTGACGGGAAACAGTGCAGCTTGGTTTTCAATACGGACTAATCCTAGCATACATATACAAATCGTCAATATATATTATATATATGATGTTAGAATTTATATTAGACCCGGGGCAAGGCTTTAATGCCGAGAAACGGAAACTTTTAAGGCAAAGGATTTGATCGCTTATTTTTGGGTCCTTTAGATGGACTGGAGGTATTTAATCGTGGCAGCTCAACAGTTTGCGCGAACTAAAGTCCACGCCACGATTTCACTTAGATATTGAAGACATAGTCTTCGGACGCAGTCATGTAGCACAGACTTCCAGTCTGCGTTCGTAACGAATGCGAGCGACTAATCGAAATCGCCCACCTCAAAACCGATGCAGTCAAGCTGACTGCGATCCATGCTGCGAAACTTAGATATTGAAGACATAGCCTTCCGGCACGTCCTCTGAGGCCTTCGATTGATTGGCTTTTAAGGCTGACGAGTAGGAAAGCTTCGCCAAGCTGTCGAGCGAGGTGTTCTCCAAAGTATCAATCAGGGTCATCAGGCAATTACGCCACGTCTCGTGGATCGCGGCACCCGCGCCGTACCTTGGCTCTTTTTGCTTAAAAGCACTGCCGATCGGTCCTTCCAAAGCTTCAATTATCTGGCGAACAGAAATGTGTTCGGAATCTCTAGTAAGAAGGTAGCCGCCCGTCGGCCCTCGAACACTGGCGACCAGACCGGCTCGTTTCAAATCAATCATCAGAACCGCAAGAGATTCGCGGGCTATCCCTTGACGGCGAGCTATGTCAATGACCTGCACGGGTTTGTCTCCACCTTGACTGGCTATGTCTATCATAGCCTTCAGTCCGTATTCAGCTTTGGTCGAGAGGCGCAGGTCCATATATAAATGGTTTTATAAGGTACAAGTAACAGAGAGTCAAGCGCTAAGCCAGCTTTTGGGTTCAATCTGCTGAAAGCGGGACGAAATCAAGCCGGAATCAAGGCGGAATAATGATTGCAACTAAGGAAACGAAAGCAAATGTCTGTACAGCGAAAAAAAACAGCTCGATCCGGCAACACGCAAAAGCCGCAGCATAACAGCAAGCAAAACCACAAACATTCGACGGTAAACCGCCAGACTTCCTCTACGCTACAGAGCATAGCCGACGCGATCGTGATCAAAGACGAAGATCTGTTTTTCATTGCGCATAAGAATGGAACAGTTCCAATCGGAGACGGACATGGCTTCGGCCTCTACTATCACGACTGCAGATATCTGAACGGTTACGAAGTCAAAATCAATAATACGAAACCAAGGACACTCGCGGCAAGCTCGAAGGCTGGATTCAAATCGACGTTTGAGTTGATACCCCCGGAATCGTCCGACTCCGACGGGAATAAAATTGGCAAGGACCAACTTGGGATAAAACTGGAGCGGATCATCAACAGTGATGAGACGGCAGTTTACGATGTGATCAGTTTCAGAAATTTTTCCAACGCCCAGGTTTCGTTTAACGTCTCTTTCTCATTCACTGCCGCGTTCGAAGACATCTTTATTGTCCGTGGTCTCGGCAAAGAAACATCCGGAAAGCTCCACGAGCCTTCGTGGAATGATGACGCGTTGTTCTTCCAGTATGATGGAGAAGACAACGTAAAAAGGACGTTGACCGTTCACTTTTCCGAATCGCCAAAATCGAAGCAGAACTCAGAGGCTGGTTTCGAGCTGAAGGTTGAACCAACCGCAACCGCAAGGCTTGCCATTTCGCTGTGCATTGAAGAGGTCGACGAAAGCAAAGCCCCTGCACCGCGACGAAAACCAGGGTTCGATATTGACGCTATCGAAGAATCGTTGCACAAGAAAACGCGATCGTGGCTCAGCAACCAAACGGAGATTCACAGTAACAGCAAACTTGCGGATAAAATTATCGACCGGTCTCTTCGGGATTTGCGTATGCTGCGCAGCGCTCTGTCCGGCAGTGAATTTTTCTCTGCCGGAACGCCCTGGTATGCAACATTATTCGGTCGCGACAGCATCACGGCGTCGCTGCAAACACTGGCGTTCGAGCCGAAAGTGGCCGAACAGACTTTGCGACTCTTAGCCAGATACCAGGGCACGCAGACAGACGAATGGCGCGAGGAAGGACCAGGCAAGATCCTGCACGAGTTCCGAATTGATGAACTCACTAACGTTGGAGCATTGCCATACTCGCCATACTACGGATCGGTGGATTCAACGCCTCTTTTCCTGATCTTATTGGCTGAGCACGCGAAATGGACAGGAGACCTGACTCTGTTCAACGAGCTGCGCGCCAATGTCGAAAATGCTTTGAAATGGATTGCCGATTCCACAAAACGCGATGAAAGCGGATACCTGCGATACGGCAGCAGTGGCGAGAGTCAGCTCACCAATCAGGGTTGGAAAGATTCCGGTGACGCTATCGTCAATGAAAATGGAACGCTGGCGACACCGCCGATAGCGCTTGCCGAAGTTCAGGGCTATGTCTATATGGCGAAGATGTCCGTGGCCAATCTGTTTCGTCGAGCAGGGGACGAAGATCGAGGCAATGAACTGGAAAAAGAAGCTAATGATTTAAAAGGAAGATTCAATCGCGATTTCTGGCTCTCGGACAAGGAATATTATGCGCTGGCGCTGCAGGCGGAAAACAAACCTGCCGCGGTATTATCGTCAAACGCCGGGCAGGTGCTTTGGTCCGGTATTGGCGATGTCGACAAAGCAGCAAAGATCGTCGAAAAAATGATGGCTGAGGACATGTACAACGGATGGGGAATCCGAACGCTTTCTGAACGCGAGCGACGCTACAACCCAATCGGTTATCACCTGGGCACCGTTTGGCCGCACGACAATTCTTTGATTGCAGCAGGCTTTAAACGATACGGATTTAACAAAGAGGCATGTCAAATATTCGAAAGCATCAGTGACGCTGCCTTGCATTTTGCCAATTATCGTCTTCCCGAAGTCTTTGCCGGTTTTTCAAGAGACGACTATGGCAGACCCGTTCATTATCCCGTCGCGTGTCATCCGCAAGCATGGGCGGCAGGATCGATGCCCAGCATGTTAACGACATTGCTGGGATTAGTACCGGACGCGTTTGAAAACCGACTTAAGATTATCGATCCTATCCTTCCTTATCCGGTGAACCATCTGGAGATCAGAAGGCTCAGGATAGGCAAAGCGAAAGTCGATCTGAGATTCGACAGAACATCAGATAACGGCACAGAGTTTGAAATCCTCAGTACCGAAGGCGACCTGGCAGTCGAGCTTCGCGAGAACCCCCAGAAAACCAATTCAGGTTCAGACGACCCGCGCGCGGAGGGAAACAACGATGAGCACACATGAGAATACTTCGGTTTTTTTCAAGGAAACATTTCCCGAACCATCAAACACAATCTCAACGAACAAGGAACACAGATCGGAAGTGGTAGTTATAACCGGCGCCTCTGCCGGTGTAGGCCGCGCCACCGTTCAGAGATTTGCCAGGGACGGTGCTCGGATCGGTTTGATAGCAAGAGGGAAAGATGGATTGGAAGGCGCTCGCCGCGAAGTTGAAGAGCTGGGCGGCGAAGCTCTCGTTCTTCCGCTGGATGTTTCTGATGCCAACGCCGTCGAACAAGCCGCAGCAAAAGTTGAAGAAGAGTTTGGGCCGATAGACATCTGGATCAACGACGCGATGGTTTCTGTATTCTCACCGATTAAAGAAATGACCCCTGAAGAATTCCGTCGCGTAACGGAAGTAACTTATCTGGGCTTCGTATACGGCACGATGGCAGCGCTGAAACGAATGCTGCCGCGCGATAGAGGCGTGATAATTCAGGTTGGATCCGCTCTCGCATATCGCGGCATACCGTTGCAGGCGGCTTATTGCGGAGCGAAGCACGCCATCCAGGGGTTTGTCGATTCGCTCAGGACGGAGTTGCTCCACGACAAAAGCAACGTTCGCGTGACGATGGTACAGATGCCCGCATTGAATACTCCGCAGTTTAGCTGGGTGAAATCGCGATTGCCACGAAAGCCTCAACCCGTGCCGCCAATCTACCAACCCGAAGTCGCGGCGCGTGCAATCCACTATGCCGCCCATCACGATCGGCGAGAGATGTTCGTCGGAATGCCCACTGTTGAGGCAATAGTCGGAAACAAGATCGCACCGGGCGCGTTAGATCACTATCTGGCTAGAACGGGGTATGATTCTCAGCAAACTGACGAGCCGGTCGATCCCAATCGTCGTGATAATTTGTGGGAGCCGGTGCCCGGCGATCATGGAGCGCACGGAAGCTTTGACAGTCGGGCGAGCTACAACAGTCCGCAACTTTGGGCGGATATGAACCGTGGCTGGCTGGCATTGGCTGCGGCGGGGTTAGCAGGGGTGGGAATAGCGCTCCTTTCAAACAACCAAAAGAAGCGCCGCAAATCCTGGTGGTGGTAAGAAAGCAATTCGTTATTGTCGAAGCCTTAGATTTTATACCGAATTTACAACTTTCTGGTTGCTTTTTCCGGCCTGCCGCGTATGATGCCGTCGTGGACGTTTAAAGAGGCTATTTCGAGGCTTTATTGGTAGTTCGCCAGAGACTAGCGCTTTTCTATATAACTTCACATTAACCGCAAGATGTTTCGATTTAAATTCAGCGCGTCTCCGATCCCCACATCGCCAAAGCTCTGAAATACTCTTTATAGATCAAATCAACGAGGTTAATCATTTTAGGGATTTTTTCAGGCGCTGATCCTTTAAGTCTGCAATATGTCAGTAGTCTACGAAACCAGCCCTTGCCTCTGCGCGGTTGTACTGCAATTTTAGTAAATTTCAGGGTGTCAAGATGTCCTTCAAGAGTATAGTTGAGTCTGCCCGACGAGTACGCTTTTTCGGCAAGGTTCCGCTGCTGCTTGTTGCTTCTGTAGTTCTCAGCTCTACGGCCCTAGCATTTGGTGTACGGGCTTGGCATCATTCAAAATCCACGGTTGTCGGATGCAGAATTCTGATGCCGCCTCCACGAAAAACGTCGAGACAATCCCTATCACGCCAAGTGGTTTTCAGCCGGCGCGGATAACCCAGCCTCCGGGTAAATTCGCGCTTATCAAAGAGAAGGAAACGGGTTACATATGTCAACGTCGGTAATCGCTTACAGTCTTATTATCCTTGTTGTTTTTGGAACGTACCAAGAGGTTATTAATAAACAGAGCCCGTATATTGACCAAAACGTAGCGGGACTGACAAAAATTTCGCCTGAATGGATTGAAATAACGCCGGATAAACCGTTTGAGCTTATCGGGGATGTACAAGCTGTCAGCCTTCACCTAGCCGAACCGTTTCTAGTTCCTGAAAAATTTCTTAAAGGCGTACAAATGCCTAACGGCTTAACCACAATTCCAGAGGTAGAAATTGTTGATGCTGACGGAGTATCTTTACCTTTAAAGGTTTCAGAGGCGCGCGGATACAAAATGATCGTTTATGGTTGGCTGAATAATCGAAACCCGAAAGGTTATAGAAGCATTCGGATTAGAGCCAAACGGGAAATTCAGCTTGATGCCGTTTACTGGACTGGATATGTTAACAAAAGAATGCCCTAGATTTCGATTTCACAACGGAACAGATTGTGTTTAAACAATTTTTCGCTTATTCATAAAGAAAGCGGTTCTAATAACAGGGAACAGTTTCAACAAAACCAATATTCGATGGCCATTTGGACTTGGCTAGCGCACAAGCCGTGAATGACCTCCCTTAAGCCCTGACGCATAAGCGAATACTCGCTTGATACCTTTCAGTCGTATCGTGCCGACCAGGTTCCTGAATGAGTCCACATAGAAGTTGCCTGAAAGGGCCTAAAATCTAAAATCCTTAATCTTTCCCTCGCGGCCGCAAATGATTGTGAGGTTCGCTCTCATACAGTGCCCCGCAGCGCGAGCATCGCAGGACTACATTGCCTTTTGCGATTTGATTGGTGACCTCTGACGGCGCCGCTCCCCATTCTTTCAGATAGCCGTGGCACGGTTTGCCTTTCTCGTCTTTGACGGTGCAGTTGGTTTGTCCCTCTTTGAGCTTCTCACTTCGCTCGACAGCTTTTTGAAGCATCTGTGGCCCTTTCATCAAAAAAATCGGTTTGATTATCTGCGATTAATTAACAATTAATGAAGCGGATTGTATATTAATCAAACAATTCTTTAAAGGACAGGAACGTTAGCTTTGAGACTGCTGTTAGTGGAAGATGAACCCCGCGTTGCTCGATTTATCGCAAAGGGTTTGCGCGAGCACAGTTATGCCGTCGACCTGGCGTCGGATGGCGAAGAGGCCATTTTCCACTCCGCCGTAAACGATTACGACCTGATCATCCTGGATATCATGCTTCCCAAGAAGGACGGATTTGAGGTCTGCCGCGAATTGCGCACGCGCGGCAGTCGCACTCCCGTGTTGATGTTGACCGCGCGCAACGACGTTGACGACCGGGTAATGGGACTCGACAGCGGAGCGGATGATTATTTGAGCAAGCCGTTCGAGTTTAAAGAATTGCTTGCGAGAGTCCGTGCGCTCTTGCGGCGCGGAAAAGAACTTAGATCCGCAGTGCTTCAGGCGTCGAATCTGACTTTGAACACTGCTAATCATGCAGTTTCTCGCGACGGAAAATCGATTAGCCTTACGGCAAAAGAGTATGCTCTTCTCGAATTCTTCCTCGTGAAAAAGGGCAGACTCGTCAGCAGGGAGGAGATAGCCCGGCATGTCTGGGACGATAACTACGATCCGTTTTCAAACACGATCGACGTTTACGTTCGCAGGCTCCGAAAAAAAATCGACGAAGGCTTCGACCCGCCATTGATTTATACGCGACGCGGCGAAGGTTATATGCTCACGGACAACGCGGAGGACGACAGTGTTTAAGAGTGTCCGTCTGCGCCTGACTTTGTGGTATGTGCTCAGTTTTGGCATATTGCTGATAGGATTCAGCGTAGGCGTCTATCTCATTTTGTCGCGACAATTGAATGATCGTCTGGACGAATTGCTGGCGAATGTTGATCAAAACGCTGTCTCGGTTTTATCTGACGAAATGCGGGAGAGCGGCAACGCGGCGCAAGCCAGCAAAGAGACACTAAACAATCTAAAGTTGCCCGATGTTTATCTCGCCTTTTTCCAGGGCAGTCAGATGCTGGCGACAAATTATACAAAAGATCGATTGCCGGTGTTCGATACGGACTTGCTTTCAACTGCTGCTGGTCGCTCGGGCGAAGAACCGAGCTTTGTCACGCTTTCAGGGGTAAGCCGTCAAGGAGCGCGCGTTGCCTTGCGGTCTGTCAAAATTGGAAATTCCACCTTCGTAGTCGCGGCTTTCCAGTCGCTATTCGAAACGCACGAGCAGTTAGAATTCCTTCGACGTACCTTTTACCTTGGCATACCGGCCGCGCTCATTCTGGCCGGGCTGGGCGGATACTTTCTAGCCAGCAAAAGTCTTTCACCTGTTGTTGCGATGACCGGCCAGGCGCAACGAATCGGAACAGAGAATCTACACGAGCGGTTGAGAGTCGCGAATCCAAACGATGAGATCGGCCGTCTTACAATTGTTTTCAATCAATTGCTGGACCGTCTGGAATCTTCGTTCGAAAACATGCGAAGGTTTATGGCAGACGCATCGCACGAGCTGCGCACCCCAATCGCCATTATAAGAGGCGAAGCCGATGTTGCGCTTTCAAAAGAGCGAATGACCGAAGAATACAAAGATGCATTATTAACTGTTCAGGATGAAGCCAAACGACTTACTGGAATCGTCGACGACCTGATGGCCCTGTCACGGGCAAATGCTGGCCAGCGCGTTCTCAACGTCAATGATCTTTACCTGAATGACATTGTCGATGAATGCGTTCATGGAATGCAGGTGATAGCCAGCGTAAAAGGCATAATGCTGTCAAACGAAAGTCAGCCAGATATTGCCTATAAAGGCGACGAGGAATTGTTGCGGCGAATGATAATGAACTTGCTGGATAACGCGATCAAGTACAACAACCCGGCAGGACAGGTGAAAATAAGTCTGCAAATCGAAGATCGTCAAGTAAGGATAACGGTTGCCGACACTGGAATAGGAATTCCGGCCGAAGCGGCCACGCAAGTGTTTGACCGATTCTATAGAGTGGACAAGTCCAGATCGCGCAGCGCCGGAGGCAGCGGTCTTGGACTTGCCATCGCAAAGTGGATCGCCGAAGCGCATCACGGTACGATTAATCTAGCCAGTGTGCCCGGCAAAGGCAGCACATTTACTGTTTCTCTCCCTCTTTGAATTGAAAGACGGACGAGGTTAATCCTCTGTTAATCTTTTAACCAGTACAATAACTGGCTTGCTCTTTTGGCAGAGACGATATATGAGCATTGTATGGTCTTGTTAAATAAAGAGAATTTCCCCAGTTTTTCAAACAAATCGAGTGATGAAACAATTGGATCGACTGGAAATGCCCTCGTCTCAAAGAGTGCTCCTGTTAATTAAGCAAGTCAGGCAACGTGCATCCGTCCTGCTTTTATGCATGATTGTTTCGGTGAATACTGTGCCTGCGAGCGCTGTGTTTGGCCAGCAGCAGACACAACAACCACCAACGCAACAGCAGCAGCAACAACAGCCGCCAGCGAAACCTGGAACTAATAATCCGGCGCCAACTCCGCAAACGCCTCCGCAAAAACAGCCGCAACAGCCGGATACTGGCGCCCAACAGCAGACTCCGGGAAATCCGCTGACGCGCGAGGATGCTGTCAGGCTGGCGCTCGGTCAAGCATCAGCTTTCCAACAGGCGCAGCTAAACGAACAGATTGCTGCCGAAGATGTCAACCAGGCGCGGGCAGCATTTTTGCCAAAAATCACAGCACCGCAGGCGTTCATTTACACGACGCCTTTTATTTCGCCGCCACTGGGTTTCCAGGGAGACCCAAGCTTTATTGCTGCTAACGCAATCAAGGAGTTTCAAAGCTTCATAAACGTCAGCGGTGACCTGGACATTGCCGGGCGGTTGCGAGCCACATTGAGAAGGAATCAGGCATTGCTGGCTGCCGCACATGCCGGGACCGAAGCGGCGCGTCGAACCTTGGCCGAGGCCACCGAAGAAGCCTATTTCGGATTGGCGGTCAGCGTTACGAAACGACAGGGCGCCGAGCTCAATTTAACCGCAGCACAGGAATTCGAGCGCATAACCTCGCTGCTCTTCGACGGCGGCGAAGTTCCTCAGGTTGATTTGATCCGCGCGCGGCTGGAAACCGCGAACAGTCGCGATGATCTGGAGCAGGCGCGAGCAGCGGAACAGATCGCAGCGGCCGGTTTGCGATCGCTGATCGGTTATCAACCGGATGCTCAGGTAGTGACAACGGATTTGATGAATACAATTCCGAATCCGGATGACATCACCAGATTTACCGCGGACGCGATTGCGCGCAATCCTGAAATCGCGCAAATTGAGGCTCAACGCCAGGCTGCGCAACAGGACGTAAACGCCGCCCGCGCGGAACGGCGTCCTCAATTGAGTTATTCGATCAGCGGCGGCTTCGATTCAAACTCGATTCATCTTCCCGAATTGAAACAGCATTCCGGCGCTTCGGCCGCATTCAACCTGGACATTCCGATCTTTGACTGGGGCGCAAGCAAGAGCCGAGAGCGCCAGGCGAAATTGCGTCTGCAGAGCACGGAGTATCAGAGAACGCTGGCTCTGCGTGGGTTCGCACAGGATTTCCTCGCGGCTCGCACTCAGGCGACGACTGCGGCGACTCGAATACAGGCGATTCGAGCCAGCATTACCGATGCAGAGCGGAACGTTCAGCTTTCCATAGATCGCTACCGGGCAGGCGAGGCTCAGATTGTCGAAGTAACCGATGCCCAAAAAACGCTCAGCGCGCAACGAACTGCTCTCGCGCAGGCTCTATTTGATTATCAAGTCGCGCTGGCAAGATTAAGGCAGGTGACAGGCCAATGACAGACAACAACAAAACAACAGAGACTGGTCTGCCAGGACCTGAGAAAAAAGTCAGGATTCCCGATAACCGAAAAGTTCCGCTCATCTTTATTGTGATCCTGTTGATCACCGCCGGCGCCCTTGTTCTTTTGTATTTCAAAAAGACCGGCGAAGAAAAAGAGAAAGAGCCGGATGTAAAAGTCAGCGTCAAAGTCGCAACCGCCGAGCGAAAAGCCATTTCATCCACCATTCGCGCAGTTGGCACGATCACACCCAGAGAACAGGCAACTGTCAGCGCCAAAATCTCAGCGCCGATTGTTGAAATGGGAATCGTGAAAAATAAACCGGTCAAGGCTGGTGATGTGATCGCTCAACTGGAGTCGAAAGACCTGCGCGCGCAAAGATCCGAAGCCGCGGCCACGCTCTCCGAAGCTCGTTACAACCTCACTGGTTTGAGCGCAGGCACGATCCCGCAGGGAAATGCTCAGGCGGAAAAAGACCTTCGCGATGCCCAAGCGAATGTGAACAATGCCAAGGCAACGCTTGATCGGCGGCGCGTTCTGTATGACCGTGGCGGCATTTCAAAGAAAGATCTGGAAGCGTCCGAGCTTGCATATGATCAAGCCCAGAATAGTCTTCGCCTGGCGGAACAAACCGCAAGCCTGAAGACAAAAGTCACAAACGCCACGGACCGCGCCCAGGCCGAAGAGAAGGTAAGGGAAGCCGAAAACCACTTAGCTAATCTCGAAGCTCAGCTCAGTTACGCCACAATACGCGCTCCGTTCACTGGCGTCATCACAGACCAGTTCCAATACAAAGGCGAGTTCGCGGCTGCTGGCAACAAATTATTCAACATCGCGGATATGAGCGAAGTTATCGCGAAAGCTCCATTCGCGGATACCGTCGTCGCGACTTTAAAGAACGGCGATCCTGTTACCGTCGTTCCGGCCGATCTGAACGGCGAAGAAGTTACAGCATCAGTAACTCTGATCAGCAGGTCAGCCGATCCCACAAACCGCACTGTTGAAGTTTGGGCGACATTTAAGAATCCGGGCAGCCGCATTCGCGCCGGCAGCGCGGCCGATGTTGTCATCACGAACAAATCGGTAGACAACGCCGTCGTTATTCCAGCGGCCGCCGTGACTCTGGATGCATCGAACGGCAATACAGGAACGGTAATGGTCGTCGACGACAAATCTGTAGCTCACGCGACAAAGGTGACCGTCGGCATAACCACTCCGGATGCCGTACAAATTCTCTCAGGCCTGTCGGGTGGTGAAACGGTTGTAATCGAGGGTAATTACGCTCTTCCGGACGGCGCGAAAGTCGAGGTCAGCAAGGAAGACGAAGATAAGGACAAAGATAAAGACAGCGATAAAGATAAGGACAAGGACAAAGATTCCGGCGACGACAAAAAGGGAGAGAAGTAATGACCCTGGCGCAAATAATATCTAATCAGGCGCGCGCAGTGGTCGTGCTGGTGGGATTGTTATGTGCTGCAGGCATATACGCGGCGTTTCAACTGCCGACTGCTATTTTCCCGCAAACCGATTTCCCTCGAATTACCGTCATCATCGATAACGGCGATGTGGCTGCTCCTCAGATGCTGGTCTCAGTAACGAGGCCGGTAGAAGAGGCGATGAACGGCGTTCCGGGAATCACTCGCATTCGATCTACGACCAGTCGAGGATCCGCCGAAATCGATCTGTTCTTCAGCTGGAAAACGAACGTTCGCGAAGCTCTTCAACTGGTTCAGGCGCGACTGTCGCAATTAACGACGACGCTGCCATCTACCGCGCAGATTAGAAGTGTAAACAGGCTGACTTTTGCAGTATTTCCCGTCGCTGGTTACAGCCTGACATCCGATTCCAGGGATCCCGCGTCATTGCGAGACTTGGGCACATACATTGTCAGACCGCGCCTTGCACGATTGCCAGGAGTGGCAAATGTAGCGGTAGCAGGCGGCGATGTTCGGGAGTTCCACGTCACGGTTGATCCTCAAAAACTGGCCGCGCGCCAGGTCTCTTTACAGCAAGTCGTCGACGCAATCTCAAACGCGAACATTATCGCGTCGCCGGGACTAATCGAAGAGAATCACCGGCTGGAGTTAGCTCTTGTTAGCGGGCAGGCAACAGATCCAAGGCAATTGAATTCAGTAGTCGTGGCAATGGTTAACGGCGCACCCGTGACGCTGGATGCGGTAGCAACTGTGGGTATAGGTGTCATGCCGCAGTATACCGTTGTCACTGCTGACGGTAAGCGCGCAGTGCTTCTGAACATCTACCGACAACCTGACGCAAATACCGTAACCGTGGTTGACGGAGTGCGGCAGGAACTCGCAAGCGTCGCCACCCAACTGCCGAAAGACGTCAAGATCGCTCCGTTCTACGACCAGTCGCTATTGGTTCGCGCCTCTATTGATTCGGTGCGTGATTCAATAATCGTCGGATTGTTGCTTTCAATCTTTATTCTTTACGCGTTTCTTCGAAATGTGGGCACCACATTTGTAGCTATTCTGGTGATTCCGGTGACGGTTCTCGCCACGTTCCTGGCGATGTGGCTGGTCGGACTGTCGTTTGACCTGATGACACTCGGTGGCGTTGCCGCGGCAATTGGTCTGGTAATCGATGACGCCATCGTGGTTGTCGAAAATATCTATACACACATATCCAAAGGCCAATCCCGACACGAAGCCGTCATGGCCGCCGTCCACGAAATCACAATTCCGATCATTGGCTCCACCGTCACCCCGGTAGTCGTATTCCTGCCGCTGACGCTATTGACCGGTGTCACCGGCGTATTTTTCCGGTCGCTGGCATTGACGATGGCGGTGGCGCTGCTCACGTCATTAGTCCTGGCGCTTTTCTTCACGCCTGTGCTGGCGGAACGTTTTCTTAAAGTTAAGCATGTCGAAAGCGATGCAGAAGCGCAGGACGCGGAGGAGGAAGAGAGCGGCAAGCACGGCCGCTTTCTTGGACACATCATCAATAGATACGAGCGAGTCTTGGAATTCTCTCTCGATAATCGCTCGGTGATCGTAGTTGTCTCAATCGCAGTCATAATCATTTCCATCGGTGTCTATCGGAAGTTGGGTTCCGAATTCCTTCCGTCGTTCGATGAAGGCGCGTTCGTATTGGATTACTGGTCTCCGCCGGGTTCTTCGCTCGAGGAAACCAATCGAATGCTGGAAGATATCGAAGGAATGTTGAAAGAGACGCCGGAAGTTGAGAGTTACTCTCGTCGTACCGGTCTTCAACTTGGTCTTTCGATCACGGAACCAAACACGGGAGATTTCCTGGTTAAATTAAAACCAAACCGCAAACGATCGACTGATCAGGTTACCGACGATCTGCGAGATCAGATCGCCGAGAAAGAACCCGCGCTCAGTCGGGTCGAGTTCGCTGGCATCCTGTCTGATTTGATCGGCGATCTGACCAGCGCGCCTGAACCCGTCGAGATCAAGATCTTCAGCGAGGACAGAAAAGCTCTACAGCAAAAAGCCGAACAAACTGAAGATCTGATAAAAGACCTGCCCGGCGTGGTTGATAGCTTTAATGGAATAGTGCTGGGTGGTCCGACTGTGACCTTCAAGGTCGATCCTGAAAAAGCCGCCAGGTTAGGCGTTACCGCGACCGATGTCGCGAACACGGTAACAACCGCGATGAGCGGCAACACTGCATCGTCAATTCTCCAGTCAGAAAGATTGATTTCGGTCCGGGTGATTTTTCCGAAGGAAGATGCCCGAACGTCGCTGGAGACGTTACGCGCTCTGCAGATTCGCTCAAGCAGCGGCGCACTATTGCGCCTCGATCAGGTCGCCAGCATCGAGTACGACCCAGGTCAGCCGGAGATTGATCGTGATGGGCTTCGCCAGGATCTTGCCGTCACTGCTCGTTTATCCGGAGTCGATCTTGGAACCGCTATTAATAACATCAAGGCCAAACTCTCAAAAGATTTGAAATTACCGCCGGGCATGACGGTCGAGTACGGCGGGCTTTACAGCGAGCAACAGTCCAGTTTCAAGGAACTTATCCTGGCGTTGTCTCTGGCGATCGTACTTGTGTTCGTTGTTCTCTTAATAGAATTTCGTTCTTTCGCGCATCCGATTTCAATTGTCACCGGATCTGTTCTGGCTCTTTCAGGCGTTCTGGTTGCGTTAATGATCACCGGAAAGACGCTGAATATAGTCTCGCTGATGGGAATGATCATGGTTGTCGGTATTGTTGCAAAGAACGGCATCCTGATGCTGGATGCAGTCGAAGAGCATCTGGCCGCTGGCGACACTTTGCGCGAAGCGCTGGTGCGTTCTGGCAGGCGAAGATTTCGTCCGGTGTTGATGACCTCCCTTGCTGCAATTCTTGGAATGTTGCCGTTGGCATTGGCCCTTGGCTCTGGCGCGGACATGTTGCAGCCATTGGCAATTGCAGTTATCGGAGGTCTTGCAGTCGCTTTGCTTCTCTCTCTGGTTGTTACTCCGACTGTTTACGCAATGGTCACAAGAGATCGAAGAGTGAGAGCAGAAGCTTAATAATTGTCTTAACTCAACAAGGACTGGAACGGAAGATTGAAACATCGAAGACTTACGGAAGAATGATTTACCACAGAGGACACAGAGAGCACAGGGGAAAAAACATTAAAATCCTCTGTGTCCTCTGCGTCCTCTGTGGTTCATTCATTCTTTAGTTACTGTTCGGTTCTTGGTTGCTCTGGTTCAGTAAGTTCTGAAAAGGTATTCAGACAAAAGGAGGAATCGATGAAGGGGAAAACTCTGGGTTTTCTTATAGGTTGCACATTGCTGGTTATGATTGCTGGACTGGTCGGCCTGGCCGGTCCGAGCGGATATCACCTGATCAAAACAATTAAGATCGGCGGTGAAGGTGGGTGGGATTATCTAAATGTGGACAGCGCGAATCGCAAGCTGTATGTCTCACACGGAAACCACGTAGTTGTTATCGATATTGATAAAAACGAAGTCGTCGGCGACATACCTGACACCACTGGCGTGCATGGGATAGCGATAGCGAACGATCTGAATCGCGGCTTTACCAGCAACGGCCGAGGAAACAGTGTAACAATCTTTGACCTGAAAACATTGAAGGTTATCGGGACCGTCGCCATAAAGGGCCAGAATCCGGATGCCATTGCTTACGATCCGTTCACAAAGCGAGTGTTCACATTCAACGGACGCAGCCATGATGTCACTGCGATTGATGGCGCAACTGGCGAAGTCGTCGGAACGTTGGATGTCGGAGGAAAGCCGGAATTTGCGCAGTCGAATGGCAAAGGGCGAATGTTCGTCAACATCGAAGATAAAGATGAGGTCATTGCGTTTGATCCGAAGGCGTTGACCGTCATAGGTCACTGGCCGCTCGCTCCTGGCAAAGGGCCGTCAGGCATGGCAATCGATATCGAACACAACCTGATTTTCTCGGGATGTGGCGAGACCGATTTAATGGTCATGACGAACACCGAAACCGGAAAAGTCGTGGGTTCAGCGCCGATTGGAAAGGGTGTTGACGCAAACGCCTATGATCCCGGAACCAAACTGGCCTTTAGCTCGAACGGTCAGGCAGGCGGTACTCTGACAGTGGTTCACGTCGATTCGCCTACCAAGTTCACGGTTGTAGAAAACGTTCCGACTCATACTGGTGCGAGAACTATGGCGTTGGATCCGAAGACGCACAACGTCTATCTGGCAATAGCGGAATACGGACAAGCGCCTCCGACGCCGGCCGGCGGCCGTCCACAAAGGGCACCAATGATTCCGGACTCTTTCTCAATTCAGGTTTACGGGAAATAGCTTAACGCCAGGCAGATTTTAATCGCGGCTCTGCCGCGGAAGCTTACTTCGCACAGTATCCTGAGTCTCCGACTCAGGATACTGAAGTTTGAACATTTGATTTGCCCGAAGGGCAAAAAGTTAATAGCCGTGGGCAAAGCGAAGCGCCGCCCACGGAACGCATTATAAGGTTCTCTGACCCTGAAGGGGGCGGACCTTTCCATCGTCACAAATATTTTTCGTTGTAACCGATCTCGTATTTCTTTAAAAATTGAATAAATTCCTCTTGAAACGTTGCCTTTCTTTCTCCGACCCCTTCAGGGTCGGTCGCGGTTGTGTATCACTCCGTGGGCGGCGCTTCGCTCTGCCCACGGCTATTTACTGCTTGCCCTTCGGGCAATGGTCGACGTAAATTAGACTCAGCAAAAATAAGACACTGTCTCCGGAATGTCCAAACCTCAGTCCTGAGTCGGAGACTCAGGATATATCGAAGCGGCGAAGCCGCACAGCGCGAATCCTGATGGCTTACTGAAGCGAAAACTGTTTTGGAATCTCCGTCGCAAAGGGCGGCCGTTTGATCTTATCGGTGCATGATGTGTCGACCGACTTCGCCGAACCTTTCTCGATAAACTCATTCAAAATGCCGAATAAGCACGGCCCGTCAAGTTGGTGGCCATAGTACCTGATCTTCACCTGGCGACCGTTTTTTAATGATTCCACAACCTCTTCGCCTAGCCACGGCGGAGTCGAGCCATCGACTTCGCCCGAAATCAATAACACCGGCAAGTCCGATTTTACTGGCTGGATATAACTCTTCGGGATATCTGCTTTCGGCCATTCCTTGCAACCTTCGATGTGCGTTCGAACGCGGTAGTCGCCGAGAAAAGTTCCCTTCGTTTGACTGACGATATCTTTTTCAGTAATGAACGGAATGCTCTCTGAGCAGGTAACTGTCATATACATTCCCCGCGACACAATTCCTCCTGGATTGTATGCGACAGAAATTGATTCAAAAGGCAAATAGTCGTTCTCGTATGCTCGATGTATCACCAGTGGCAGAAATCGACCAAAGTTCGTTGTGTACAGAAACAACCGCAGGTGCTCGACAAAATTACCGCGCGTAATTTTTACTGATTCTTTTTCCCTGGTCTTTGGATTGATCAACTCCGCCGTGACCGGCCCTTTATCGAATCTAGCAAGGACAGTTTCGAACTCTTTCTTTAAATCAGGAAATGCGTTGTGACAGGGTTCATCGGCGGCGCAGTCGACGAAAAGAAGATCAAGAGCGTGCTGCGCTGCCTGAGCAAACGGAAGAGGCTGTTTGATGGCGGTATTCGCCACGCCGCCCAGAAAAACAGCCCGCACGTGATCCGGATGTTGCCGCATATAAACTTGTGCGGCTATGGTCCCATACGATGCAGCAACGATATCTATCTTGTCGTATCCAAGAGCATCGCGGACTTCGTCCAGATCGTCCATTGCTATCGGTGTCGTATAGAGTTTGAGATTTGCAATCTTCTCCAGTTTTTCCCGACATTGTCGAACATCGTCCAATAGAAACAAATCACTAAAATATTTTTGAAGGTTAGATGGATCGTCTCCCATATCGCACATCAGGCCGTTCGATTTACCTGTTCCGCGCTGATCAACAAAGACAACGTCGTGATCCTGATGAACTCCGGCCAAAAAACCACCTCTTACTGCTGGTGCGGTCGCCGTTGCTGCCGCACCAGGGCCGCCGTGAAGCCAAAAAACCGGATCGGGCGCCGGGTTTGGGTTCAAAGCAGGAACTACGACAATATTCAGGCTGATCTTCCGGCCCGTTTTCGCAGCGCGGTCTTCGAATACTTCGTAGGTGCCGCACTTCGCATCGAGATCGCCCGGTGCCAGATGGCACGGTTGGAGCGTCAGACGAGCTTTGGATGGTGGGGTTTGAGCCTGGGACTGCGACCGTTTCTTCAGAACGAATCCGGAGACAAACACGATACCGGCAAGCAATGATATTAAGACAACTCTATGGCTGAGCCTCATAGAAATGCTCCTGTGCGGAATGCGACGTTGTTTAATATCAAGCTCGCTGATGGTTTTACATAATCGCGCGGATGGACGCAAGGCAAACAGTTAACAGTTCGGATTCCGAAACCCGGATTATCGTGGAAACTTCCTTTACTCGCTGTTAATATGCCGTTTACTGAGCAAATCAATTTTTCGGATCTGAGCGAGAAATGGACCTGAACGAATTCAGAAAGAGTTTTCCAATCTTTGATCGGCTGACATATGTAAACAGTTGTTCGCAGGGTGCATTGGCAACCTCGGTGCGACAGGCGACTGAATCATGGCTGCAGTCCTGGGATCAGTACGGCTCGCCCTGGGAAACCTGGATTCAGGATTACGAACAGCTCCGCGTCAGATTTGCCGAGATGATCGGCGCAAAACCCGCGGAAGTGGCCGTCGTCTACAGCGCCTCTACCGGTATCAATTCGGTTGCGTCGGCTCTGAACTATCGCGAGCGGCCAAAAATCGTAATGGCCGATTTCGATTTCCCTACGGTCGGTCACGTCTGGCTTGCTCAGGAAAGGGCCGGAGCAAAAGTTGAGTTCGTCAGGTCTCGCGACGGACAGGTTAAAATCGAAGACTACGAAAAGCTGATCGACAATCAAACCTCCGTCGTTTCCATCACGCAAATCAGTTATCGAACCGGCTTCCGTTCCGACGTCAAAACCATTACCGATCTGGCGCATCGCAAGGGCGCTCTGGTGCTGCTGGACTGTTTTCAGGATGCTGGCACGCGTCCGATAGATGTAAAGTCATTGGGCGTGGATATGCTGGTTACTGGCACGCTGAAATATATGTTGGGACCGTCAGGCGTCGGATTTTTGTATGTGCAGGAAGGCTTGATCGATTTACTGACTCCGCGCCAGAGCGGCTGGTTCGCCCAGACAAATCCGTTTTCCTTCAACACTGACAAGCTGGACATTGCGGATACCGCAAATCGCTTTCAGTCCGGCACTCCGCCGATACCAAGTTGTTATGCCGCAAAGGCAGGCATCGAGCTGCTGTGCAACGCGGGTCTGAATAACATCGAAGACCGGGTTCGCACCGTTAGCCAGCGATTCTTGAGCGGCGCGCGCAATCTGGGCATTAAAGCAGTGACTCCCGACGACAGTGTCGGACCGTTGGTAGTCCTGAAATCACGGGACATCGAGACGCTGCTCGGGCGCTTTTCAGATCGCGGTATCGTGGCATCCACGCGCGACGGCAATCTGCGCGTTTCATTTCACGGATATAACACCGAAGACGATGCAGATAAGGTCCTGGCTGCATTAAAAGACAATCGGGAACTGATGGTTCTGGAATAAGTGCAGAAGGAAACCTGTGACACCGTCTAAAGAATCCGCCGAACCTGCAAAATCGGACCAACTAATTGACCGCGAAAAGGGTCTTTCGCGGCAGCTCAGCGCCAGACAATTAACAATGATTGCGCTGGGCGGCGCAATCGGAACGGGGCTTTTTCTGGGCACCGGACTGTCTGTACCCATCGCGGGTCCGGCGATCATAATCACCTATGCAATCGGAGCTTTCGTTGCGCTACTCCTGATGGGAGTATTGTCTGAGATGGCGGTAGTTCATCCGACAGCCGGTTCTTTCGGAGTCTACGCGGAAATATATGTGAATCCCTGGGCCGGATTTTCCGTTCGCTATGCCTACTGGTTTGCACAGGTCGTCGCCGTTGGAAGTGAAGTCGTCGCAGCGTCGATCTACATGCAAAAATGGATACCCCGGGAAAAAATTCATCCTGTTGTCTGGGTCATCCTGTTCTCAATAGCGATGGTATATGTAAACGCCAGGAGCGTCGGCAATTTCGGCGAATTCGAATACTGGTTCGCGATGATAAAGGTCGTCACGATAGTCGCGTTCATCGTGATCGGATCATTGTTGATTTTTGGAATCGGAGGCGGCCACGCCGCGGGAATCGACAATTTCAAATCCGCCGAGCGTTTCTTTCCGCATGGAATAAAGGGAGTCTGGATTGCGATCCCATTCGTTATCTTCAGCTACATTGGAACAGAGATAATCGCGGTGACGGCTGGCGAAGCCAAAGATCCGGCCAAGGCGATTCCAAAAGCGCTCAGAACAATGGTCGGGCGATTGATCATTTTCTATATCGGTTCAATTGCGGTCCTGCTGGCTCTTTTACCTGCTGATCAGATCGGCGCAAAAGAGAGCCCGTTCGTTCACGTTTTCGAGACCATCCACATACCAGGCGCCGAACATTTGATGAACTTTGTCGTACTGACGGCGACATTATCCAGTGTCAACACAAACCTGTATTTGACCACACGCATGATGTTCTCGCTTTCTCGAGCCGGTTATGCGCCAGCGACGGTAGGGAAGGTGTCAAAACGTGGAGTGCCATTGCGGGCGCTATTGGTTTCGACCGGCGGACTAGCTGTTGCCGTAATCCTTACCTTTCTATACAAGGATACAGAGACATTTTCTCTGATGATCGGAATAGCGCTGTTCGGGGCGCTGTTTGTCTGGCTGATGATCTTTGTAACTCATCTCTTCTTCAGACCTGCATGGGTAAAGAGTGGTCGTCCGTTGCCAATCAAAATGATCGGCTATCCATATTCTTCTTATTTGGGAATAGCTGTGATGCTGGCGATTATAGCTACTACCAGGTTAACGACCGATGCTAGTTTCAACAAATCGTTACTAGTAGGGTTGCCATTCCTGGTTCTGATTACGATTGCCTATTTTATCCGGCGCTGGAAAACCGGCCAACCCGGTTAGTAAATTCGATCATTTGGACTTACCCGACTTTATGATAAGACCTGCCAGTCTTCTGAAGACGAAATGAGCTTGCCGCCCAATAGATATCCGTCTTTGGTTGGCTTGCACCATACAACTTGAAAAGCGGCGTTTGATGCTCGCAGTCCCGGTTGCGAAGCCGAGATTAAGATTTGCTGTCCGGGTGGGATCCGCACCGACAATGACAATCGAACACCATGGTCGCTTACTTCGACGCATTCGACATTCTCCAGATAACAGGCGATGCCTTCGGTATTATATGCGGTGACATTGACCGCGTCGCAGTAAATCATTCTGGGCTCGCTGCGTCGCTCTTTTGCGCTTACTTTTATTACGACCGAACTACTCATTTATACACCTCTATAAGATATATCTATCATAACCACTTCGTTCAGCCGGCGTTTGGGCTTAAGCAGCGAGGAAGGTAGCCGGACAAAGAAAGCTGATTGAATTTTGCGCCTTCCAAAGGCTCCATTATTATCGGTCATCTGTTATAAATCTTAAGTCTAGTGGAGTAGTTATATTTACGGCCGCCCTTGAATGCAGCAAAGAATGCGCCACCTGGACTAAGGCGATTGTTGTCTAGTAAAAATCTGCGTTATTTATCAGTAGTTTAAGATCGGCCCGCCATTTGCCAGAACTTTTCGAAAATCTAATCAGGAGCGAGGACGTGATTAAGAAGCTGACTATTTTCGGTCCATTTTGCCCGTAATGACTTCAGGCTTCTGCGAGGCGGGGCAAAATAGACCGAAGCAGACCACGGATGACATAAGGGAATTTACGGCGCAGGCAAGTACCGTGCTGTCGATAAAAGTGAAGCATGGTAACAGAACGTTTTTTGGCAAAGTCAACATGGCAACCAGTGACGCAGCTACAGTAAAAGATCGCATGCCGGCCGGTCACATCTATGGAACGATGGCGTTCATGCTATTAATTAACCAGCAAGTCGGGCGATAACGTCGTAGCTGGCCTCCAGCGCCTGAGTAAGCTTACCGGGGTCGCGACCTCCGGCCTCGGCAAGGTCTGCTCTGCCGCCGCCTTTGCCGCCGACGATTACGGCCAACTCTTTTACTATATTTCCGGCAGAGAGGCGTTTGCGCAAATCCTCCGATACGACGACTAATAATGATGCCTTTTCTCCGTCGGCCTGGCCAAGTACTACTATACCGGATTTGAGCTTTGACAATAGGTTGTCGGCCAGCGTTCGTCTGTTAGGCGCGTCCAAACCCTGTACTTGCTGAGCAATCACCTTAAATCCATCGATGTCTCTCGCTTGTTCGATTGCTCCGGCCGCGGCCTGCGATGCAACTTTCAGCTTCAAGGCTTCGATTTCGCGTTGAGCCTGTTTCAACTGCTCCTGCATACGCTCGACCTGTTGCGGCACCGCATCGGGAGAAGTATTGAGGTTGCTGGCCGCAGTCCCGAGCGCATCTTCTATGGACTGAAACCTCTCGAATGCTCCCACTCCTGTCAGTGCCTCAAGTCGACGAACACCGGCGGCAATTGACGAATCGCCAATGATCTTGAACAGTCCAATATCACCCGTGGCCCTAGTATGAGTTCCGCCGCACAACTCCATACTGAATCCCGGTACGCTGACCACGCGCACCTGTTGAGCGTACTTTTCACCGAACAACGCCATTGCGCCTTTGTTGATTGCTTCTTCCAGACCGACAATCTCGGTTTTCACCGGTTCGTTGCGAAGTATTTGCACGTTAACCAGGCGTTCAATCTCGATGATTTCATCCCGGCTGAGCGGAGCAAAATGCGTGAAATCAAAACGCAGCCTGTCCGGCGCCACCAATGAGCCAGCCTGTTTCACGTGCGGTCCAAGCACTTCACGCAACGCAGCATGAAGCAGATGCGTGCCTGTGTGATTTGCTCTCGTCCGATCGCGCCGCTCAGCGTCCACCGACGCCGTAACAATGTCTCCCACGTGAAGCTCGCCGAGCTCGACAATTGCTTTATTTACGATCAGCCCACTGACCGGGGAAACGGTATCGTTGACCATGGCACGAGCAGTGTCGCTTTCGATAATTCCGCTGTCTCCGATCTGACCACCTGACTCTGCGTAAAATGGGGTGCGATCCAGAACGATTTCTCCTGCTTCGCCTGCTCTGATTACATCGACTTGTTGATCGTTAACCAGCAAGTGCTTTATCAGAGCGCCACTTGTCTGCGTTTCCGTGTAGCCAGTGAATTCCGAACGTCCTTTCTCAATCAGACGCTGATAGATCTCCTTTGTCTGTTTGCCGGCGCCGCCTTTCCAGCTTTCTTTTGCTCGTTTGCGCTGGCCTTCCAGTTGTTCCTGAAAGCCGGCCCAATCGACCTGGTAGCCACTCTGTTCAGCGATGTAATTGATCAGGTCTTCACGCAATCCGAAAGTGTCGTACAGGATGAAAGCATCCGAACCACCTATCGTATTACCTTCAGTCTTTTTGATGATCTCCTCGAACTTGCGGACGCCTGATGAAAGCGTTGAAGAAAACAGTTTCTCTTCGCGCGTGACCACCTTTTCAATCGTAGCCTTTGAATCGCGAAGCTCTGGATATGCTCCCGACATAAAATCCGCAACGAAGTTCGTCACCTTATGGAAGAATGGCAATTCCAGCCCGAGCTGCTTACCTTGCCACAATGCGCGTCGCATAATTTTGCGCAGAACGTATGCGCGTCCATCATTGCCAGGGAAGACGCCATCGCTGATTAGAAACGCAGTCGACCTGGCGTGATCCGCAATCACGCGCATAGCGAATCCATGCTCGCTTTCGTAAACGTAGTGCTGGTCTGCCAGACCTGAGATGAAATCTATTATCGGGCGGATCAGATCCGTTTCATAGTTCGAGCTCACTCCCTGGAGAACAGCCGTTATTCGTTCAAGCCCCATTCCTGTGTCTATCGAGGGATTGGGTAAGGGCGTCAGCTTGCCCTCTTTGTCGCGGTCGTACTGCATGAAGACCAGATTCCAGATCTCCATCGTATCGTCGCCGGGACCGTTGACCAGATCGGGCGTGTTTTTGGACATGTCCTCGCCCATGTAATAATGAATTTCTGAGCACGGTCCACACGGTCCAGTTTCGCCCATCTCCCAGAAGTTCTCTTTTTCGCCGAAGCGAAGGATTCTCTCAGGCGCAGCGCCAACCTTTTTCCATAATTCGAATGCCTCGTCGTCATCTTTATACACCGTGAACCACAGTCTCTCGATTGGCAGGTTGAATTCATTTACCAGCAGGTCCCACGAGTATTGAATTGCCTCAGCTTTAAAGTATTCCCCAAAGGAAAAGTTTCCCAGCATCTCAAAAAACGTGTGATGTCGAGCCGTCTTGCCGATTTCGTCCAGGTCATTGTGCTTACCGCCCGCGCGGACGCACTTTTGCGAAGAGGTCGCTCGCTTGTAGTCTCTGGTTTCGGCGCCAAGGAACACATCCTTGAACTGATTCATTCCCGCGTTCGCAAACAACAGCGTCGGATCATTCGCCGGCAGCAGCGAAGAGCTCTTCACAATGCGGTGACCGTTCTTTGCGAAAAAGTCCAGAAACTTTTGCCTTATCTCATTGCCAGTCATTCCCAAAACATTCTCCTATAGCCATGCAATTCAACGGAATAAACCACTAAGAATAATCATTTCATCCAAATCAAACAAAAACGATAACAATTCTTGGTCAGCCATTCAATGGTACACCAGGCTGCCAGCAGGGCAACCGCATCATAAAGCTGGAGCCGGAAAGGGGTTTATGGCATAGTAAAGTAACGAGGCAGGCAAAGAATCTGATTCACGGAGCTGTTTACAATGCCATCAGAGACCTCTCGAAGCCTGATTGATTGCTTTTCGGATTTGAAAGACCCTCGGATAGATCGTAGCAAACGCCACCCACTGATAGCGATAATAGTTATCTCAATCTGCGCAGTGATCTGCGGATCGGAAGGCTGGGAAGACATTGCAGAGTTTGGAGAAGCCAGACTCGAATGGTTCGAGCGATTTCTGGACTTGCCTAATGGAATCCCATCGCACGATACCATAGCCAGGGTGTTCGCTCGGCTTGATCCCCGGGAATTCGAGAAACGCTTTCGACAGTGGGTGGAGAGTTTGCGAGAGCAGTTGTCGGAAGTAGTGGCAGTAGATGGG
>DASRDY010000191.1:0-1129 GCA_035652355.1 Blastocatellia bacterium
TGCGAAGTGTGGAAATACTTGCCCGGTTCCTTGCTCATTTGTTGCTCGATGAATGTGATCGGATCGTTGGGATCGGTCGGATCTGGGCATTCCGATAAGCCCGGCAGCTCATCGAGTTGAGCGCCCAGCAGTTGTAAAATCTGTTTCACTTCGCGAACTTTTATGCGGTTTGTAACGATCTTGAAATTGACACCATATATGGAGCAGATCAGTTGCATTGCTTTCGCCATGTTTCCGCTGGAGGATTCGATGACGGTCTTGCCTTCGCGCGCAATCTGCTCGATATCGTCTTTGAGAACGTTCCAGCCGCTCTTGTCTTTGACGGAACCGAACGGGTTGAGCAATTCCAACTGTGCATAGAGGTCGATGTTCTTGAGCCCGTGAATTTCAGGGCTGATTTCGAATAGGGGCGTATCTCCGATTAGCTCGGTGACGTGTCTTACTAGCATTTTGGCTGTCTCCTTGTATGCCTGGGTGTTCAAAGGAAGAACGAAACTAGCGAACTAAAAGCCGAGGAGGCGAGTGTTCAACGTAGATAGATAAAACGAGGTGCCGAGAAACGATTTCTGAGAAAATCTGTCGTGATGAGTGAGAAACGATAGAGTGAGCTGAATTAAATGGCTGAGTAAAGCTCGTCGAGCACCCAGTCGAAATCCAGCC
Organism: Blastocatellia bacterium; assembly: GCA_035652355.1. Lineage (GTDB taxonomy): Bacteria > Acidobacteriota > Blastocatellia > DASRDY01 > DASRDY01 > DASRDY01. Next base: position 661 of record DASRDY010000191.1, read on the forward strand.
CGCGCTGTTTGATGGCCACCTTCCTGGCGATCGGCTCCATCATCGAATTGCAGGCGCTGAAGTCCATGAAGTATCCGGAAGTGTTGGCGAAAACAACGATGTCCCCTGGCTCTGGAAGCCGGGGCAGAAACGTCTTGTGTCGATAGACCATGTCGCTTTCCAGGCAAAGGTTGCCGGCGAAATATACACCGTGCGCGCCTGGCTCTGCATGTGGTGCCTGGTTTTGATATAAAACGATTGGATCAATGAAGATCTCTTGATCAAGGAACGTGACGTCCTGGCGTTTCATATTCAAATTGATCAGCATATCGCCAGTGCTGGATGGTCTCAGGTTGTTGACCGACGCAACAGTGACGCCGGTCTGGGTCACGAGCGAACGACCGGGTTCGATCCATAACTCGATCATGTTATCGCGCAGAAGCGCTCCGGCTGTCTTGTCCTGCAGGTTCGGGAACTGATGCGAAAGAAT
>DASRDY010000192.1:0-17256 GCA_035652355.1 Blastocatellia bacterium
AACAGCAGCGAAATCTCGCGATATGCCACAGCGTGTTTCGACAGATCGTCGTAAATACAAAGCACGTGCTTTCCGCGATCCATATAGTATTCGCCGATAGCGCACGCCGAATACGGAGCGATGTACTGCATTGCCGCCGGATCGTCTGCCGACGCAGAAACGACAATCGAGTAATCCATTGCGCCATACTTCTCAAGCGTGGTCACAACCTGAGCAACGGTCGATTTCTTTTGACCTACGGCGCAGTAGATACAGATCAGGTCTTTCCCTTTTGAATTGATGATCGTGTCGATAGCGACGGCTGATTTACCAGTTTGGCGGTCGCCGATGATCAACTCGCGCTGTCCGCGCCCGATCGGCACCATCGAGTCAATTGCTTTCAATCCCGTCTGTACTGGCTCGCGCACCGGCTGGCGTTCGATAATTCCAGGAGCAATTCGCTCTACAGGATTGTATCCGTCATTGACGATTGGACCTTTGCCGTCGATTGGCTGACCCAGAGCGTTGACTACGCGGCCGATCATCGCTTCTCCGACTGGCACTGACATGATTCGCTTTGTGCGCTTGACGGTGTCGCCTTCTTTTATCTTCATGAATTCGCCGAACAACACGGCGCCGACCTTGTCTTCTTCAAGGTTCAAGGCGATGCCCGAAACGCCGTGCGGCAAATCCAACAACTCGCCCGCCATTACTTTTTCGAGTCCGAACATTTCGGCCGTTCCGTCACCGGCTTTGATTACAGTTCCGACCTCGGTAACAGTGACGCCGGTTTCGTAATTTTCGATCTGCTGGCGAATTATCTTACTAATTTCATCTGCTTTGATGTCTTGCATCTTGCGTTTCCCTTATCTCACTCCCCGCGGAGTCTTACTTCAATCTGCTGTAACTGATTTCGTATCGATCCATCGTAGATCACGCTGCCAATGCGCGTAACCACTCCACCAATAATTTGAGGATCGATCTTGAACTGCAGGCGCACCTGCTTTCCTGTCATTTGATCCAGCTTTTTCGACAATGCGTGTCGTTCCTGTTCCGTGATCGGAGCTGCGGTCGTAACCTCCGCTGTCACCACGCCAAGCCTTCGATCAATTTCCCTGTCAAACGCTGCAACAATATCGCCAAGCTGATGCAACCTGTAATTCTGCAGCAACAAAGATAGAAAATTACCTGTTGTTTTCGACAGGTTCAGCCGCTGAATCAACGCGTTCAGAATTCCGCGCTTTTGATCCTGTGGAATTGTCGGGTTGTAAAAAACAGCCTGCAATTCCTGGTGACCAACCAAAACCTGATTGAATCCGTGGATGGCATCTCTGGCCTGAGTAATCTCGCCGTGTTCTTCAACTACATCAGCGAAGGACTTGGCATAGCGATTTGCAATTACGCTCATCTCTTCCCGTTGCCCTCCAATTCGTTGATGTAATCGTCAACAATGCGGTGCGCGTCGTCTTCGCGCATTTCGTTTTTGATCAAACCTTCGGCGATGGTTACTGCCTGCTCCGCCGCATAGGCTTTCAACTCTAACCTTGCGGCCTTTACCAAGCCGTCGATTTCCCGTTTGGCCGTTTCCCGCAGCTTTCCGGCATCTTCCTGCGCGCCGGCCAGAATGCGTTTGTATTCGGCTTCAGCTTCCTGCGCAGCTTGGGCCTTGATTTCTGCTGTCTCAGCATCCAGTTTGTTCAATCGCTCTTCAACCGTCTTCAGCTGAGCGAGTGCTTCCTGCTTCTCGCGCTCAGCCTTTTTCAAATTGTCCTGGATCTCCGATGACCGACTGGCGAAAAATGCCATCATCGGTTTTCGCAGCAGGAAGTACAGAATCCCCACATAGATTACTAAGTTGATCAGCTTGTCTATGAACGGGGAAAAGATCGCGTGGGGTTCCTGCAGTAACAGCATCAACGGCTTGATCCTCCCACTGAACGCTTAAGGATTGCTGACGAAATCTCAGCGGCGATGTTGCGGGCGTCTGTGCCCAGATTGTTTTTTGCAGTGTCCACCTGCTTGAACAGGTCGGTTTTTGCCGCGTTCACTTCTCCGCTGATTTCCGCTTTTGTCGAATCGATAATTTCCGTGCGCTTAGCCAGCCCCTGCATTCGCCTTTGTTCCAAATCGCGGTAGCTTTCCGATCTCGCCTGTCGAATGCTGTTTTCGTAATGCGCGAGCCGTTTGTTGTAATCCTCTATTATGGACGTAGCCTCGCCGCTGGCGCCAACCGTCAATCTATCGCGTTCTGCTAAAACCTGCAAAACCGGTTTGTAAATGAGTTTGTTTGCCAGAATGACCAGCACAATAAACAGAATAAGGATGACGAAGAACGATCCATCGATTGCCAGGATGTTCTCTTCCTGCGCCAGCATAAAGGCAAATGCCGCTTGAATAATCACCGTAATCCTTCAGGTTCCTAAAGACGACAGACGTATATCGTTCGCTTTGAGCGAAAAATTTCAAAGCTCGAAAAGGTATCACGTCGCCGGAAAAACTGTCAAGAATTATTCCAGCGCGAGGTGTGGGTCAGCTTTTTGCTTGGTAGCCCATCCGCCCAAAACGCATTTTTTCGCCAGGGAGGAGTGAATAGCAGATCGTAAGCAACCGGACACGATTGAAACGAAAGGAAATATCCGCTTTGGCAGCAGTCGACTATCAATCAACTCAGATGGCGCTTTCGCGCCATCTGTGATTTGACAGCGATTTGTGACCTGACATTGCCTTTTGCCCGTTCTGGTCTTGACTATTACAACCTGAGCGGAGGATTCATTGCCTATACGCAATCTATTTTTCAAGAGAGAACGCTGCCATAACGGAGCTTGATCCACCCTGACTAACTACCTCAATCGGCAGATGCCAGTTTAGCGACTTAATCCTGCAAGCACCCTGATTGTCATCACGACAATAATAGATAGTCAGCACCGCGTTCAGGTCTGCGCTGCCCGCCGATTTCGCCATAAATGGAATGTGAATCGGCAACTTCAAGTCTTTCGATGAGCGGGCAAGATCATCCTCTTTAACGGCAACAATGTCGCTTCCAGACTTGAATTCCAGCTTGTACTTATGCGAGGTTTCCGGGTTCAGATGATATCCGTTCGGTAATTTAACATCCAAAACAAGCTCGCCATTTCCGATGTTGATTTTTTGTGGTCCGCCATCGATCGCAGTGAGGTTGGGCAGAAACTCTGCTGTTATTTTTGGCTGCGAGACCGGCCTCAAACCTGCTATCGTCAATGTCTGGACGTTTCGAGATTTCAGATCTACTACTCTTATTGCCTGATTGTCGGTATCGGCAACGTACATTTTGCCGTTCGCAATGCTCAAACCGCCTGGCTCATAGAATTGTGGAGAGCTGCCGTCTTTAAATCCTGGCTTGCCTGTTCCAAGCCAACTCTCTGCGCGTCGATCGGCAATCGAGATCTTCTTTATTTTGTGGTTGTAGGTATCGGCGACGTAAAGAGAGCCCTTGCTGTCATACGTAATACCCAACGGATGCTGCAATCGAACATCATCGCCTACGCCATCCTGATCGCCGAATTCAAACAGATCGCCACCCACAAGTGTCTTCACGCTGCCGTCAGGTGTCAGGTCAATTGAGCGCACAGAGCTAATTTCACTATCAGCCGTGTACAAATGTTTGCCGTCGGTGGTGATACCGCTTGGCTGAGCGAATGCGCTTTCCTGCAGCTTGCCGTCAACTCTTGCCTCCTGTCCGTATAGGCTTCCGGCATATAGCGCAATGAAATTCTTATCCAGATCGAATACCCAGACCTGATGCGGGCCGGCCATGGCTATATAAAGTTTATGACCTACAAGCTGCAAATCCCACGGCGAATTCAGCGCGATTTGACGGGGCGTACCTCCTTCTCGCAATATCTTCCGGGCCTGCTCTCCCGTTCCCGCTACTGTCTCCACCTTGTGATCTTTCAGGTCAAGTCGACGAATCAGGTGATTTTCAGTGTCTGCAACGTAAAGGGCCTCGCCATCCAAAGCCATTCCCTGCGGATGGTTGAATGTCGCTTTGTCGAAAGTACCATCGTCCTGTCCGATTTGCCCGCTGCCAGCAGTATCGATCAATTTTCCGTCAAGCGAAGAAATCACGATCCGATTGTGATTCGAATCGGCTATGAACAACCGATTCGATGCGGCATCGGCTAAAACTTTACCTGGATAAAGAAGCGGAGTGTCAGCGAATTTCGCTCGTTCGAGCGCAAGCTTCAAAGGCGTCTCATTCAGTTTGCCATCCGCTTTCGCCTTTGCGACCAGCTCGCCTATGTATTTATCGAGTGTGTCGAAAACTCCTTCGCCAGAGATTTCTCCGACTACATAACCATCTGTGTCGATCAGCACTAATGTTGGCCAAGCATTGACTCCATACTGCTGCCAAATTTGGAATTTATTGTCGTTAACGACCGGATGCTCGATCCCGTATCGCAGAATCGCCTGCTGGATATTGTCAGACTCTTTTTCGGTATTGAATTTAGCAGAGTGAACGCCGATCACGGCCAGTTCATTTGGGTACTTGTGTTCCAGTTTCTTCAAATCAGGAATCACATGCATGCAGTTGATACAGCAGTATGTCCAGAAATCCAGCAAGACAACTTTGCCGCGCAAACCCGCCAGCGTGATCGGCTTGTCCGTGTTAAGCCAGCCGGCGCCACCTGTCAATTCCGGAGCTCTAACCCTGGGTTGCTGCATGTTGCCAGTCTCCTGACCTTGTTTTAAAGCTATCTTATTACTGCCGTTTTCGCGTTTTCCAAGCTTCGCAAATAAACCTGTTGATCCGAGCAAAAGAGCGAGCGAAAAAAATACGAGCACACGCGTTATGTATCTGTTCATTTTCTCTTCCAGCAAAAGCTTAATTGGCAGGTCCACATCTCTAAATACGTAATCCACAATTATACAGAGATTATTCCCGGTTTTCCGCCGTGGTCGCACATATTCGTGTGATACACTGCCTCCGTCGACATCTACGGAAATCAGGCATTGTTCGGATGCCTTCGATTACTTAGTCGCTTCATCTAAACGGAATTGAAACATATGCCAAAGGTCCTGCTGACTATTGCTTTTGCGTTCTCCGTTTTTTATTTAAGTGCTCTGGCGCAGGCGGGAAAGCCAGTTATGCGATCCGACATTGAAAAATTGATTAAGGATAGCAACGCCGAGACTGTCGCGGTCGCTTTTCATGACATAAAGACCGGAGAGGAGTTGCTGATAAACGAGCACGTCAGCTTCCACGCTGCATCCACTATGAAAGTGCCGGTGATGATGGAGATCTTTCACCAGGCATTGCAAGGAAAATTCCGTTTAGACGATAAGCTGTCAGTCAAAAACGAGTTTAAGAGCATCGTAGATGGCAGTCCGTTTACTCTCGACGAAAAATCGGACGGCGATCCCGACGCGTACAAGTTAATCGGAACTGAAGATACTTATCGCGATCTGATTCATCACATGATCACTCGGAGCAGCAATCTGGCAACCAATATCCTGATCGAAAAAATTGGCGCGGATAACGTGATGAAGTTCATGAAAGAAATGCACGCCAATGACATCAAAGTTCTGCGCGGCGTTGAAGACGGTAAGGCCTACGAAAAAGGATTGAACAATACAACTTCGGCGTACGACTTAATGATTTTGTTGACAGCGATAGCAGAAAAGAAAGTGATATCGAGATCTGCCTGCGACGAAATGATCGCGATTCTGCTGGGGCAGGAATTCAATACAGGTATTCCTGCCGGCTTGCCTGAAGGAACGAAGGTCGCGCACAAAACAGGCTGGATCACAAAGATTCGACATGATGCCGCGATTGTTTATCCGCAAAAGGGCTCACCTTACATCTTGGTTGTATTGACTCGTGGATTCGATGATGAAAAAAAGGCGGATCAGCTAATCTCAGGTATTTCGCGAGTTATTTATCAGTCGGTCGCGCAGGTCCGTTAATTGAAATGGGCAGCGGGTTCGACACTGCCCTATCAATCGGGATATTAGGAAAGAGGCTTTGAACGACCTCGCAGATAGGATTGGTACGACAGCTTTTTGCGTGTCATTCCCCTTGGCTCAGAACCCCTAAGTTCGTCACTTAAATTATTGAGCATTTCCAGTTCCTGTTGGACCTCCGGTGTAGATGCCATTGGAGCGCACGCAACGTAGGTTGCGCGGACCGCCTGCGCGATTATCTGCTGAGAACCTACCAAATCCCCCGTATCCAATTTCTTCATTGCTTCGCGTCTTGCGCGAGCGTTCATCAACAACCGTACCGCCTTGGCGACTTCCGGATTTGCGGTCAGTTGAGACACCGACTCTTCAGTATCGAATTCAATCTCAAAAGAATGCTTGATGACTTCTGCCGACGCTCGGTCCTGCGGCGTAAATCCAAGTCGCAGATCAAACAGACGCATCTTCATTCCAGCCGGCTGAGCTGGCAATTTGAGCTGGACTACAACTTCAATCGGCGATCCGGCTTGCAGATTTGGCAGTTTATAACGACCGTTTTCGTTCATTTCAAAGTCGTTCAAAACGTCAACCAACCGCACTCCATCCGATGGAATCATTCCCAGTGAAACACTGTGACCGATTTGCGCGATGAGTCCTTCCAATTCGACCGCAAATATGCGCTGCATATCATCGGCGTGCTCAACGTGCCAAGCGTTTCCTCCGCCAGCCGTGGCCATCGGCAACAGCAGGTCTTCGTTAAAATCACCCCCAATTCCGATTGTCGATGTGCTCACTCCGCGCTCTGCCAAGCCTTTCGATTGCGAGACAATCTCATCCGTATTGGTTAATCCGACATTTGCCAGTCCATCAGTTATCAACAGCACACGGTTGATCGCCCCGCTGTCCAGATGCTGGCTTATCTGCAGTCCTCCACGAACCCAGGCTTCGTGAAGCGCAGTCGAATTGCGAGCCATTATTGTCGAAATTCTTTCCTTCAAATCGGATTTGTTTTCTGCAAGGCAACTATTAATGAGAGTTTCCACGACATCGTCGAATATAACGACGCTTATTCGATCCGTGGACAATAATTGGTCGATGCAATACATCGCGGCGCGACGTGCGTGGTCCATTTTTTCCCCGCTCATTGAGCCTGAGCGATCCAGCACCATGCTTAGATTTAGTTTCGGTCGGCGGCCGATTCCCGGATCAGGCTCAGGTGGAACAATGCGAATCAGCAGATCGATTGTCTGTTCTCGTCTGGCGGCAAACTTTTTTCTTTCCGTGATGAATTCAACTTGCGGAATCTGGTGAGTCATAAAACAACTCTCACTTTCTCGGCTTTTGGCCATAATTGATAATTGCGCTTAAGATAGCGCGCGAAAGATGGCGAACACCTCTGCTTTCGACGGGCGGGCGGTAATCGCTGCGGACATGAAGTTCGAGTCCCGGTTCAACTTCGATTCGTTCCCAGGAACCGGTTGTTATTGTAGGAACCGCCGCCGTGGGAATGGGAGGCTCATATAACGGGGCACTTGCCATTGTCGGCACTCCGCTCGAATTTAATCCGCCGACATTTCCTCGTGGTGCTGCTGGCGGCGGAATGGCTCGCAAAGATGAAACTAAAAGATTCTGCAAATAACGAGTCGCCTCGTTTTTGGTGCTGTCTTCGTCTCCCAACAGACGTTCTAAATCCCGTTCCTTGCGGTCGCTGACAATCTCTTTTATTTTTCGAATGGGAAGATGCTCCGACTGAAGTTTTTTTATCACCAGCACTTGAAGCAAGTGGCGATAATTGAACACGGAGGCAGTTCCCTGCTTCTCTTCCGCTGGAGAAATCAATCCTTCAGTCAAGTAATATCTTATAGTTCGTTCATCGGGGACTTCCGTCACGGTGGCTTTCTCTTGTAACGGCCCTGATCCTGAAATTATTCGGGCGGATTCGTTTGCCAGTTCGGCAACCCCTATGTACTTTCTATCTCGTAATGAATCGAGGTGTTTTCTCATACAGCAAAAATCTACAGTCACCGGCAATGATTGTCAACAGTAAATACTGTCAATATTCAGAATTATACATGAAAGCATTTTTTTGCCGTTCGATCTGCCGCACGAGTTCGCTCATTTGGTGTAGCATGAGCGGAGGCGCGGGTTTGCGTGAACCATCGGATCAGCTTAATAAATGATCGGTGATCAGTTAGTTAGAGACTGTCGCAGGTATTTCGACTCACCGGGCACGAGACTTGCCAAGTGAAAAACGAAAATAATTCGCGAGGTTAAGAAGATGACGCTAACAAAAAACACCAAAATCGTAGCTTTGGCATTAACCGCCGCCCTGCTGGGTGGGTCCATCGGTGCTGTCGTCGAGCATTCTGAGAGTAATAAAATGAATTCCGTCGCCTCCGCCAGTTCCAGTCAGCCCTTAAGCACACAAGCGAGCGACAATAATGGGCTTTCCAGTGGCGACGACACTCTTAGCAATGTTCCAGCTGAAAACACCGAAAGCGCCAATTCACCTGAGTCAATCCAGCCTGAGAATACTTCTAACGTCGTAACGTCAACTAAAATTAACAGAGCCCGACGTGTCGAATCTGTTAGAGCAACCACTTCTTCACGGTATGCCGGCCACACCGCTTCGCGATCAGTTTACAGAAGTCATGAGCCTTCGCGTCCAGTTTCAGGCTGGGAAAAGCATAGAGACATTTTAACGGTAGCGCTGGGCACGGGTGGTGGAGCATTACTGGGAGGACTTATTGGTGGAAGGAAAGGCACCGCGATTGGCGCAATCGCGGGTGCAGGCAGCAGCGCTCTTTATACACTCAAGCTCCGCAAGAGGAAACCACGGTACTAATTCCCTGGAAATGACAGCTTGCAAGGGGTCGGCCGGAATGGCTGACCCTTTTGCGTCTCCATCTGAATCTGGTTTGTTATCGGTTATTTGATTTATACTTTCATATCAATTTTGGCCCTCTTGGGAGCGATGTATTGGCAGGTTATTCAGGAACGCCATTAATAAAGAAGTTGGGAATAAAAGAGAATTTCCGAATCGCATTGATCGGTAAACCGGATAACTTCATGGAAGAATTGGGAAAGCTACCCGACAATGTAACGGTTTTTTCAAAGCCAAAGGCGCCGCTGGATTTTGCGCTGCTTTTTGTATTGTCGCGCCCAATACTGGAAAACAGCTTCAGAGACCTTGCCAGCAAAATAGTTCCGGCTGGAATGATCTGGGTTGCGTGGCCCAAAAAAGCCTCGGGTGTGCCGACCGATCTTAATGAGAATATAGTTCGAAAAATAGGATTAGACGCCGGACTGGTTGACGTAAAGATTTGCGCTGTAAACGATATTTGGTCGGGTCTTAAATTCATGATACGGGTCAAGGACCGCAAAAAAACTTAGCGCAAGCATCTCTGCCTGCGCCATCCGTTAAATACAGTATTCGCAGCCTGAAGGCTACCTTCGGTCAGGAGCACTGGACGCAATTCTAAATTCCGTGCCGTTCGGCAATTCCAATTGCTGCTTGCCCTCAACAGCAACCGAGCCTGCACCGGCCCCGCCACCAATCACTGCGCCAATGCCTGCGCCTCTGCCGCCACCAGCGATAGCACCGATAATTCCGCCAATCGCGGCTCCGATACCGGCCCGTTCCGCGGTTTTCGTTCCCTGACTATCGTCGCTACGGACTGTGCCTTCGTTATTTACCCGCAGCGTATCTCCGTTCTGGGCACGCACAGAATCAATGAACCCGGCGAAACGATATGTTTTACCATCTCTCATACGAATATTTTGGAAATTGAGCGACATATTCGCGCGCCCGGTTACTGATCCTGACGAGTTCAGGTTACTGATGTACCCTTCAATGACGGCGCCATTGTATTCGGCCGGGCTGCGGACAGTCATCGTGAACCGATCGCCTTCACGGGAAGTTCTGGTGCTGAGATCGGTGTTGAGAATAGCTGTCAACTCAGTTCCATTCGGAATTATGAAATCTCCACCTCTCCCGTTATCCGGAGGATAGTAGTTACCGGTATTCGTGTATATATCCCATTGCGGCTGATCTGAGGTTCTGTTGTAAACGGTTGTGAAATTAATGGGTTGATCCAAGCGGTCAGAATAAACGTTGCGGGTCACTCGCAAAGACCGACCGTTATCAATCGGTTCAAACGTGGCAGTAAAATCAGTATTCCTGTTACCTGTGGTCTGTATAGTGAGTATGTCGCCATTCAGGGTCGCTCGCATCTGAACAGTCCGTCCGGAACTAACTTGCTCTGAATGTGAAATGCTGTCTGCATCAAACGTAGTTTTATTGCCCTTTGATGAAGCAAGCGTAACGCTACGTCCCTGACGATCGATAGAGATCATATCGGGGGCGTCCAGGCGAGCCTGCATACTATCACGAACCTGAGTACGTCGGTCGAGAGGTAATCCGCGCGTCGCTCTGTTAATTGCTGCTGTGACATTATCGCTCCGGGACCGGTCGAGTTGATATGTTCCGGTCAGGCGATTGTAGTCGCGCCGATTATCACGATTATCGGTGTAATTGTTACCTGCATACTGCGGATTGTTCCAATCCCAGCGCACGTTGTAAGAATAGGCCAATTTATCCAGGTCCTGTCGTACTGCATTCCAATTCCGGGTCACGTAGTCCGGTAACTTATGTCGCCCCAGAAACCTGTGAATCTCTGACGCTCGCTGTAGCATGTTCTGAACATCATCAGCTCTTATATCGCGATTGTATGTTTGATCCCGATATTGATAATACGATTGTTGAAAATCGTCGGTATATTGCTGAATGCGCTCTTGCCTGACAGTAGCCTCCAAATGACCCTCTCTCAATGCCTGATCCAGGCTGCTGCGAAATCTTGTGAAATCATTATCAAGATTTCTGATCGTTTGTCTTGTCTGCGGATCACGTTGAGCCGCCATCGCCCTGTTGGAAATGTTGAAACTCGCGAGTGCCAACAAGACCGCAAAACAGAATAGATATCTTGCCTTGTTCATAATCTCTCCTTTATTGTACTTGCCACGCCCAGTTTCGCTTGTTGAATGACATGGGCCGATGTGCTTCGCGTCTCGCACTTGTCCAATCTTTGCGTTGTGCAAACATTGTTCCCAGGAACTGAGAGATGTAATTTTGCGTATCTGGATGATTATTATTTACGTTTTTCGATGTTTCGTCAGGATTCTAAACCGTTTGCTAGGAGGGATAGGAGCGGCGCTGAAAGTATTCGACCAAATCTTAGGAAGCACTCCACCCATTTGAATCAATATAAGACAACAAGGAGGACGATACGATGAAATGCCTGGCCTGCGGCAGCAATGCCATAGTTGAGGGAACCCTTGAGGCTAAACATATGGGATTTCGCCCATCAGATACTTCAAAATTCAAGCGCCTTTTAGGCGGCAGTCGGCGAATGGTCCGAGCATACGGCTGCATTCACTGTAATCACCTGCAACTGACTGTGAGCTTCACGCAAAAAGACGCGGAACGGTATCAGAAATTCGAAGGCGAACAGCCTACCGTTCTTGAGAGAATAAATACCAAATCCGATTGAATATCATGAATGAAGCGCTGGTAGTTTCTGCATGCCGCGAATATAGTAGTGTGGAGATTTGTATCGCGAGGGAACATCAGATGTCAGAACACAAATTCACAAACAAGCTGATCAACGAGACCAGTCCTTATCTTCTTCAACATGCACATAATCCGGTCGATTGGTATCCGTGGGGAGAAGAGGCGCTGTCGCGAGCTCGCGAGGAAGATAAGCCAATATTGCTGTCTATCGGTTATTCAGCTTGTCACTGGTGTCACGTAATGGAGCACGAGTCTTTTGAAAACGAACAGATCGCTGAGTTGATGAACGATAACTTCATAAATATCAAAGTCGATCGTGAGGAAAGACCGGACCTGGATCAAATTTATATGAACGCGGTTCAGGCAATGACCGGTCACGGTGGTTGGCCGATGACGGTTTTCCTGACTCCGAAAGGCGAGCCATTTTACGGGGGCACCTATTTTCCTCCGGAAGATCGCCACAATATGCCGGGCTTCCCTCGATTATTGCTGGGAGTCGCGGACGCATATCAGAATCGCCGGAACGAAATAGAAAAAGGCGCGAACGAATTGCTTAATCACCTAAACGGCCTTGATGCTTTCAAACCTTCAGAAGCAGAGCTGAACACGGATGTCCTGGATAATGCCGCGCGCGCATTGGAAAAGAATTTCGACCATACGCACGGCGGTTTCGGTCACGCACCTAAATTTCCGCCGTCAATGACGCTGATGTTTCTGTTGCGCAATGCGCACCGAACCGGCAACGAGACGCACATGGCCATGATCGAATTGACTCTGGACAAAATGGCGCGTGGTGGAATGTACGATCAACTGGGCGGCGGATTTCATCGCTATTCCGTTGATGAGCGCTGGCTGGTTCCGCATTTTGAAAAGATGCTCTATGACAATGCCCTGCTGGCGCGGATCTATCTCTATGCGTTTCAGGCGACGGGAAAACCATTTTATCGGCGCGTTGTGGAAGAGACGCTGGATTACGTCATTAGAGAGATGACCGATGCGAGCGGCGGCTTTTATTCCACCCAGGATGCAGACAGCGAAGGGCATGAAGGCAAGTTCTTTGTGTGGTCACCTGCGCAAATTAATGAGGCATTAGGTGAAGAAGATGACAGACTGGTGAGCGCCTATTACGGCGTCACGGAGCGCGGAAATTTTGAAGGCAGGAATATCCTTTATCCATCGCGTTCGTTAAGCGAAGTTGCCAAAGAGACCGGCGTGACAGTAGATCGCCTGGTAGAAGCAATCGATCGCGGCCGCAAGCGATTGTTTGAACTCCGCGAGAAGCGAATCAAACCCGGCCGCGACGAAAAGATTTTGACCGCTTGGAACGGTCTGATGCTTACGGCTTTCTCCGAGGCTTCACGCGCACTTGATCGTGACGACTATCGCCAGGTTGCGATTCGAAATGCAGAATTCGTGCTGTCGAAATTGACACGCGATGGCAAATTGCTGCGAACGTATAAAGATAGTCAGGCAAAGCTGAACGGTTATCTGGAGGATTACGCCTATGTTGTTGAAGGTCTGCTGGCAGTATATGAAGCGACATTCGATGTGCGGTGGTTCGAAGGAGCACGCAACTTGGCCGATACGATGATCTGTCAGTTCGAAGACGAAAGTAAAGGGGGCTTCTTCTTTACCGGCAAAGATCACGAAACGCTGATTACTCGAAATAAAGATTACATGGACAACGCGATACCCTCGGGCAATTCGGTTGCCGCGAATGCTCTGTTGCGATTGTCGTTATTGACCGCGAACGAGAGCTATAAAGAGAAGATCGTTCTATTATTCAGGATTATGCGCGAGCCAATGAACAGATACCCAAGCGCGTTTGGATATTTGCTTTGTGCACTCGATTTCTATCTTTCTTCGCCAAGGGAGATAGCTCTGATCGGCGAAAGAGGCGACCCGACTCTAAAAGCAATGATCGAGGCGGTCTTCTCAGAATACAATCCTAATGTTGTTGTTGCCTCGGCATCGTCTGACGATAGTCGCTCGTCCGATGCGATTGCGTTGCTGAAAGATCGACCACAAATTGACGGCAAAGTTACGGCGTACGTGTGCCAGGAATATACCTGTCTTGCGCCGGTTACGTCGGTCGATCAACTGATCGGTCAGTTGAAGGCTTCATAAATCAATCAAAGTGAGCGAAGCACGGCAGCCGGATCGACCTTTAGAGCTCGCTTTGCCGGTACCCAGCAGGCCAGAAGCGTTACAACAAACAGAGCCGGAACGACAATTATGAATACCGTCGGGTCGTTTTCAGTCACGTTAAATAACATGCTTCGTAGCAGCCTGGTTGATCCGATCGACAAAGCTAATCCAAGAGCGATTCCGATCAAGCATTGACCAACTCCTTGCCGCAGGATCAGCGCCAGCACATCGCTGTATTGCGCTCCCAAGGCCAGTCTTATACCGATTTCATTGGTGCGTTGTGTAACCAGGTACGAGATCGCGCCATAAATCCCGACTGTCGCAACTAGCAGCGCTATGCAGGCGAAAATACCGAATAGAATCGTATAGAGCCGCTGTTGCCACATCGATTGCGCGATCGCGTCTTTCATAGATATGACATTTACAAGAGGCTGATCTGGATCGATTGTTTTTAGCTGCCGGCGAACCTCTCCGACAATATCCGCCGGTTTTGTGTTGGAACGAATAACAAGAGACATCGTTCGGGATGGTTCCTGAAGGTGAGGAAGATAGACTGTCTGCTCGGCCCCTTTGTCCAAGCCGTCGAATAATACCGGGCCGGATACACCTACAATGGTTCTCCATATTTTGTCATCTGCAGCACGAATGCGTTTGCCGATTGGATTCTGGTTTGGCCAGAATTCATTCGCGATTCGCGAATCTATGATAGCCACGTTTGTGGATTTATCCGAATCCGCTTCAGTGAAATCTCGTCCGGCAAGAACGGGAATTCGAAGTGTATTAAAGAACCCTGTCGTGGTCACGGCATAGCGGACTATCGGCGCTTCGATATCTGAACCGAATGGATGATCTTCAATCACTAAGCCCCCACGCGACCAGCCTCCGTTAATCGGTAAATCGGATATAGCTCCGCACGCCTGGACTCCCGGTACCGCACGAACGCCTTCAATCAATTTATTGAAGAATTCCCTGCGACTGTCATCTTGCGTATATTTTGCCGGAGGCAGATTTACTTGCATTGTCATTACGCTGCGAGAGTCAAACCCAGGATTGATACTTTGCAGGCGCAGAAAACTTTTCATCATCAGACCGGATCCAACCAGCAATGCAAATGAGAGCGCAATCTCTGCAATAACCAGCGAACCGCGCAAACGATGATGTATGAACCCGCTGCCTGTTCGGCCACTTTCGCAGAGTGATTCGTTCAAATCTATTCGCGATGCTCGCAACGCTGGCACGACGCCAAACAAAACAACTGTAAACAACGAAGCGACAGCAGTGAAACCAAGCACGCGGTAATCCAAGCTGAAATTCATCCAGAATGGCAACTCAATGGGAATTGCTGCCAACAACAACTTGGATCCCAAATCCCATTGCTAATCCCAGCAATCCTCCGATGGCGCCCAGCAAAAGACTTTCGACCAGCATCTGTTGAATTATTCGCCATCGACTGGCTCCGAGCGCTGATCTAACAGCAAGCTCTTTTCGGCGCCCGATGACTCGCGCCAAAACTATGTTCGCGACGTTCGCGCAAGCAACCAGCAGAACGCAGATGACTGCGCCAAGCAGGATCACTAGGGATTCACGATAGTCACCTGTCAATTCACTGCGCATGCTGGTGACTCGAACGCCCATTCCTTTATTCGTCGCAGGATTTTCATTTTCAAGCTGATGAGCAATGACAGTCATATTAGCTTGTGCTTGCTCTAGTGTGATCCCAGGTTTTAATCGGGCAATTATTCCAAAATGCCGAAATCCTCTGGTTTCTGCCTTGGGATCTTCTACGACAGGTATCCACAATTCTCGAGTGTCAGGAAATCTGAATCCAGCAGGCATAACGCCAATAACCGTTCGGGCAGTACTATTAACGATGATTTTCCGGCCGATTATTTTTTGATCACTGCCGAAACGACGTTTCCATAAACCTTGACTCAGAATAACCACATCGTCGCGACCTGGCTGGTGCTCTTCTGCGGTAAACGTGCGCCCCAATGCTGGCGATACGCGCAAAATTTCGAACAACCCCTTAGAGACATGCATTCCATCGATTTCTTCCGGCTCACCATCGTTACCCGTTAGCGAGAAATACCCGCCGAACCAGGCACCGATATCCTCAAAAACCCGATTACGACTACGCCAATCGAGATAATCAAGAATAGATGCGCCATTAACACTGCCTCTATTCCCGGAATTGATCTCCCACATAACCGCGAGTCGTTCCTGTTCAGGATAAGGCAACGGTCGCAGCAATATTCCATCGACGAAGCTAAAAATTGCAGTATTTGCGCCAATTCCAATTGCCAGCGTTATTATCACTACGATACTGAAACCTGGATTTCTGGCCAGAGATCTGACGCCGTACTTGAGATCCTGAAACATTGACAGGAGAAGATAGGATATTCTCATATTGTTATTCCGCGGGCAATGCACTGGTTGAAAGAATACGGCACAGGAGAAACGTTGAAATCTATTAACGCTCAACTTGACGGATTAAACAAGCAAAAGATTTGCCCGGTTCGCCGCCTCGTCTATAATGCCCGCTAGATGAAGCAAGTGACATTAGTATGCGATGGCAGCAGTCTCAACAACGGTCGCGGCAATCCGCGAGCTGCGGCAGTTGCGATTCTTGATTACCAGGGAAAGCGACGGATCATCGGTGAATATCTTGGATCCGCTACGAATCAAGTAGCGGAAATCGTGGCCGCCGCAATCGGATTGGAAAACCTGAAGGAGCCTTGCAAAGTTACAGTTATCAGCGACTCTCAATACGTCGTACGGACCATGAAAGGCGAGTTCAAACGAAAAGCGAACCTAGATTGGTGGTCGCGACTCGACCGCGCCGCGAAACCACACAAAGTTAATTGGACGTGGACACGCGGTCACGCCGGTCATCCGATACAGGAAGCCTGCGATACCGCAGCGAGAAACATTGCAATGTCCGGAGTCGTCGACCAGCCTGCACTGGATGAGATATTGACCGCCGTAGAACAATAACTAGTTACGGGTGAATCGGAATAATAAAGGATGCCGCTTTTTAAACGAAAAAAATCAGGTCGAGTCGCAATCATCAGAGTCGATGGCGTGATCTCTGACAGCGAAAAGGACTCGACCAGAACAAAAATTATTAAGAATCTGAACACTGCCTATAAGCAACAGGTCAAAGCCATCGTATTACGCATCAACAGTCCGGGTGGCACGGTTGGCGCAAGCCAAGAACTGTTTGCAGCAATAAGAAAAGTTCGCGAAAAAGGAATACCGGTTGTCGCTTCCATGAGCGATATTGCCGCATCAGGAGGCGTTTATATTGCTCTTGCAGCGGATAAAATCGTCGCTAATCCTGGAACAATTACCGGCTCAATAGGTGTGATAATAAGCTCCCCCAATGCCGCGGAATTGCTGCAGAAAGTCGGCGTCGGGGCCAACGTCGTGAAATCCGGACCATACAAAGATGTACTGTCACCTTACAGAGGAATGACGGATGAAGAACGCGCGCTGATACAAGGCGTGATCAATGACGCCTACGCTCAATTTGTCGAGGCAGTATCGTCGGGTCGACAAATACCCGTTGAACGAGTCAAAGAATTCGCCGACGGCCGAATATTTACCGGTCGTCAGGCAAAGGA
>DASRDY010000193.1:0-35633 GCA_035652355.1 Blastocatellia bacterium
AGATTGATGGAGCTTCGAGCGCGAGTGAGCGATCTGCAATCCAGTCGCGGTTTCCTTGAAACAAGAGATCGCGTCTACACGATGAGCCAGCGCGTTGATGATGCCAGGAATCGAATCGAAACCGCGATGAGGAACGGAATGTCCCAGCGTCGAAACCATTGGCATGCAGCGGCGTTGGCACTGGGAGCAGTCAGCATCAGCGGGCTGTATGCCAGGGCGCACGGAGCTTTTTGTCTTCTGGATAACAGGTTACAGGCGGCCACAAGAAACGTTCTGGAATCAAAGAATCAGAAGCTTTGTCTCGCGGTTGGCAAATTGCAGGCGCTGAGTCCGTTGACGGTTCTGAGCCGCGGGTATGCTCTCGTTCGCGACGAGCAAGGAAATCTGGTAAAGCGTGCCGAGGATGTAAAGCAGAACGATCGGCTTCACGTCCGGCTTTCAGAAGGCGATATGACGGTTATTCGGGAATAGCGGCGATTCGATGAATAATGAGGCAATACTTTAAGAATGAATTCACCACAGAGCCACAGAGTCACGAAGTTTTTAATAATTCTCTGTGACTCTGTGTCTCTGTGGTAAATCCTTATATAGATATGGGCAAACAACCAAAAGGCGATAATTTCGAATCAACATTGGAAGAATTGGAAGGCATAGTCACCAAACTGGAGGCCGGGGATCTTCCTTTAGAGCAATCTCTGGAACTGTTCGAACGCGGAGTCCAGCTTTCGCGACAGTGCCAGAAACGTCTGGACGAGGCCGAAAGAAAGGTCGAAATCCTGGTTAAAGGAGAAGACGGTAAGGCTACTCCTCTCCCGTTCGAAGAGCCAGAAGAGCTTTAAACGTGCACGATAATGCGAATTGTCGCCAAACATCTGACGGGCGCTCGCACGGGCGAGATGGACGTCTTCAACTCTGTACCGCTGACCATAGGGCGGCTGCCAGCCAGCAACCTGCGCCTTGGGATCAACGATACTCGTGCGTCAGCACGCCATGCTGAAATCATTGTTGAGCAGCGACAAGTCGTCCTCCGCGATGTTGGGTCAACCAATGGCACATTCGTCAACGGAAAGAAATTGCCCTCGGCTGTTCTGAACAACGGAGATATCGTCGAGTTCGGAACAGGCGGACCGAAGCTGCAGTTCGAAATCGATAATTCCCTTGCCTCACTTGTAAACGAGATAACCGGCACCAACGGGCATGGCTATCCGCAAGAAAAGAGAAACGTTCGACCGACGTCTGAGAACGACGCAAAAAAGATTCGCGTCAGCACCATTCCCCGACAGCCAGAGGCGGTGATTACTCCTCCCGAACCACAGCCCGAACTCGCCGTCACATTGATGGGCGACCGCGAGTACATCATAAAATCGAAATTCAAATACTATCTGGTCTTTCCCGGGATAGCCCTGTTCACCTGCGGACTGGTGATGTTCATCTACCAGAATCCACTTGCCGGCCTGCCGTTGATGCTGCTGGGGTTATTGATGGGAATCAGCGGATTGGCCATGGGCCGCAAAAATATAACGATTACTCGAAAAGGGATTAAATACGAGGGACTGATTTCATCGCGAATGATCCCCTGGGACGAGATAGAGCATTTGACTTCGCAGCGCAGCCGAACCCAGGTATTGACCCACCAGATATACATTGTTCACGGAAAACGAAGTCGCATAGTATTCTCGCCAACAGGATATTTGAACGGAATGGAAATGATCCAGTTGATCGCGCGTCAATCCGGCCAAAAGTGGCAGTGAAGAGAAATATCTTAACGACCGAATAACGCTTTCAATTTCGCGATCCATGATTTCGCATATAACAATTTGGCCATTCGTTTAAAGAACTGTTCCATTCCTAGTTTGTAAGGATACCAGTTCAATTCTCGCGTACCCGGCAGCCACGATTCCATCACAGTCTTGATCTGGGAATAGGCATAAAAGCCATGCTCTGACTGCGCGCGGTGAACGCCGCTTTCGCCATAACCGCCGAACGGAACACCAACACAGGCAGCAGTCACGATCGAATCGTTGACGACAATCCCTCCGGTTTTCATTTGCGCCGCGATTCTTCTTCCCCGAGTCGCATCGGTCGTCCACACGCTGCCAGCTAAGCCAAACCGAGAATCGTTGGCCAGTCGAACAGCCTCATCTTCGCTCTTAACTGTCTGTATGGCCACGATTGGACCGAACGTCTCTTCGTTCATATAGTCCATCTGGTGGTTCATCCCGGTGATCACGGTCGGTTCCATAAATGTTGCACCGGCGGATTTTCGAACGTTTCCTCCAACTAGAACTTTCGCACCTTTGGCGACTGCGTCCTCAATGTGTGCTTTGTAGATCGTTGCCTGAGGAGGATTGATGATCGGGCCGACTTCGAAATCACCGCTGCCGCCCGATTGGCGCAACTGTTTTGTCTTTTCGACTATCTTGTTTGTGAGCGCGTCCGCGATTCGCTCGTGCACATAGACTCGCTCAATTCCAACGCAGACTTGCCCTGCGTTGAAGTAGGAACCGAATACAATGCCGTTCGCGGTTCTTTCCAGGTCTGCATCTTCACAAACAATTGCGGCGTCGTTGCCACCGAGTTCCAGCACCGTCGGCACAAGACGTTCCGCCGCCCGCACCATAACTTTTCTTCCGGTAGCAACAGAGCCAACAAAGCAAACAACGTTAGCCTGATCCACTACCATTGTGCCGACGTCGCCGCGGCCGTGAACGACTTCGATCAAGCCTTCCGGAAAGCCTGCGTCTTTGACGAGGTCGCTGGTCAACTCGGCAATCATTGGAGTTACTTCCGAAGGTTTATGCAAGATGCCGTTGCCAGCGGCAAGGGCAGGTATCGAATGTTTGACGCCCAACTCGAAAGGGAAATTCCACGGCGTGATTAATCCGACAATTCCGACGGGCTCGTAAAAATATCGAGCGCGTTTGCCGAAAAACAACATCCCGGTGTGGGCTTTGACTCCATTGGCGACCTTCTTTGCGAATTTCGTGTAGTACTTGATCGCCTCAAGTATCGGCAGAATAGTCAGGGTTGCTTCGACGCGAGGACTACCGACTTCTTTGTTGATCAGATCGATGATGTCATCCATGCGGCGAAGCATTACTTCGCCATAGTTGCGCAATATCTCGTTACGACCATCAACACCGAGCCCCATCCAGACTTTCTGGGCATTTCGCACACGCGCGGCAGCGGCTTTGACATCGTCTGCAGTTGCAATGCGGACTTCGCCGATCGGCTCACCGGTGGCCGGGTTGTACGAGACGATGGTTTCGGCAATATTGCTCTGCAGAACCTCTAATGTTTTTTGCAGTTGCATAGACCTTCCCGCTTGACCGTGAACTTCGGTCGGAGTTCAAGACACTGTAAATTATACTCCTAAGCCGGATGGAAAAGACTTGTCCACTTGAGAATAATTCAGTCACAGTGTATCTATTCAGTGGGAATACGAAAATGAGCGTTCAATCAGTTTTGGCCGAAAATTCGCAAGCAACGCAAAAGACTGTCGCATTGCGATGCCGCGCGTTGCGCAAATATTTCAATGATGTTCACGCAGTCGACGGCGTCGACCTTGAAGTCTATTCCGGCGAATGTTTCGGTCTGCTGGGTCCGAACGGTGCAGGCAAGACAACCTCGGTCGAGATTCTGGAGGGATTAACTCCGGCAGATTCCGGCGAGGTCGAATTGCTGGGAATGTCCTGGGGCAAAGGTAAAGATTCTGCATTAAGACAACGAATCGGCGTTGCCCTGCAGGAAACACAGTTGAGCGACAAGTTGACAGTCGAAGAGACGGTCAGACTCTTCAGAAGCTTTTACACAAACAACCGAAGCGTCGATGAAGTTATAGCCACCGTCTCTTTGGAAGAGAAACGCAAAGCGCGAACCGGCAAACTTTCCGGCGGTCAGCGACAGCGATTGGCAATAGCCTGCGCGCTGGTCGGCAATCCCGATCTCCTGTTTCTGGACGAACCTACGACAGGACTCGATCCACAGGCGAGATTGCAATTATGGGAATTGATAACCGCATTTCGCGCGCAAGGCGGAACGGTATTGCTGACGACTCATTATATGGAAGAGGCAGAACGACTGTGCGATCGCGTAGCGATTATGGATCACGGTCACATTATTGCACTGGGAACACCGGCTGAATTGATTGCAAGTTTAGGCGCCGAACAGATCGTCGAGTTTTCGGTAGAGGAGCCTTTGCCGGATGCAAAAACTCTCAGTCAACTTCCGGGAGTTGTCAGTGTGCGCGAAGCTGCTGGTCGCTATCTGTTAACTGTATCGAAAATTCCCCTGGCGCTGCCGGCTTTGCTGAACGAGCTTGAACGGCAGCAATCAAAGTTAGCGAGCCTGCTGACTCATCACGCGACGCTTGAAGACGTATTCGTAGCATTGACTGGAAGGACTCTACGCGATGGCTGAAGCCAGACAGCAGGTAACAACAAAATCTTCATCAGCCGACAGAACCTTGCGCCGGTCGTTTTCGGACTATCCGCTGGTGCAACTGACGCTGGTCAGGATGCGGGAATTCTTGCGCGAACCTGAAGCTGTCTTCTGGGTCTTTGTCTTTCCAATACTGATGGCGGTGGCGCTGGGAATAGCGTTCCGCAGCTCTGCGCCCGATCAAGTCAAAGTTGGGTTGAGCGGTCCGGCGGCCAGCGCGCTTGCCTCACAGCTTGCCTCTTCAAAAGAAGTGAGCGCGGTCGTGTTATCGAACTCGGAAGCCGATAACGCACTGCGACTGGGCAAAGTGGCTCTGGTGGTAAACGCGACCGATCCGAATGGCGCTCTCCAATACAATTACGATCCCACTCGTCCTGAAAGTCAGATAGCGAAATTAACGGTAGATCAGGCTTTGCAACGCGCCGCCGGCCGTGTCGATCCGCATCAGACGACGGATCAGCACGTCAGCGCAGTTGGTTCGCGCTACATCGATTTCCTGATTCCAGGTCTGATCGGAATGAATCTGATGGGCAGCGGAATCTGGGGAATTGGATTCAGCATTGTTAACGCTCGAATCAGAAAATTATTGAAGCGTTTCGCGGCCACACCAATGCGACGATCGGAATATTTGTTGTCGTTCATGCTGTCGCGGCTTTTCTTCCTGAGTTTGGAAGTAGCATCGATGATTCTGTTCGGCTGGCTGGTGTTCAGCGTGCGAGTTCAAGGCTCGTTCGGCAATCTCGCGCTTATTTCTTTAATCGGAGCGCTCAGTTTTTCCGGACTTGGGTTATTGATTGCATCGCGGCCAAAAACCATCGAGGGTGTCTCCGGTTTGATGAACCTGGCGATGCTGCCTATGTGGTTATTGTCCGGAACTTTCTTTTCGTCGGATCGATTTCCTCAGGCAATGCAGCCTTTGATCAAGGCATTGCCGCTGACTGCGCTGAATGACGCATTGCGTGCGGTGATGCTGGAAGGCAGGCCGCTAGGCGCGTCGCTGACACAACTCATTGTACTCGCAGTTTGGGGAATTGTCTGTTTTGTGGTAGCCCTCCGGTTATTTCGCTGGCAATAAATTGGCCGATTGTATGCATTAGATTCGGACAGGCCTGGTATAACTCACGTCTATCGCTTCCATAAGTCCTTTTTTCTCAACACAAATCTGTGGCACGAGAATTGAAAAATGCAACGGCGGCGAAGTCATTACTTTCAGATATTTAATGAACACTGGAGTCGCACAGGCGGCAAATTCTTAAAGATCAAAAGACATATAGTCGGAGGTTCCTAATGAAACGGTTTATACTGGCAGTCGGGTTAACTTTGCCTCTTTCGGTAAGTCTGGCGTTTGGCCAGAGCGCTGGAACTAACTCTAACACTCAAACTAACAGTTCGGTAAAGACCAGCAAGGCTGGCGCTTCAACTTCTACAAACCAGCAGACGGATGCCAACGCCCAGAGGAAGGGCGGTAAGGCATCCGCAAATGGCAGTTCAAGCCAGAACTCTGCGGCCAATGCAAACGTGGGTAACGATGGTCTTGGTCTGGATTCAGGCAGCCAGATCGATGCTGTGATGCAAAGCACCCTGGACAGCAAACACGCAACCCAGGGACAGCAATTCCTGATGAAAACAAACAAGGATGTTAAAGCACACGGTCAAACGGTAATAAAGAAAGGCTCGACTCTGGTCGGTCACGTCGTTAACGCGCAGAGCAAGGCCGAAGGTAATGGTAACGGCAGCCTGCTTCTGGCAATCGATGGAGTTCAGCAGGGAAACACTTTGATTCCATTGCAGGCGAACTTTGTGGGAATGGTTCGTCAGACGGTTCAATCGACAGCAGATACTGAAATGATCGGCGCTCCAATGTCAGGCCCCGCTCCGCGAAGCGGCGGTGGTTTGGTCGGAGGAGTCGGCAGCACCGTTAACAGCACCGTAGGTGCTACGACGTCGACAGTCGGCGGAGTTACAAATACGACCGGTTCAGTTGGTGGGGCAGTTAATTCGACGGTCAATGGAACAGCTTCAGGTGTCGGCAATCTTGGCGGAACTGTAAACGGTGCGACGCAGACAGTGTTTTCGCTCGGCAACAATACTGTAGCGAGCACATCTTCATCGGTTGCAGGAGCGACGCAGTTCACCCGGAAAGGCGGCGATTTGAAGCTCGACAAAGGATCTGAATTTCTGCTGGCCGTAACTGGCAGTGCAACAGCAACCGGATCAATTCAGAGATAATTCGATTTGTTTTTGTTCGAGGAGGAGGTCGCGGCCTGGTTCACCTGAATCGGGCCGCTTGTATTTTCAGTGAAAGAAATTACCCGCCAAAATGAATCCTGATTCCCACTCTGACCATTCTCGGCGTTCCTAACGTCACCAGCGGTGTGCGTCCAACCTCGTAGCGCGTGTTGAAGAGATTCTCGCCTGCCGCAAAAAGGTCGAATTGGCGCGTGATCGGATGGCTAACGTAGGCATCCACAACAAAAAAGCTGTCCAGGGGAAACTGATTTTGATCGTCATCGAACTGCTTGCTGCTGAAACGGCCTTGCGCACTGGCGGTCAAAATGTTGCTTGTGTATCGCGACTGCAAAGTAAATTGGTGTCGCGGGACTTGCGGAATGAACAATCCCTCCAAAGTTCGATCAACAGGAAATCGGGCTACTTTCGCATTATCGAATTGATAACCTGCGTTGAATGTTAACCGTGAAGTTGCGCGCCATTCGGAGTCGAGCTCGATTCCGCTGGAAGTCGTTCTGCCGAGATTTGCGCGCTCTCGCGTTATTAATGACGGTGTGACCGATAGAGTCAGATTGGCGACCGGATTGACGATCTCGTTCCAAAAAGCGGTTCCTCTCACGGCGAGCTTTCCACTCTTGTTGTAGAACGCCAATCCTCCTTCTGCGCCAGTCAATCGCTCTGCCAACAGGTTAGGATCTTGAAGGGTGATAACGTTTCCGACTCTGAAACTGCGATACAGCTCGTTCAACGTCGGCGCGCGAAACGCTCGGTATCCCGCCAGGTGAAGCGTGAATCCTGAAGCCGGATGATAGACCAGCGCCACCTTTGGACTGAACGCGTTTTCGTTATGTATGCCGAAGTTTGTTATAGTCGTGGGTGACAGCGTCAGTAATGGCTGCGTTATACTTTGCGCATCGAAATTACGCCAGTGATCGTAGCGAATTCCGGCCGTCAAACTCAGGCGATCGGTAAACTGAAATATCGTTTGTCCATACGCTCCAATGATCCGCTGTCTGCCGCCGGTAAAAGTTTCGGCGGTAGCTTTTCCGGTTGCGAAAGCGGTTTCATCGCTCAACCCGCGAACCTGTCGTCCGTCGATTCCCGCGGTGGCTAAAACTTTCGAAGCAAAACTGCGTTGCCATTGGATCGACACACCCAATTGCTGCGAAGGAGATCGTTGATATCTGGTCAGCGTTTCACTTGTGCGCGTAGCGTTTACTGAACTGAAGTTTTGATGAAATAACTCGCTGCTGCCGTACGTCAGAACATGCCAATTGTTATTTGCCGGGTCCTGCCAATCCGCGCCCAACGCAAAAGTGTTCATGCCGGTGTCATTAGTTTGGATTGGAGTTCCGTTGTTGCGGTTCTCTCGAAAGAACTCGCCGTAACCAAAGATATGCCCATTCGATGCGATCTGGCGTCCGATTGTGAGCGACAGCGTCTGAAAGGATGAATTCGCTGGAATATCTACAGGGCCACGCGATTTGGGCGCAGTCAGAATATAGCCATCGGTTCTGAACGCTGCGCTGGCAAGGGAAAGCTCCCATTTGTGAAAAACCGTCGAGCCGAAAAAAGAGAAATCTGGAGTTCGCAGATTACCGTACGAAAATGTGGTGTCGATGACGGTATTGTCAGCTCGACGCGGATCGATGCTGATGACTCCGCCCAAAGCATCAGTGCCATAGAGATTGCTCTCGGCGCCTTGCACGACTTCGATGTGATCAATCGAAGTTTTCGGAATACGATCCCAATAAACCCATCCACCAAATGGATCATTTAGTGGAAACCCATTAAACAACACTTCGGTTCTGCTTGCGCCTGAAGGACCGACGCCGCGCAGGCTTACTCCCTGTGAAGTCGGATTGGAAAATCGGCTGGATGTACGACGGAAAAGAGTAAATCCGGGAACGCTGCGCAAAACATCGTCGATTGCTTGCGCACCGCTTTCTGTAACTTCAGCATTATTTAAGAGAGTCACAGTTGCAGGAGCATCGGCTATGCGCTGTGAGCTTCTTTCGGCCGCCACAGTGATTTGTGCGGCCAAAGATTCAGGTTCCAGCATCAGGTTTAACTCTGTTCCCTGCGAAGGTTCGTAATTGATTTGCTTAACAGCAAAGCCTTTGGCGGATGCGGTTATTGAGTGTCGAACGGCCTGGTTTAGAGTGATTTGCGCGTTGCCTTTGTCGTCGGTGACCACCTTATTAGAATAACCAGAGACTTTAATTACAGCTCCGGCAATGGCGGCACCGCCTGAATCCTGCACATGTGCATTTATGATGACTTGCGTTTGCGCGGCGGCAATGATTTCAAATAATAGAAGAACCGCAATGAGCACCGCGATGCGCATAATTTTTAAGATTCTGTGCCAAAGGTTTAGCAATTTGTGGCCACTAAAGATCAGGAATTGCTGAGAACAATCACTTCCTGGGCAACATCTATAATCTCATCGTGGATAGCGCCGTTGCTGGCAACCAAGCCGTTCAGGTTTCGAGAATCCGGCCGGTTATATACAAACGGCTGTCCGCTTAAATCGGTAAACTTGCCTCCAGCTTCACGCAAGATAATATCCGGAGCGCACGCATCCCATTGCCGGGTTTTGTTACTGATGTGGATATAGAGGTCGCAATCCTGCTCTATAATTTGTCCGACCTTCAAACCAACGCTGCCTGATCTTTTTTCGCGAGTTATCCCCAGCCTGTTTCGTATCTCTTCGATGTAAGGATCTTTATGCGAGCGGCTGACGATCAAACACATTTCGGCCGGGTCCTCGATCGCTGAAACCATTGCGCGATTCGTCGCTCCATCTTTGACAACAAAGCTGCCATTGCCTTTGCTCGCGTAGTAAAGAATGTCTGTTGTTGGCTGATACACAGCGCCGACGACGGGCTCGCCATCGATCGCCAGACCAATCATGACGGAAAATTCACCGTTGCGTTTGATGTATTCCTTTGTGCCATCTAGGGGATCAATTACCCAGACCCGGCTACAGTGAAGTCTGCCTTCGGTGTCAGGAGATTCTTCGGCAAGAATGCCGTCGTCGGGGAATTCGTGTCGCAGTGAATCTACGATGAAACGATTCGCGGCTTTGTCGGCGAGCGTTACCGGCTCTGTCGGCGTTTTCCACTCTACGTGAGTGCCGTCATTGTAATAGAACTTCAGGATTAATTTTCCAGCTTCACGCGCCAGGCGGCACGCCGTTTCCAGCTCTCGCTCCATTTCACCTCACAACCTGCAATTTGAAATTTAGTTTAGCAGAAACGGAGGCTTGTGTTTAAGGGAGGTACAACAGGCTGCCAGCCTGTTGATGCACAGGTGAGCATTCTGTATATCAGCAACAGGCAGGTAGCCTATTGTACTTCTGTGCGGACTAACGCGGCGCGAATCGCGCTTGCGGGAGAGTGCTGGCCTGCAACTGCGTGTTAGGTGGCTCCTGAGTTCACTAAGTGACAGTAGATGCGCGTCATTGTGCCCTCTGTAAGTATGTATCTGTAAATATCCCAAACCATGCTCATTATCAACAACGCCAAAACCGCAAAATCATATTTTGAAATGCTGTCTGTCAACACTATGGATGCAACGAATAATAAATCGATAATTAACGTCATCCAGGTGGCCGCGGTGCGAGTGAAAAAACCGAAGTAGGGAATAAGATTATAATCCTCATCGCCCCTCCGAATTACCTGCAAACTGCAAAACAAGGGAAGTTTAATTTTGACCGAATTATCTGAAGTCGCGGTGACAGTATATCCAAGATTTTGAGCTAGATATTGCAGTACGGAAGTGTCCATAATCCACCTTTTCTAATTTGAACTCGCCGGTCGCAAATATTCCGGAGCGTAGCCGAACTGCGTTTTAATCAGATCAGGCCACGCTCTTTCACTTCCAGGTATTTGTTGACCAGTTCAAATGATAGCCGTCCCGCAGGTACGTCCAGCGCCAATCCTCCCGCCTGGACGATTCTGGCCAGGGCCTCTTCTCGTTGCTGTAACAGTTCTTCCGCTACGCTCTGACGATAAACGTCGCTGACGGATTTGGGTTGCTGTTTGACCAGTCCTCGCAGATCGTTATCGCCGATTGTCACAATCAATGGCAGATGTCGCGGAATTAACCCTTGCGTGTATGTCAGCAGTTCGGCAGAGCTCTCGCGATCTATCAGGTCAGTAAGAATGACGATCAGCGAACGCTTTCTGCAATTGGCGGAGAGGAAATTAAACGCACGGGAATAGTTAGGCTCGATCAATTGAGGCTTAACGCTGTAAAGCCCTTCCATCACCTGGTTGAGCTGTTCATAGCCATGCTTTGGCGGCAGGTAACTGATTACTTTTCTGCAAAAGCTCAGCAATCCAATATTATCGCCACCGGATAACGCCACGTACGCAATCGAGAGCGCGGCATTGATTGCGTGATCCAGCTTTGTCAGCTTTTCTATTCTCGCCGTCATCATTCGGCCGGCGTCCAGCATTACCACGATATTCTGGCTGCGCTCGACCTGGTATTCGCGCGTGACCAGTTTCCCACGCCTGGCGGAAGCCGACCAGCTTATGTGACGAATCTCGTCGCCCGGGACGAATTCGCGCAGGCTCTCAAACTCTCGTCCTTGCCCTTTGAATCGCATCTTGCGCTGTCCCATTCGCAATTCGCGATTGCGATGCGCGTAAAGCTCGTTCTTTTTTGCCTCCTGAATATTCGGATAAACTTTTATTGTCTGGTTAATTTTGAATTTCGCTTGCTTCCAGATCAGTTTCAGATTCGAGTCGTAACGCGCCGCAATTCCGCCGAAACTGTAATCGCCTCGAGCATCGGCAAACAGCGTGTAGTTGAACTCTCTGGTTCTTCGCGGTGAAACCGAAACTTCAGCTTCCTTGACACTCGGCATCATCTCGGTCGGGTATTCGTCTTTAACCAGAAACTTGACGGGACGGGTCGCTTCGTTCGTGATTGCTAAACGGACCGTGTTTTCTGCGCCCATCGAAAACCGATGGTCACAGTATCGCTCGAAAACAAATCTGTCCGGTTTTTCTGTTGTCAGGTAGTCAAAGACGGCCGACGCAAACAATAGCGTGTCATAGATCAAAGTCAGCCAGATAAGGGACGGGTTCACCCAGGCCAGCGATAACAATACCAGGCCAAAGGCCAAAAGCAGATAAAAACGGCGGGTGAAAACAAATCGCATAATCTGCTGTTTACCGCGGCACCTCAATCGCCGACATTACTTCATCGATGGCCTGATCCGCCGTGACACCTTCGATCTCTGCCTCTGACCGCAGAACGATTCTGTGTCGAAGAACAGGCTTAACAACATCTTTGATATCATCCGGAGTCACAAACGTCTTGCCGCGCATAGCGGCCAGCGTCTTGGCAGAGACCAGCAATGCCACCGAGGCACGCGGACTTGCGCCCCACGTGATGTTCATTGTGTCGCGAGTCTTGCGGACAATTTGGACGATGTATTTTTGAATTCCCTCTTCAACTGTGATGTTCAGGATCCGTTTGCGGCATTCCAGAACTATAGCAGCAGGATCTTTCAATATTCTTAGTCCCGCCGAATCCAGATCGCGCGGATTGAAGCCCTGGTGCCAATGCTGAACAACCTCAAGCTCCTCTTCCGAGCTTGGGTAATCAATGATGATTTTCAACAGGAAACGGTCGAGTTGAGCCTCAGGCAACGGATATGTTCCTTCGTACTCGATCGGGTTCTGGGTTGCCAACACCGTGAACAGCGGTGACAGCGGATAACGCTCGCCGTCGATTGTAACCTGTCGCTCTTCCATTGCCTCCAGCAGCGCAGCCTGCGTCTTTGGCGGAGTTCGATTTATTTCGTCCGCAAGCAGCAGGTCAGTGAAAATCGGCCCTTTGCGCAGCGTGAACGAGCTATTGTTCATATTAAAAATGTTGGTGCCGGTAACATCCGATGGCATCAGGTCGGGTGTAAACTGGATGCGGGTAAAGGTGGCGCCTAAAATGCGCGTCAACGCTTTAATGATCAGGGTCTTACCCGTTCCCGGCACGCCTTCAAGGAGAGCGTGGCCTTCGGCAAAGATCGCAACCATAATCTGTTCGATAACTTGATTCTGCCCGACAATAACTTTGCTTAGTTCTGTTCGCAGGTGTTCAACGACCTGACTTACATATTCAGGCATTAAAGCTCCCTTCCATTTCCTTGCTTGTTTTTTCGCGCTGCCCGGAAAAGATCAGCCGAGCAGTATAGACCAAAAGCGTGTTAGAAAAGATAGTTCCTTTTACAATCCTAACTCGGTCTGCCACTGACGCATTCTCGTAGCTAAGCTCAACAATTCTTCTTCCTTTAAATTCGCGCCCGCCATGACTTCTTCACAACGAACCAGGACTTTGTGCAGGATGGCTGGATTGAGTTTCCCACGCCTTCCTACGGCTTCGGCCAGTTGCCGCGCGCTGACATTCGTCGGCTGTCCGGCATAACGGCAAAGCCGTTTACGGAAACGACCATATATGTTTTCAATAGCCAGGTCCGAAGCCTCAGCAAGATTCTGCAGATGCGCCATCGATCCGACGAACTCGAGCGAGCTTGCGCGATCTTCCTCTTTTAATGGAATCGGACGGGCGAAACGCCGGCCGTTGGTGTAGACAACAACCAACGCCAGCAACATCAGTTGACCGAACATCCACATAATCGGCGTGCCGCTGAAATATCCGATCATGCCGCTCTGCGATTTTGCTCCATAACCATGATGATATTCATCGAACGCCACATTTTTGTCGGTCGCAACATTCCTGATGATATTCAAGGCAAGTGTCTGGTTGTCCCCCTGGGCGATGCCGTTATTGGCCATTATGTAAGGCTCGCTGAGGAAAATAATACGTCCTTTTCCGTATGACAATTCAGCCAGCATCGCTCCGTGGGCTTCTCCTACGTAATAGACGAATGAACCACCAGTGATGTTGATAAAACTTCGTGAATTGGAGAATTGAATGTCCCTGACGTCGTGAGTGAAATCAGACGGCTGCTCTATCTTGACCTTGATTGTTTCGGTGAAAAAACGGTTTGTCTTTATCGTTACATCTGAACCGAATTTTAAATTTATGTCGCGATCTACGATAACAAGCTGACCGCCTTTTTCAACCCAGGAAGTCACTGCTTTGAATTCTTCTTCGGTCGGTTGAGTGTAATCGAGCGGAGATACAACGATCAGGCTCTTTAAGCCTCTCGATTCAAGCTCGGTATACGGGAATCGATAGCGGCTGACGTTGTAACCTGATTCTTCCAGAAAAAGGTAGAGTCCGCGCAGGCCGTACGTAGTGCTGCTGTAGGTAGAACGATTGGCGTTTTCCTCGTTTTCGTTGGTCTCGGCAGGGTTTGTATAAAGAACCGCCTGAAGAACAATCAGAACCAGAACGATTCCGCCGATTATTAGAAAATTTATCAGACCAGAGCGTTTCATAATTTAATCAACTAAGCCGAAACCGGTCTTCGATCCAACGCCTCGCGATACCGCGCAAAGAAATCGTCGAAATCACCTTGCGAGCTGGTGAATTTGCCGTACCAGAAATAATCGAACTTGTCCGTGAGGTGCGCCATCACCGGATAAAGTCGAATCTGTTTTCTTATTTTGTCCAGATACTCTCGGTTCGTTGCAGAAGGCTGCAGTCGCAAGAGTCCCTGTCGTTCCAACTCAAACAACAGCGACACGTACAGTTTTCTGATGGCCCCACGGAAATCACCCTGCTCTGCCAGCACCTTGGCGGAATCCGCAAGACTTTCCGAGGTCGTTTCTTCTGTTATTTCCTCGCCGAATATGGTTCGTTTGAATTCGGATTTAACCTTCCGGTCTCGTTTAAAGTGTCGGTACAGGAAGACACCGAATACGACAGCAACAATGATCGCTACAACTACGATGATAAATCGCAGGACTTTATTAAATGTCGCGCCACGTTTCGGCAGGAAACTGAACAGAGCCTCGATCTTCTTCGCAATCCAGCTGAGAATCCGCTGAAGAAAGCTCTCGCCGTGTTGGACCGCGAACTCGCGACGATTAAGGATTTCGCGCATCTTCGCTTTGTCGATATCAGCGGTCGAATTGTGATCCTGCTCCAGTTTATCGATGTCGCTGGCAATAATCTGCAGTCGCTTCAATATCCCATCGTAGGCTTTATCTTTGTCGGCCTGCGACTTCGCGTCATTCATCACTTTAACCTCAGCCGAAATCCAGCTATTGTCGACGTCGATTGAAGTGTCTTCGCTTACGACCGTTTCGTTTGACGGGAGCAGCGACTCCAGCTTCTGCTGGCTGGACGAATCGAAATTCTTTCGCGGAGTATCGCGAAGGAGCTCTATCGCCCGCTCTATTCTGAACCGGTAATCCGACAATTTCGTTGCAGCCATCGCTCCGATACCCAGGCAAAGCATCGCAACCATAAGCGCACCGCACTTGAACCATGTTTTACCAGTAAGTCGCATAAAAACTCTGACAGACGTTATCACGAAGCCAGTCTCACTCCGCACGAAATACAGAACTTTGCGCCCGACATAAGCGGTTGGCTGCAGTTCGGGCACGACAAACCCGATGGTATCGAAACATTGACAGGAGCAGGTCTAGGCGTAAAGGTTGACAGTCCAAGCGGACTGCTTTTTGCCCAATCATCATTGGCAATAACAGGCATCGGCATCGCCGGCACAAAAGCTGGCTGCGGCACTGGAACGGGCGTAACAAGAGCTGCGGCCGCGGGGGTCAGCGCAGCGATGCGTCGGACTATCAGTTCGATGTCGTAAGCTTCCTTCCTGACACGGCTGTCAAAATAGAGCAATGTTGAGGTAATCGCAAAGATCGGTGTTGTCAGAATCGAGCTGAGCTGCTGCACGAATGTCCATGCGACCGTTATCCATTTCAGCCATTCATAGAAATTAGTTACTTCGAAAAGCCCCACCAGGTAAGCAACCAGCAGAATCGGCATGAAAAATGCCATTGAAGTTGATATCGTAACGAAATAATCGAACAGGACTATTCCAAGTACTTTGTACCAGTTTCCTTTGCCCAGAGTGAAACTTCTGCCGAGCGCGGCGCCCGCGTTCAATCCCTCGATCATAATCGCGTGCGGCACAAACATCAGGCGGGCAACTACGGCCAGACCGACAATGATAATCCCGACTATAAGAGCGATAACAAATATTGTGATTATTGTGCCGGCAAGCCAGCTGGGCAGAGCGCTTCCCATCGCTCCGAAAATGAACGCAAACAAAATCGCAAAGATCGCGACAACTATGTAAAGCGCGAAAAGCGCAACGGCCGACAGCACGAACATCAACAGTCCAGCCAGGATAAGATGCCCGATCCGTCCTTTTATGAGGCTGATGGTACCGCGCAGCGTAATGGCGTTACCTAGCATGATATGGTCCGCAACTGCCCGCACCAGACCACTAACCATCATCAGGTACATAAACGGCCAAATCACATACACAATGAAATAGCCAACCAGCATCATGATAATGTTCAGGAAGGAAACCGCGGATGCGCTTGGATTAATGACAGATGTCAGGTAACCGTAGGCGCTCATCAGCGTCCCGGCATAAGCAAGGATGCTGGGCAGAGCGACGATCAGGACCAGCGTTCCGAAGTTCTTTCGATAAAGCCGAACTGAACGGTCGATAATATCGCCGGTTGAAATGGGTTCAAGGACAACGTCCTGCATGCATTATGGAAGCGCAATTGCCGGCAAAGGCACCTGAGCCTGTCCTCCGTAACTGACTACCACGAAATGTAATATAAACTCATAAATGAGACAAGTAGGGCGCGCATCTTGCGCAGGCGGTTCTGTATTTAATAGGCCCGCGGAAGTTTCGCTTCGCTGAAAAGATGCACATAGGCATAAAGCTGCCCCCTGTGATGAACGGCGTGAAGTAGCGCGCGCAACAGCAGCTTTCCTATGGTGGTCGGCTCGCCATTTGGTAAATAGATTCTTTTGGGCAGATCTTCGGTTTTCAGCAGCGAAAACGCCTCTTTTGTGACAGATCTCACCTCATTTATATAAATCATCAGATATTCGTGATTCGGCAGCGACTCTCTCAACGTCCATTCAAACGGATCGTCCCAGAAATTGTTGAGGATGCCGTTACATGCGGTTTCGATGGTGCCCATTGCGTGGCTTATCAATTCCCCGCAGGAATATATCCTGACATGGTTTTTGCTCTGGAATGGTTTCCAGTACAGCTTGTCTTCAGGAATCAACGGCAAAACATCCGCAATCGTTTGTTGGACGCTGGTGAACTCTCCGGCAAGATCTTCAATTTTCATGGCGGTTGCATTGTATTTCAGGAGTAGCGAAGTTAACAGCGTTTTAAAGTTGATGTGTACTGATGGCATTGCGAACGTGCTATCATATGTGCTCGGATTTATAACATTCTTACCAGTAGCTTGCCGAGGAAATGGCTGTTTCCCTGTCGAACTCGTTTTAGGAGAGTGCCTGATGCGATCACGCATAGTTATTTTGCTTTCATTATTTGTCGCCTTGCTTTTTGCCAGTGTTGCTTTGAGCTCTGAGCCTCGGACGGTTCAACCTCAATCAAAATCATCAGTATTCGGCAGCGGGCAGCGATGGGCAGTCGTCATCGGCATTTCGCAATACAAGTTCCTGCCTGCGGAACAACAACTGAAATATGCTTCCGCCGACGCTGAGTCCTTTGCTGCTTTCCTGCGCACTCCCGAAGGCGGCGAGTTCGATGACGAGCACATGAAAGTCCTGCTGGACGACAACGCCACCGGGCGGGGTATCAGATCGGCGCTGGGAACCTGGCTCCCATCAAAGGTCCAGGAATCTGACACGGTCATCATCTACTTTGCCGGACATGGGATAGTCGAAGACGTTCAAGGTGGCGCATATCTGGCGCCGGCGGATACAGAGCCTCAGGATTTATACGCGACGGCGATACAGCTTGACGCTGTTTCAGCTTTGTTGCAGAAACGGATTCCCGCGCGACAGGTTGTTCTGTTGGCGGACGCCAGTCACGTTAATCATCTTGGAAGGGTCATTGTCGAGGATAAGGATCGAACCAACAATATCGTAAATACCTTAATCGGACGTATGTCTGGCGAGCGCCTGGGTGTTTACACGATTACCGCGAATCGACCGGGCGAACCGTCCAAAGATTCCGACAAGTTTAATCACGGTGTTTTCACTTATTATTTGCTGCAGGCCCTGAAAGGCTCGGCGGATTACAATACTGACTATATTGTGCGCGCGGATGAGGCTTATCAATACGTCGCACAGGCTGTTGGAAGAGAAACTGAAGGCACACAGCATCCACAGCAGACAGGACGATTCGGCAATCGACTGGCGCTGGCTCAGTTGTCGGGAAGCTCAAGGGCAACCGAAGGTGTAGTCGCCTCCAATACTGAAACTTCTAAATCATCCAGCGACCGAACCGAAGTAACGAAGAACGACGATCGTTCATCCGGAACCAAAGTTGAAACCAAAACAGAAAACAAAGACGAGTCGAGTTCCACAGCGCGAAACAATCGCAACAACAACTCCGTAAAGAACAAACCGAGCGAGTCTTCGAATTCGAAACCGAAATCCGATACCAATGCTCCGCCAAGTATAAGCGTGGGCGCCAATTCGCGCGTGCCCGGACCGGGCAGCAATATGCCGAAGACCGAGCCAACGACTGAGATTGCGCCGCCACCGCTGTCGCCGGCGATGGCAAGCTTCAACCTGGCAATCGAGACCGGTTCGCTGGTTGAGCCGCGCGGGAAAAGCGCTTGGGATATGTACTTGAACATGGTTAAGGGCGATCCAAATCGATCGGACCTTCAGCCCATCAAGTCCAAGCTTGCCGACGCCCTTGCCAGCGAAGGCGACAGGATAATGGATAAACAAAAGGATCCTGCCCAGCTTGATTTGTCACTCGAAGATTACCAAAAAGCGAGCGCCGTATTTGCCAAAGCTTACCAACTTCGCCCCGACAACCAGCATTTGAATGCGATGCAGCAGGTGAGCGAAGGACGCGCGTTGACGTTGTTACAAAGATTCGATGAAGCTCAAAAAACATTGCAGCATGCGACGGAACTGGATCCCAATTCCGCGGCGGCGCATATGGCGCTGGGAATTGCTTTCCGCGAACAGCAGCGATTTTTCCTGGCTGAGCGCGAGTTGAAACGAGCAATCGAACTACAGGGGGATTGGTTTCTACCACACTATAATCTCGGCCTTACTTACGAAGCGGGCAAAAGCGAGGACGACGCGATCCGTGAATACACAGCCGCGCTCAGCCTGAACGACAAACAGCCTGCGATTTTTGCTCGTCTGGGACTGCTTTATTTAGGGCAGAAGAAATACAGCGCAGCTGCGGCGGCGCTCGAAAAATCGCTGGCGCTGAAACCGGACAGTGAACTTTATAACAAACTCGGCAACGCCTATTTCGGAATGGGTAAACAGGAAGAGGCAAGCAAGGCTTATCGTATGGCGCGCGAAGCCAGAAAACCGTAGAAAGCAGGGGTCGGGGTCAGGGTTCGGGAAAGGAAGTTATGGCGAAACTGAATAAGGATCAGATAAATGAGCAGTTAAAAGCAGTTTATGGCTGGCAGCTTCAAGGCGACGAGATCGTGCGTTCATTAACGTTTAAAGATTTCGTTGAATCTATGAGTTTCGTCAACAAAGTAGCCGATCTAGCGGAAAAAGCCGGTCATCATCCCGACATATATATTAGTTGGAACAAAGTGAGACTAAATCTCACGACTCACGATGCGGGCGGATTAACCCAGAAAGACTTTGATCTTGCAATACAGATAGACCAAATCACCTAAACTCCTCTGCAGCCTCTGCGGTTTATTCTATAATTGTTACGCTCGATCCGGAGGTACGCTGCAATGAATCGAAAGCTCGTTCTTCTTCTGTCGGCCGTTCTTCTATTAACGTCATATTCTGCTGGTAACCCACCTCAAAAAGTTGCGCCCAAATACCTTTCAGCGATTAAAACACAGCAGCAGTTCGATGCACTTAAACGAATTTATTATCGCGGACGCCTGGCGGCCATTCCGCACATGATGTTCGTGATAGATCGCGAAAAAAACAAAGTCTATTACGTAAATTCAAAGCTCTATACATTCCACACAGATTTCATCTATTCGAATTATCTTTCCCTGGAACGCGGCGCGAAATTCTTTGATAACAACTATCTTAAAAAGGACCGGCGATTCATCCTTGGCACGGTTGCTTTTCAGCCATCGGTCAACAAATATACTTTTGAATTCTGGGAAGGCGATCTGATAACCGCCGATTTGATCGAGCTGACGGATAAATTGCTTCAGGATTCATTTTTTCAGCCGCTCTCATACAAGCCGAATTCGTTGCGACAGGAACAGGAATCGGCTTCGCTTACAAATCTGCCAAAGGTTTTTGAATCGGACATTGAAGGCGAGCGTTCGTACGAGGCGATCAATCAGGGCGAAGCTATCGGGATTCTGCGTTTGATCCAGCAGGATCCGCCGGAACGACATTTTGAACATGACGATATTGTCATGTTCAAACAAGTTCCGGTCAGCCTGTTGCCGATCTCCGGCGTGATTATGACTCACTTGGGATCACCGTTGTCGCATATAAATATGCTTGCCCGCGGGTGGAACATTCCGGATGTCTTTATCAAAGATGCAGACGTTAAATACAAAGACCTCGTCGGTCGCTGGGTTAAATTGAAAGCCGGCGAAACTGGTTACACTCTTGAGCCTGTCGATTACGCCACAGTCCAGAAGCGACAGATTTCGCCAGTAACGCACCCGCAGTTGACTACACCAAAGGCCGATCTCTCCTGGAAAGAACTGACGGATTTGAAAGATCAGCATTCGAAAGATGTCGTTCGATTCGGCGCGAAATCAGCAAATCTCGGCGAAGTTCTGAACGCTCAGATTCCCAACATTATTGTTCCGCCGGGCTTCACCATTCCTTTCTACTACTACAACGAGTTCGCGAAATCGGTAAATCTGGAAGATAAAGTTACCGACCTGTTCAACGACGAAAAATTCCATCACGATCCGAAAGTTCGCCAGCAGCGACTGGCTGAACTTCGCGATTACTTACAGAAATCAAAGGTCAATGACCAGTTGCGCCAGATGGTTCTGGATAAGGTTCATGCCGAATTCGCAGGCAAGGGACTCTTCGCGCGCAGCTCGACCAATGCGGAAGACCTGCCGAACTTCAACGGCGCGGGTCTCTATACCACTGTGCCTAACGTCAAAACTGACGATCAGATGATCGAGGCGATAAAGACCGTTTGGGCTTCGATCTGGAACTTTGAGGCGTTTGAGGCTCGCGAAGCCGCCGGGATCGATCACCTTTCGGTTTATGCCGCAGTCTTTGTGCAGGAAGGTATTAACGCCGACAGCGCCGGAGTTCTGATTACAACTAACCCATTCGATAAACAGGATCATCGCGGTGTTTACATCAATGCCAAACGGGGACTGGGAATCAAAGTCGTCGAAGGTCAAAAAGTGCCGGAGCAGATCATCTATCGACCTCAGACAAACACGGTTCGAGTTCTGACCCGATCAAACGAAGATACTCTTCTCACATTTGATGACAAAGGAGGAGTAAAAGAGATTCAATCATTCCCGGATCGAGCAGTGCTTACCGATGCTACGGCGCGCAAACTATCGAGGGCAGCACTCGCCATCAAACAGCATTTCCGAGGACGCGATCAGGATATCGAATGGGTTATTGTTAAAGACCAGGTTTACATAGTCCAGTCGCGCCCATATATTGAATAGGAATGGCATCAACTGTTCGGGTATTACGCGATAATCAGCCGCTGGTTCGACAGCTTGCGCAGTTTGCCACGTTAAGGGAGTTGCATTCGTCTTCCTTTTTTGCCGGACATAAGCATCAGATCGATTCCGTTCTAAATACGCCGGATATCACAATAAATCAGGAAGCGAAACCCCGCATAAGTGATTTTTTGCGCGTTGCCCATTGGAATATTGAACGTGGTAACAACTTTGACGGAGTTGTCCATTACCTTCAAACGATCCCAATGCTGGAGACCGCCGACATTCTTTTTCTAAACGAACTGGACGTTGGCATGATCAGGACTGGCAATCGTCACATTGCTAACGATTTGGGCGAAGCTCTCGGTTTTCATGTCGTCTATGCGCCTGAATACATCGAGATGACCAAGGGCGTCGGTGAAGAGCTAAAGCTTTCCGGCGAGAATACAACCGCGCTGCACGGTAACGCGATTCTATCTCGCTATCCGATTTCAAACGTTCGGATAATTCCGTTGCCTACCTGTTTTGAACCTTTTGAGTTTCACGAAAAACGCTATGGGCGGCGCATAGCAATTGTCGTCGATGTCGACTTTAA
Organism: Blastocatellia bacterium; assembly: GCA_035652355.1. Taxonomy (GTDB): domain Bacteria; phylum Acidobacteriota; class Blastocatellia; order DASRDY01; family DASRDY01; genus DASRDY01. The sequence goes on from DASRDY010000193.1 coordinate 21,991, forward strand.
CGGCAGCAACGTAACGGCGGTTACTGCTCATCTTGAGGTAAGGAACACTCCTGCATGCCGTGCGTGTCAAACCGAAGAGATTGTCAGTCAATTAGACCACCAGGGAATTCGCGGACCCGTGATTATCGGCGGAGATTTCAACTCGAACTCTTTTGCGCGCGGAACCAACTCACGAACGCTTCGGGGCGCATGGTGGTTACTGACCAGCAAACCGTCGAAGGTTAAACATCGGTTGCTTTATCCCGAAGAAGGCGCCGAGCCATTGTTCGATATTCTACGAAAACACAATTTCCTTATTCGAGAGTTCAATTCACCGGATCACACGGCAAGGATTCCCCTGAAAATGATCGAAGAAATGGGCAAAATGCCGGAAAAAGGTCAGGACTGGATTCATAAAAGGCTAGCCGCTTACAATCACGAGTTACTTATGCGTCTGGATTGGATCTGCGGACGATCAGCTCGTCCTCTTGGAGACGGAGAAGTTATAGACCAGCGCTCGGGAATTGCGAGCGCTGGTCCTCAAACATTTCGCGGTTTGTACTACAAAGACCGTCGCGCCTCAGATCACGCGCCAATCGTCACCGATATTGCGCTCGTAGATTGACTGCGTCCGAAAACGAATGCCTTATCTTTCGTTCGAGTCTAATTTGCTCAGCAGGTTTCGAATAAGCTCTTCATCATGTTTTAGACTCTGCCGCATGTCGTAACTTTCCGTGCCTCCGACTTCCATGCGTAAATCGCTGAGATATTGAGTGAGAATGCGTTTCAGTGAAGATGCTTCATTCTGATCCAGGTTGAGTTCCATCGGTTGATTCCTCAATTAATAATTTTATTTAACTGCGAACCCATCTGGGGATCAGGGTGTTGTACTGATAAAAGGATATCGCGGGCCAATTTGTCTGTCAATTATGACGGGCTTTGATGGGGGGTGCGTCAGGTGTTCCGCAAGGCAAAAGGTTTTATTCGGACTGGCGGCACAACCTCATTATTTCATTATTTTGACAATGAATTGGATAACCCCTTATTGATTTCTCCTCTACTAAAAGGTAGGTCCGGTTTGTTGAAAACTGAGTCATCTATTGGAATATTATTTTTAACCTCCGTTAGTTTTGTAATTCGGTAAAAAAACCCAACGGAGTCAGTTAAACAGATCACGAATGGAATTCGTACCCCGTCGATGAAACGGTAATCAGATAGCTCCGTTCTTGTCAAAACAGGTCCCGCTCCAGCAATTACTGTCTGGGTCACATAAATCCGCGTTAGAAGAAAAGATGACTTATCGTAAACTTTTATAGTCGCGCTACCTTCGAGTGGACTGAACTTCAAAACATAAGAATCAGCATTAGCAGCGGATTCCTTTGGCTGCCCGGAAACTTCAAAACCGAGAAGGACTTCAGCGCTGTCATAAAATAATTTCCAATTCGTCTCTGGTGTTATTCCGATTTTGAGTCCATAGCCACTAATTCGACTTCGTGTTTTTAATGCCTCCAAGTTTGAACCTTTCAGGACTTCTCCAAGGAGACTACCCCTCCAAAAAATTTTTCCATCGAAACCTTCTTTTTCTCCGATTAAGTCACTTAAGCACGCTTGATGAGTTACGTTCAAATATTTATCCGCCTTCTGATAAAACTCAAAGGCTCCTTCTCCGCATGGGTCTGTGACGTTGTGGTAGGTCGCCCTTATTATTCTGGTTTTAATCTTATCAAGCGCATCTTGGCCCCCGAGAGCGGTAATACTTCTTGCGATAATTTCTTCGGCGGTCAGATCGGTTTTTGGCGTACCCTTGACAGGAGCAGGATGCCGCGCACCAATAGTCAAACAGAATACGAATAAGATTAATAACGCCACGCCCGTCCGACCAGTAATATTCATGGTAACGGTCCTCTATTGTTTATTAATTCCCCTCCTTATTGAGGGGTGATTCCGGTTTGTTGAAAATTGAATCATCGATGGGAACGTTATTTTTAACCTCCAATAACTTTGTTATCTCAGAAAAAAAGGCAATGGAGTCGGAGAAGCGGCTCTCGAATGGAACCTTTACGCCGTCGATGAGACGGTAATCGGACAACTCCGTTTTTGTCAAAACAGGTTCTCCGCCTGCGATTACAGTCTGCGCTACATAAATCCGTGTTAGAAGAAACGATGACCTATCGTAAACTTTTACGATCGCGCTACCTTCGAGCGGCATGAACTTCAAAACATACGAATTAGCATTATCGCCGGATTCTTTTGGCTGTCCGTAAACTTCAAAACCTTCAAGAACTTCAACGCTGTTATAGAATGATTTCCAATTTGTCTCTGGTGTTATTCCGATCTTGCGTCCATAGCCACTAATTCTATTTCGTGTTTTGAATTCGTCCAAGCTTGGACCGCTTAGGACTTTTCCAAGAATACGAGAACCATCATCCCTCCAAAAAATTTTTCCATCGAAACCTTCTTTTTCTTCAATTAAATCACTGATGCAGGCCTGATGAGATATGGACAAATATTTGTCAGCCTTCTGATAGTACTCAAAGGCTCCCGCCCCGCATGCGATCATGTGTTCGTCATAAGTCGCTCTTATTATTCTGGTTTTAATCTTATTGAGCGCATCCTGGCCACCGACGGCTACAATGCTTCTTGAGATAACTTCTTCCGCGGTCAAATCGGCGTTTTGCGTGCCCCTGGCAGGAGCAGGATGCTGCGCACCAATAGTCAAACAAAATCCTAATAAGATTAAAAACGCCGCAGCCGTGCGATTAGTGATATGCATGTTAATAACCCTCTATCGTTGCTCTAGGAACGGGCATCAGGGCGATTCTTGCAACAATGCAGTCGGCGAGCGCCCAAGATTATTTACTGAATATGCAAACCTGTGACTCACTCCCGGCTTCGAGACTCGGAACTTGTATGTGCTAATATTCATAAAGGGTAATCAAACAATGGATCGAGAAAAAGTAAGGGGACTGCTGGAACAATTTCGTCAGGGAGAAATCGACAGCGACGAAGTGCTGAACCATTTAAGCTGGATGCCGGTCGAGGACCTGGGCTTTGCGCAGGTCGACCATCACCGCGGTATTCGCCAGGGCTTTCCTGAAGTTATCTTTGGCAAAGGCAAAACCCCTGATCAAATTGCTACTATTGTCTCGCGCCTGCTTGAACATAGCCCGAACGTTCTAGTCACCCGCACAGACAGGGCAGCGCTTGCAGCAGTTCACACTATTGCACCCGACGCGATTTACAGCGAGCACGCCGGAACCATCACGGTCAAACGCGATAATACTCAGCACGGCAAAGGATTGATTGCGATCGTATCGGCAGGAACTTCAGATCAGCGAGTAGCAGAAGAAGCCGCAATGACTGCAGAAGTTATGGGGAACGAGATCGAGCGCATCTATGACGTCGGTGTTGCTGGTCTTCATCGGATTCTGAATGCGAGGAATCGTTTGGGTCGCGCTCGGGTAATAATATGCGCCGCCGGAATGGAAGGTGCTCTGCCGTCCGTGCTTGGAGGTCTGGTAACTGTTCCAGTTATAGCTGTGCCGACAAGCGTGGGCTATGGTGCCAGCTTCAACGGATTAGCAGCCCTGTTAGGTATGCTCAACAGTTGTGCGTCAAACGTGACTGTTGTCAATATAGATAATGGTTTTGGGGCCGGCTTTGTTGCCAGCTTGATAAACCGATTATAGGATTTCGTCTATGCGACCTGTCTTCCGACCGGTCGCGGTTTGGAAGAGAGCTCTCGCTCCAGTTCCATTCTTGCCGCCTGAATCCGCACGCGATCGCGTTCCGCATCGAATTCAATAGCCTCGGTAATCCTAACTCGCCCACACTTCATGCAAGTGTATTTGCCGTGTAACGGAAATCCCCATTGGTGTCGGCAAAACACGCTCAAGATAGCCATTGCTGCCCTCCGATACAAATCGAACCAAACTCAATAGCGAAGCAAAGGTGATGCCCTTTAACTTGTTTTAGAGCTTGCATCTCAGCAAGCAGTTGCCTGATAAGGAAAGAATGCCAATTTCGGCCGGCCACTTTTTTGCGAAACGCTCTATTGGACGCCTATATACATACGAAATTCTGTAGATTATTCAAAAAACTGAAAAGAGATTTGTTGAGAGTACAAGCTTCAGCTTGCCTTTCTTCGAAAGCAGCAGCCTAAAGGCTGTCCTCTGAACATCGTAACGACAATGAAGTTCTTGCAAATGCGGCTGCGATGGGCAGGCAGGAGCACGCTAAAGAAAGCAGCCGATTTTTAGCTCAGCACGCGTTGACCGCGAAGCTTTCGTTTCTGGCTGCGCTTTGCTCCCAGGACCTCTTCCAAATGAAGGGGGGCTCCTTTATCAAGAATCGTATGTTCGATCATTACCAATAGATGTTCTCGCCGACCACGAAATCGTCCAGTCAAAGGAAAGTCGCCGGTTACAACCACCAGTCCTTCGCGAACCCACTGCCAGAATTGTTTCTGCGTGGACCAAAAAGCATTCCCGTTCGCGCAGACAATTCGCGCCGTCTTCTTAACCTTCATTAACGAACGTCCTCCCCAAAATTCCCTGATTCACGGCTGCGTCTCAAATATTTTATCAATGTAACCGTCGGCAAACCTGGCCGACGCTCTTCACCCAAATCTGGGCGATTGTAACACAGAAAAATTAACAACCCGATTAACGACCGGCATAATTTAGATAAACAAGAGGAACAATAGTCGTAAAAACTTTATCTAATGCTGCAATCTGATCCTCTCGCTTCCCAAGTTTCAGGGGAGTTGACACAGGATATCTATGTCAAAACATAAGCTGATTTTAACACAGGTGTGCGCAATAAATCCACCGGCTCTAAGCTTCTCGCCTCTGTTCCTTTGAGGAGCCGCTGGCAACGCGGTAACAGCTGGTCGCAAACAAACTGGCTGTAACATTCCGCGGGTCAACAGTTGGGCAAATTCGATTGTCCGCTGTTCGGAACGGCTAACTCTCACTCAACTTTGCTCCCGAGTGACTTAACTGATGATTTTAGCGTTTATCGCGAGATCGCCGCGTCGCAAGTTCGCATACCGACCTGTCTTCGGGCAGTGTTCCGCGACCACTGGTCGGCGCTGAGGATTTCTTCAATTTCGGTGACCGGTCGGTTTTCGTAAGCTGCCATGGTTTCGGAAATAACGGAAAAGACTGAAGTAAACGAGATTGCGCCGCCAATAAAGGCTTCGACGGCGACTTCATTTGCGGCGCTCATTACCGCCGGAAGCATACCTCCAGCCTGCATCGCCTGATAGGCCAATCCCAGACAGGGAAAGCGTTCATTGTCAGGTTCAAAGAATTCCAGAGTACGCAGTTGCGTCAAATCCAGTGGCGGCAACGGGCTGACACAGCGATCAGGATAAGTAAGCGCATATTGGATAGGATGACGCATATCGGTAACGCCAAGCTGCGCGATTATCGAGCCATCGATCATCTCTACCATCGAATGAACGGTCGATTGAGGATGGATAAGTACATCGACCTCGTCAGGTCGAAACCCGAACAACCAGCCTGCTTCGATCACCTCCAGACCCTTGTTCATCAATGTAGCGGAGTCGATTGTGATCTTTTGACCCATCTTCCAGGTCGGATGCTTCAGCGCGGCATCAACGGTTATCTTTTCAAATTCATCGCGAGCCAGCGTTCTAAACGGTCCACCCGAAGCTGTTAAAATAATCCTTTTGACCTCATCGCGACGTTCGCCGCGCAGGCACTGATGAATCGCATTGTGTTCGCTGTCGACCGGTAAAATCTCCGCACCGGACTGTTTCGCGGCACGAGTCATCAGCTCGCCTGCCATCACCAGAGTCTCTTTATTTGCCAGCGCGACCCGACGTCCGAGCTCCAGCGCCCTGTAGGTGGGAACGAACCCTAGCGAGCCGACGATCGCCGAAACCACGATATGTACACCAGGATGAGTCGCGACCTGGACCAAACCCGTCGTACCTGTGCAGATCTCCGGCAGGCGTGAAACGCCAGCCGTCTTCAAACTCTTTTGAAGTTCTGACGCGGCAGATTCGGTCGCTACGGAAACAATCTCTGGCTGGAACTTGAGTATTTGCTTAGTTAGAAGCTGAATTGAGCTCCCGGCTGCCAATGCGGTGACCTTGAACTCTTCGGGCATCGATTCGATTACACGAAGTGTATTGCATCCGACAGAGCCCGTGGATCCAAGGATCGCGACTTTCTTGTTTGTACCCATGCAGGAAAACTCAACTCTTCAGGAAGAGGACGTAATAATAATAGATAATCGGCGCGTTGAACAGGAGACTATCCATCCGGTCCAATATCCCACCGTGCCCCGGTATAATCGACGCGGCGTCTTTTGCGTTGGCTCCGCGCTTGAGCATCGATTCGGACAAGTCACCCAGAATTCCGACTGGAACAAGAATGGCTGTCAGGATAATTAAATGAGCCCAGGGAATCTGTGCAAAGAAAAGCTTCTTTGAAATGATCGCCGCAACAAAACTGAGCCCAAGACCGCCGATAACGCCTTCGATTGTTTTACCGGGGCTGATTTTCGGCGCGAGCTTGTGACGCCCTATCGCTCGTCCTGTGAAATATGCTCCGGTGTCGCTGGCAATAATTATCAGGAAGAATAGCCCCAGTAGTTTTGAGCCAAGCCGCTCGCCCTGACTATCAAACAATTTGATCGCAATCGCAAAACTGGTGAGAAGCGGAACGTAAATCACGCCAAATAGAGTCGCGGCGGTCGAAGAGAGCGAGCTTTCAAAATTCTCAGGATGAAAGAGTCCCGCAATCAACGCAATGATCGTCACCGCGACCAGCGCCGCGACGATCAGATCAATTCGCGAATAATAGAACCCAACGATAATTGCAGCGCCTGCGCAAAAGGCCAACCATCTTTGGCATCGGAGACCGACTCTGGCAGCAAGTGAGTAATATTCATGCATTCCCAGAGCTATGGCGACAACAGCGAGCCCGATAAAATAGAGAGGATTAGCTGACCATAAAGTGAAAACCAGGACGGCAAAAAGGATCAGCCCGGAGATGATTCTTGTGACCATAATTGGCCAGAGAAAGATTCACCACAGAGACATAGAGGCACAGAGAGGAAAACATCTGAAACTCTGTGCCTCTGTGTCTCTGTGGTGAAATGAAACTTTTTCTGTGTTCAAATTTATTTTGCGTTTACGGCCAATGGCGCTTGCGGTGACAGGCCGCCGAAACGCCTCTCGCGTTTTTGATAATCGATTATTGCATCAAAAAGACTAGCCCGCCGAAAATCAGGCCATAAAACATCTGTAACGTAAATCTCTGAATACGCGATCTGCCACAGCAGGAAATTGCTGATCCGCATTTCTCCGCTGGTCCTTATCAATAAATCTGGATCCGGAATGTTTGCTGTATATAGATGTTTCGAAATCGTCTCTTCAATTATCTCTGATGGCTGCAACTGACCGGCCGCAACTTCTGCCGTTATCTTCCTTATCGCATCCAGAATCTCGGCGCGCCCTCCGTAATTCAACGCAACATTCAATACCATATCAGTGCAATGGGAAGTCGCCGCTATGCCACGATCGAGTTCCCGCTGGACAGTCGGATCCAACTCGTGTTTTCGACCGATGACCTGCAACCGAATATTGTGCTTTAACAGGGTGTTTAGTTCTTTGCGCAAGAATTCTTTCAGCAGAGCAAACAGAGTCTGAATCTCGTATTGCGGACGTTTCCAGTTCTCGACCGAAAATGCATAAAGCGTCAAATACGAAAGCCCAAGCCGAGCGCTTGTCTCGACCGCAGCGCGCACAGCTTCGGCGCCGGCTCGATGTCCCGCCGTTCGACCTTTATTTCGTTTGGCTGCCCATCGACCGTTGCCGTCCATAATGATGGCCACGTGCCGGGGAAGGCGCTCCGGATCGATCTGACGGAGCAGAAACTCGTCATGCGAGCCGGGTTCAATTACCTCTTTGAAATCTATCATTAGAAAGTACCTGCGTTTCAACTGAAAGCGGGCTAATAAGAGTTTATCTTAGTTGCCACCACATCTCATAGTCAACAAAGGCTTGTGACGGCCCGCATACGCACGCCTTCGAAAACCCATTTAAGCATATTCCGCTTTATGTTGCAAAGTACTTTCTCGGCTGTGGCGCAGACATTCAGTCTGCGCAGGCAAGTAAAACAAACATAATGGCTTGCACCCGTCTAGCAATCGTCGGAACCGCGCAGGCTGAATGCCTGCGCCACGGTTTCAGTAGTCGACTTTTACCAGGGTAAGTCCCTTCGCCGGCAATGCAGTCCCCGCAGCTACGCGCGAGCTGGCGGCGAAAATCTCCGGAATAGAGTTTGGAGGAAGGTGACCGCGACCGATATCAACGAGCGTCCCAACAATCGTCCTTACCATATAACGAAGGAAGCCATTTGCCGAGAGCTCAAACGCGAGAAGCTCCTGCTTGTGATCAAATCCGATATGCAGGCTGGTCAGACATCTTGTGGTATCCATATCTTTTTCAGGAGTAACAGTGAAAGACCGAAAATCGTGCTCTCCTAAAAGCTGTTTCGCCGCCTCGTGCATTGCATTCAAATTCAGTAAATAACTGGTCTGGTGAACATAGCGAAAAAGAAACGGGCTCAACACGCGGCCCGTGAATATCTGGTAACGATACAGCTTGCTTTTGGCAGAGAAGCGAGCGTGGAAATCGTCAGTAACTTCTTCAGCGCGAATCACACGAATATCCGGCAATAGATTTCCGTTTATCGCCATCAACAATTTATCTGTGCTATGCGGATGAGCGAATTGAAAACTGGCAACCTGACCCAGAGCATGAACTCCGGCGTCGGTACGTCCGGAGCCGTGAACGATAACTTCGCGGCCATCAATCAATGAGAGGACACGGGTCAGCTCTCCCTGGATAGTTCGCAGACCGTTTTGAATCTGCCAGCCGTGATAATCGGTCCCGTCATACTGAATCGTGATCTTAATGTTGCGAAGATCTTGAGGCATGATGTAAGGGCAGGGCTCGTCCCTGCCCGGATTGCCGAAAGGCAATCAAACGTTACGTTATCGAACAATTCATCGTGCTGCGCACGATCCGGGCAGGGACGAGCCCTGCTCCTACAAAGTTAACTACGACTCCCTGGTTTAACTGGTGTCGAGCCTGATTTACAGAGAGGACATTCTTCCGGCGTATATGTCTGAATCGTTAGGGTTGCCAGTGCCGCCTGAGTTACCCCTAAATCAACCTTGCCGCCGCTGCGGTCGATTATCGATCCGGCGCCGACAACTATTCCACCGTGCTGGCGAACGACATCCATTGTTTCGCGAGTCGAGCCGCCTGTGGTAACGACATCTTCAACGACGAGCGCTCGTTCGCCAGGACCGATCCTGAAACCGCGACGGAGCTTTAATGCGCCGTTTTCCCGCTCAGCGAATATTGCCCGAACGCCCAGCGACCTGGCCGCCTCCTGCGCAACGATTATCCCGCCAATTGCGGGAGCTATGACCAGATCCAACCGCTCGCGATTAAAATGCGATGCCAGCTCGTCACACAACGCCGATGCGTGGCGCGGGTACTGCAGCACCAGGGCGCATTGCAAATACTGCGGGCTATGCAAACCCGATGTCAGAAGAAAATGTCCGTTCAAAAGAGCGCTGTCGGCTTCGAATAATTGTAAAACTTCGTCCTGCGTCATTTGTTCCCCCTATTTCACAAAACCACTCACGGCATCCACAGGCCTCAAGTTTGAGGTTTCAAGTTTAGACCTTCGCGCTTAAACTAGACGCTCCCGACAAACCTGTTAACCGGGAGATTTGATACTTTAATTTGAAATGGGCCTTTTTTGAAAGCACAAATGCTAGTTAATCAGTGTTCACTGGTCGACAATCTGATAATTCTGCTCGGCAGATCCCGCGCTGCATCGTACGAGCAAATCGGACGCGATCTGTTTTATCTGCCGCGGACGGAGTCTGGCATCGTCAGGCAGCTTCTGGTCGGCTTGCTGGATAAGGATAAACGGTTCTTGTTCCACGACGACAGTCTCGAATTATTGCCTGATCCGAACGAGACACGTTCGGTTAAAGATGCCACATACGTTGTCGTGGACGTTGAAACTACCGGGGCGCGTCCGAATTCCGACCGTATAACGGAAATTGCCGCATACAAAATCTCAGGCGGTCAGATCGTCGGCGAGATTAACACTTTAATCAATCCCCAGCGGCCGATCTCCAGATATGTTGTGCAATTGACTGGAATAACCGACGAAATGGTCCGGACAGCGCCATTGTTTTCGGATGTATACGAACAGGTGGTTGATTTCTTCAGCGATGCTGTCTTTGTGGCCCACAACGCGCCGTTCGACTGGCGATTTGTGAATCGCGAGATCGAACGCGTGACTGGCAGAGGGCTGGCGAATATGCGGCTCTGCACGGTTCAAATGACCCGAAGAATCGTTCCCGATCTTCCAAATTACAAGCTGCACACAGTTGCCGAGCATTTCAAGATCGAAATCGAAAATCGCCATCGTGCCGGAGGCGATGCCTTTGCCACCGCGAAGATATTTATGAAGTTACTGGATGTTATGGCGGAATTTGGCGTCCCGAACGTCGCTGGAGCGAGGAAATTCAAGATTGCAGGCAACTACTCGCGTTGTTAAATGGGATTTTCAGGATTCATACAGGCGGGCGGACGCAGTTCCCGTATGGGAACGGATAAAGCGTGGCTTCGATTTGGAGATCAATACACGATTGAGCTTGTCATTGCCGCTTTGCAACCTGCTGTCGCTCAACTTGCAATTGTTGCGAATTCTGATCGCTACAAAGAGTTGGGATTGCCGGTCTATCCCGACATCATCAGTGATTACGGTCCGTTAGGCGGGATACATACCGCATTGTCGAATTCTGAAAATGATGGTGTCTTTATTGTTTCTTGCGATCTGCCATTTGTGACGTCCGACTTTTTTCGATTCCTGGCTGATCATCGCGATGGATATCAGATCGTGGTGCCGCTTGATCAACACGAGCGAACTCAACAGATGTGCGCGCTTTATTCCAAAAGTTGTTTGCCAATCATTGAAACCGTTATTAGCGAGAATGAACGCAGACCACGAATGTTATTTGACAGGTGCCGGACAAAATACGTTTCGTGGGAAGAGATATCGCATCTGACGAACTCTAATCATTTTTTCGACAATCTGAATACGCCTGAAGATTACAAAAGAGCCTTGGATTTGATGTGGCGGATTCGTCCCGATTGCGCCGGGTCGTAAGCAGCCAGGGTATTTCCAAGCGTGCGCAATCGCGCGTGTTACGCTACAAACTCGGAAAGATCGCTAGCGAGTTCTGTAAACGGGAACACCTCTTTGGCTTCCGCTAAGAATGGCGTTAATTCATCGTATCGCGAGCTGAAATGTGTCAGGACAAGCCTGCGAACGGCCGCTTTCTTTGCTATGTGCGCAGCCTGCTCGGCTGTCGAGTGTCCGCGTTCGCTTGCTTTTTCTGATTCTTCCTTTGTGTAGGTTGATTCGTGAACGAGCAGGTCGACTTTGTGTGCGAGCTCAATTGCATTCTGACACGGTCGCGTGTCGGTGCAGTAAGCGATTGAACTGCCCGGTCGCGGCTTGCCCAAAACTTCGCGAGGATGAACGGTTCGACCGTCGGCGAGAGTCACATATTCGCCATTTTGCAACTTTTGATAGAGCGGTCCCGGTGGCACACCCAATCGAGTCGCAGCATCGACATCGAACTTTCCCGGACGATCTTGTTCGCTCAACCTATAGCCATAATCGGTAACGCGATGATCAAGCGGAGCGCAGTTGACCGTGTAACCATCACCCCGGCAGATCTCGCCTGCGGCCGTGATCTCTTCAATAACAAGATCGTATGCAGGATAAAATAACTGCACTCTTTTCGCCGTATGCAACAGATCGCTTATTCCCGGCGGTCCATAAATATAGAGAGGTCGGTCGCGATGATGAAGGCTCAGCGTGCCAATTAGGGCAAGCAATCCGATGACGTGATCACCGTGCAGATGAGTAATGAATATGCGTTCCAGCTTGCTCGGTTTCAGTCCCGCAGCAAGCATGCGTCGTTGCGTGTCTTCTCCACAATCAAAGAGCACCCATTCGCGTTCGAGCGAAACAGCCACAGCGGAAACGTTGCGTTTCTCCGTCGGTTGACCCGCGCTGGTGCCCAGAATGGTTACCTTCATTGTTCGATTGTAACTTGTGAAATGTCAGATTAACAGCGCTGGCGCAGACATAGATATTTTGAAACCATAATGGTAGACTGACCATTTGCTTGCGCAAGCAAGATTTAAGACTTTGACAGGCGGGAGAACAATATGAAATTCCCAGGCGGAATGGACATTAACAAAATGATGAAGCAGGCGCAGAAGATGCAGGAGAATATGGCGAAAGCCATGCAGGAAATCCGCGTCGATGCGACTGCCGGCGGTGGGATCGTTACCGTGACGATGTCAGGAACAAAAGAGTTGATGTCGATCAAGATCGAGCCGGACGCGGTAAAAGAGGGCGATCTGGAAATGCTTCAAGATTTGATTGTCGCCGCCGTCAACGAAGCGAATAGAAAGGCGGACGAAGCGCTCCAGCAGAAACTGGGTGGAATGCTTCCGCCGGGAATGAACTTGCCGGGAATGTTCTAAAGAATCTGAATCGGGGAAACGGGGACGCGTAGATGCTCCGTTTCTGTTCCTGTCTTTTAACGTATGCTTGATTACGCAGAGCCCGTTACAAAATTGATTGACGAATTCAAACGCCTTCCCGGCATCGGGCATAAGTCTGCTCAGCGTCTGGCTTTTCATTTGTTAAAAGGAACGGCGGAAGACTCAGAACGATTGATTTCCGCCATTCGCGAAGTCAAAGAGAAAATCATATTCTGCTCGATCTGCAACAACTTGACCGACGTGGATCCTTGTCGGTTTTGCACCAGTCCCACCCGGGACCGTCACACTGTCGTTGTAGTCGAAGAACCCCACAGTGTTGTCACGATCGAAAAAACTCGCGAATATCGTGGACTTTATCATGTGTTACACGGCTGTCTGTCTCCCATTCGCGGTATCGGACCTGACGAGCTGAAACTGAAAAACCTGCTTGAGCGTCTGCGCGACGGCGAAATCCAGGAGATAATTCTCGCAACCAATCCGACTACCGAAGGCGAAGCCACGGCAAATTACGTCGGAAGATTACTCAAACCTTTGGGTATAAAGGTTACACGGATCGCAATGGGACTGCCTGTGGGAAGCGATCTTGAATATGCTGACGAGGTTACAATGCACAAAGCGCTTGCCAATCGCCACGAAATGTGACCACCAGCTGACAAGTAAACCTTTTCTCTTCCGAGACTTAACTAACACATTCGTAAAACCTGTAAAAACTGCCCTTGCGACATTCGCCAATAAGGTTTATGAACCATTTTATTTGCATCAGGGTGGGCTTTCTGTCGATTAGCGTATGCAGTTGTTTAGAGACAGCATCGTCCGCTGCGATTCTCGAAAATGATTTCCGGCCACGAGGCGTGACCGGTAATCCTAACTAAACCCCAGTCTTGGGTTGGAAATTTGGATTTAAGGTCGTTCTAAAGATGTATAGAATGCAAATGTGAAGTCCGCAAACATACATCTGGAGAACGACCTGCATGGCAACAATAAATGAACAGATGATTGTTTGCTACTGTTT
>DASRDY010000194.1:0-33856 GCA_035652355.1 Blastocatellia bacterium
AATCTATCTCTTAACTGTGTTATGTGGGTTGTATCCGAGCAGACTCGCTACAAGAATACATCCGGCGGCTGCGCTGCATTATGAATAAGGAATGTCTGAATCGATTCTTATCATAGATGATGATCCATCGATAGTTGCGTCGCTCGCACTGTTGCTGAAACAAGCCGGCTATCAATCGCAGTCGGCGGCAACGCCTGCGGATGCCTTGCGGTTGATATCCAGCGAACCGTTTCATCTCGTTCTCCAGGACATGAACTTTTCTCGCAAGACAACAGGCGAGGAAGGCATCGAGTTGCTCCGGCAAATAAAATCAGTTCGGCCGGAGCTTCCCGTGATTTTAATCACAGCATGGGGATCGATCTCGCTTGCGGTTGAGGGCGTTCGGGCCGGAGCGGCCGACTTCGTTACAAAGCCCTGGACGAATCAGCAGATTCTTCATTCGTTAAAAACCGCGTTGGGAGTTGCCGCCGCAAACGCGTCTCAACTGTCGGCAAAGAATGTTCCGCGAAGCGAGCTCGATTCGCGTTACGATTTCAAAGACCTGGTGGGCAACGATCCGAAGTTTGTCAGAATCCTGGAAGTTATAGGGCGAATCAGCGCCACCGACGCATCGGTTCTGATTACAGGTGAAAGTGGTACTGGCAAAGAGTTGGTTGCCGCGGCCATCCATCGCAACAGCAATAGAAAAAACGGCCCGTTTGTAAAGGTGAACCTTGGCGGAATTTCTTCTTCTTTATTTGAAAGCGAAATGTTCGGTCACGTTAAGGGAGCATTCACGGACGCAAGGCAGGATCGCCGCGGTAGATTTGAAATCGCAAATGGCGGCACGATATTTCTTGACGAAATCGGAGACCTCGATCCGAATTCGCAGGTGAAGATTTTGCGCGTTCTTCAGGACCGAACTTACGAAGTGCTGGGGTCAAGCACCAGTCGCACCGTTGATGTCCGGGTGATATCGGCAACAAATCGAAACCTTGCCGAGATGGTCGAGAAGGGTGATTTTCGCGAGGACCTGCTTTATCGGTTAAATCTGATTGCAATACATCTACCGCCGTTGCGAGAGCGCCCTGCCGATATTCCATTGCTGGTAAATCATTTTATTCAGACTATCGCACGGGTTTATCGAAGAAACGAAATGACTGTTAGTCCCGCCGCTCTGCAATGGTTGAAAGGCTTGCCGTGGCCGGGAAATATTCGGCAACTCAGGCAGGTTATCGAACGGACGATTCTTGTCAGTGAAAACGACACGCTGGAGAAAGATGATTTTGTTCTCCCTCTTGAAATGGAAGCGACCGAAGCCAGAAAAGACGCTCTTCCACAGGTCGGCAGCATGACGATGGACGATATCGAGCAGGCGATGATTATTAAGTGCATGAAACATTATGATGGCAACATCAGCAAAGTCGCCGAGTCGCTTGGTCTCAGCCGCGCTGCGCTCTATCGGAGATTTGAAAAATACGGCATCAAGTTATGACGGACGCTGAATAACATGCCTTGTAGGCCTCTGCGGCCTGCCAGGTAATCCGTTACGTGTCACTGTGTAACTCGTTACCCAAAAAGAGATACGCCACGCCACGATCCTCTGCCAATCGGCAGCTAAGTTCTTCACACCAAACCCGTTCTGGGCTTTTAATCGAAAGGAACGCAGTTTGCCATCACGAAAGCAATCAATGATCAAAGACATTGTCCGACGCATTGATTCAAGATTGGTCTGTCAACAGTTAAACGGAGGGAGAATGTTATGAAGTCAAGTTTGATCCGAATAGTCCGGTGTATTCCATTCGTGTTAATAATGGTTCTGGCCGCATCTGCAAGTTCATTTGCGCAGGCGGACAAACCGTCACCGACAAAGGACAGTGAAAAAGATGCAATAGAAGCCTTGCTGAATGAGGTGCGACAGATAAGACTGGCTGTTGGCCATCTGAATGATGCTCAAATTCTGGTCGACCATGTGCGAGCGTCTCAAGAGCACGTTGACCGTCTCAGCAAAGAAGTTGAACAAATTCGTCAGCAGATTCAAGAATCAGAGTTCATTCTGCCGCAACTGAATCAGGAACTTGAAAAGGCTGTAAAAAATGTCGATTTGGGTATAGCTGTCCACGATGATATCGACCGGCTCAAAACTAATATTGAGAGACAGAATGCGCTCCAACAGGCAGCGCGAGATCGCGAGATCCTGCTAAACAAAGATCTCGAACAGGAGCAAGTAGTGCTCACCGATCTGAAAGTCCGGCTGGGCCGGGTCGAGCGGGAGATCGAAAAGCAGCTATCGGGTGACAAACCGAAAAATTATGACTTCTAACGAGACTCTCGATGTTAATAGCCTGGTCTCGACTGTTACTTTTGCAAACATGGTGCCGATTCCTAAAGCTCGCGTATAATGATTTACCGAAACGGAGAACTGGCCTGATGCCTGGCTCTCCGTTTCCCTCTTCATATGAGCCTGCGACTTAGATTCATTCTTTATCTCATTTTTATTCATCTTCTATTTGCTGGCGTTGCTGTTTATCTGTTGCTTGACCATCGACTTTGGCTACTGGCCGTGGAAGCCGTTTTTGTGGTATCGCTCGCAATCGGCTACAAACTGATAAAGAATCTGTTCGGAACAATAGACCTCCTCCAGACTGGCGCGCAATTCATTAGTGACAGCGATTTCACCTCCAGGTTCACCGAGCTGGGCCAGCCTGAAATGGACCAACTGGTGCACATCTACAACAAGATGGTCGATCATTTGCGCGAGGAACGCACGAAACAACAGGAGCAAAACTACTTCCTGGAAAAAGTTCTGTTCGCATCGCCGTCGGTAATCATCACGCTCGATTTTGATGATCGTATTGCAATGGTAAACCCCAGCGGCCAGAAGATGCTTCAGCTGTCCGCTGGTGATCTGCTGGGAAAGAAATTGTCAGAGTTCGATAATGCATTCGTTCAGGAACTCAGCAATCTCAATCCCGGTGAATCCAGGGTTCTTTCCCTGATAGGTCGCCGCCGAGTGAAATGCCAGAAATCACAATTCCTTGATCGAGGGTTTACTCGAAATTTTATTTTGATCGAGGAATTAACCGATGAATTGCGCCAGTCGGAAAAGGCTGCTTATGAAAAGATTATCAGGATGATGTCGCATGAAGTGAACAACACGGTCGGTTCAGCTAATTCCCTGCTCCACTCGTGCCTGAATTATGGCGATCAGTTGACCGAAGAGGATCGCGCAGATTTAGAGACGGCGCTCAACGTCGTTATTTCCCGCACGGACCAGCTGAACGCCTTTATGAAGAGTTTTGCCGATGTAGTGCGACTCGGCCCTCCTCAGCGATACCCAACTGACGTTCAACGAATACTGGAAGAGATCTGTTTTCTGATGCGATCCAATCAAAAGGGTAAACGGATAGATTGGAAATGGGATATCCAGACCGCGTTGGATCCGATCATGATGGATCGCGCCCAAATGGAACAAGTGTTTGTGAACATAATCAAGAACGCCATTGAAGCAATCGGTGGCGAAGGAACCATCACAATCCGAATCGGTCGACAAGGTTCGCGCGGCTTTGTCATTGTCGAAGACACCGGCGGCGGCATCGCACCGGAAGCCAAACAGAATTTATTCACGCCGTTTTTCAGTACGAAGCAGAATGGCCAGGGCATTGGTTTAACACTCATCCAGGAAATTCTCGACCAGCATAAATTCGAATTTTCGCTAGACAGTCAACCCGGTCAACCGACCCGTTTCACGATTTTATTTTAGTGAAATGTCTGCCGATCAGAGAAAGTGTGATCGACACTGGCATTTATTTCCAAACGGAATAAACTCATCAGCACCATTTCATAAACTTTGTTTTTGTCGGAGGCAGAAACGGCAATGAAGGCATTCGAAATTCAAAAATTCGGACTGGATTCCCTCGCGTTAGTTGAACGTCCTGATCCGAAGCCCGCGTATGGCCAAATCGTAATAAAAATGCGGGCTGCGTCATTGAACTATCGGGACTTGTTAATGGTAAAGGGTTATTACAATCCCAGGCTTAGGATGCCGCTAATTCCATTGTCAGACGGCGTCGGTGAAGTGGTTCAGCTTGGCGAGGGAGTCACACGCGTCAAAGTCGGCGACCGAGTTGCCGGAATCTTTTGCCAGAGGTGGATCGACGGAGAGATCAGCGATGCAAAGGCTCGGCCGGCGCTCGGTGGCGATGTTGACGGAATGCTGGCCGAGTATGTTGCACTGGATCAGGACGGCGTAGTCCACGTTCCGGATTTTCTTACTGACGAAGAGGCCGCTACGCTCCCTTGCGCCGCAGTGACCGCTTGGAATTCCTTGGTCGAGCAAGGCAAATTGAAGGCTGGAGACTCAGTCCTCGTTCAAGGTACAGGCGGCGTCTCGATATTCGCTCTGCAGTTTGCAAAAATGATGGGCGCACGGGTGATTGCCACCTCCAGCCACGATGAGAAACTGCAGCGCGTTAAGGATATGGGTGCTTCCGATGGGATCAACTACAAATCGACGCCCAATTGGGATGAAGCGGTGAAAGCTTTAACTGCAAAAATCGGAGTGGACCACATCGTTGAAGTCGGAGGAGCGGGGACGCTGGCAAGATCGTTTCAGGCGGTGCGAAAAGGCGGGCATATAAGCTTGATCGGAGTTCTTGCTGGCGCCAGCGCGGAAGTGAACCCAATGCCGATCCTTATGAAGAACATTCGCGTACAGGGGATCTTCGTCGGCAGCCGGAAGATGTTTGAAGATATGGACCGCGCTATCGTTCAAAATCATCTCAAGCCCGTTGTGGATCGTATCTTCGAATTCAAAGATGCTATTGAAGCACTGAAATACATGGAGAGTGGCGCGCATTTCGGCAAGGTCTGCATTCGTTTTTGAACGAATGATTAGCCGTCTTCAAGACGGCTTTCCCGAAGGGTTCCTAGACGCGCCGTTTTACCGCGTGGTAACTCGCCGGAAAATTTTGTCGCGGAATAATCTTCGAGCCTTTCAGGCTCGGAATTAAATACACGCTCATCCGGGGGTGGCGCTCTTCGAGCTTACCCCCGGCTATTAACTTTCTGCCTTTCAGGCAGCTATACGATTCGCTGCTGGTCCTCGCAAGTTCTATCAATTGGGTAACGACAATCTGTAAAACAGCCGGTCTATTAACCCTGAGGGAAAGCATCGTGGACGGCTTAGGCCACAACCCCTCACTCCAAAAAACCAGAACCACACCTGCTACTTTGTGACCGTGATTGAAACGGAGCTCGAAGCCGTCCCGCCTCGTCCGTCACTGACGGTCACTGTCACAACAACGTTTTGATTATTCTTAACCTGAGGCGCGGTGAAAGTAACGCTGTTGCCGCTGCCCTTTATTGATCCTGCGGACACATTCCAGGAATATGTTAAAGGATCGCCATCAACGTCAGTAGCGAGTACCGTCAACACACTGGTTTTTCCAGAACTAATCTTGTTTGGCTTAGCAGAGAGCTTGCTGGTGATCGCTGGCGGATGGTTCGCCCCGGCCACCAGTATCGTAGTCTTATCCGACACAACACCGCCCCGACCATTCTCGATCGTGACAGTCACGGTGACCACCAGATCGACTGGCGTGACAGGAGCCGTGTACCTGACAGTCGGGCCATTACCACTTATTGTTCCTTGACTGGCGCTCCAAAGGTAGGTGAGCGGACTGTTATTCGGATCAGAAGCGACAACGCTCAATGTACTGGATCCGCCGGAATTCAACTCATTAGGGTTAGACTGTGGTTCTGACACTATAACAGGAGAGCTGTTGTTTCCGGCCACAACCGTGACGAAGAATTCGCTGCTCACTGAGCTTCCGGTCGCATCTGCGATGATAAGCTGAACCCTGAAATTACCCGAAGTCGTGTTGCTGTAACCTACGGATGATCCGCTTCCTGATACTGCGCCGCCTTCCGGCACCCATGCATAGGCGAGCGCATTATTACTGGGGCTTGAAGCATTGACACTTAACGTAGCGGTGCTGCCTACCGTCACAGGCTGCGGGTTGATTGAAGGTCCGTTGTTTATTATAGGAGGAGCATTGTTCGAAATGAGCGCGGTATCGCGGGTTGCAGCCGCTCTGACCTGTCTGACGCCTCGTGTGACGGTTGCTGATGATTGAGTTGAGCTGGTTGTCGCGACGCTGAACACCTGGATCTCTGCCAGTCCTGTGTTCGATCCGGCAGAGTTATTAACGGTGAAGGTCAGGGAAGTGATCGTCTTTGATGGGAACGTTACCGTGGTCGCCGTCCCATCGTTGTTAAGCGCGCCGACGGGTATGCTGGAACCGTCGCTGAATACCATAGTCGCCGCCAGGACCTGATCGTCCAGGTTAGGTCTGTCGTATAAGACTACTTTGTTGATTGTTTGCGAGCTCGACCATGTCAGTTTAAGCCACGATCCGGGACCGCCGCCCACAGTGGCCCATTCCTTTGTATAGTCATTGGGATAACCGTCGATCACTCCGTCAATCGCTTTTGCAGCCGTCTGGCCTGTATTTATATTTTGGCTGGAAGCTGTGACCGTCGCGTTCAGGGCAACATTGGTCGAGCTCCCCGTCGAAGAAGAGAACGTAATCGGCGGATCGATCCAGAAAAACTCGTCTTTCTTACAGAAAGGGTATAGAGCGGGACCAGCCTGTGAATAATAACGGCTGATGACCTGGAACTTAAGATTGTTAGACGAATTTGTACTGAGCATCGGCGTCGGCACGGGCAAACGCTCCAGCGGCAAATTCATTTCAGGAGCGCCCTGCGCTACCAACGGCAGGGTGAACGCCTGTGTCGGATCGAATCGATTTGAAACTCCTGAAGCAGTCGTGGGCAGCGGCCAATTGTCCGGCCCGACGCTGTCATGCACGACGGTCTTATGAACAATCGGTTGATAGGTCGGTAACTCCTGCTCAATGATAGTCAGTGCATTGTGCACGAAAAAATATGTCGCATTGTGATCCTCATGAACGTCGATTTCCGCGGTCGTGTAGATGTCGGTTGGCCGGAAAGCTTCAATCACGGATTTCATATCGGTCATCACCGCTTGCCTGGTGTAAGGTGCAGGAACGCCAAATACTGTAGAGTGCCAGTCTTTACCGCCAAACCCATTGTTGCCATACGTCGCAGTGATGGTTCCATCATACGATGTGAACACCTGGGTGTCAGAACCGGCGGCGAGAATATCGCCCATGTGAGTATCCGGATAGCCGAGAAAGATGATATCCTGCGGATCAACGCCGAGTTTGGCCAGTGCGGCAACGCTTTCGCCCTCGCGTTCCAGCCCTTTTGCTTGACCCTGAAAATCGCCATTGGTTACGACGACTATCTTTACGCGGCCTCCGGACTGCAATTTGTTATAAATAACCCCGCTTGCCGTTAATGCTTCATCGTCTGGGTGCGGCGCGATAATCATTATCGGCGCGGTTGATGTAGTCTGGGTTTGAGCATTGACATGACCGGTTAAGAGCACCAGGCAGGTCAGCAGTCCGAATGCGAGAATCGACGAACGTAGAGCACTTTTTCTTTTCAACTCGAGAACTCCTTTGATTAAAGGGAGGCAGATATCTCTTTCATCAGCAATGCTGTTAGTTGCTACATCTGTGCCAGTGCGCTATGTGAAGATAAATCCTGCAATATGAGCAGTTCCGCGAATCTGTGTGAAAATATGTAACTACTGAGGCGTGATAGATGTTTCTTTTGGTAACAGCCTGGGAATTGTTTTAAAGATCATTTCAGAGATAAATTTTCGGTATTTACCCGCTTGAAAATGACCAGAACTTTTTCCTAAAATGCTGCGGCAAAAAATCTCAAATCTTAATAACGTCTAGTTAAAACGGTATGAGCACAGTCAAGAAACAAAGCCGCGAAGAATTGAGGATTAAACATCAAGTTCGGGTTGTCACCGATTCAGAAGAAGGCGTTTCGTTCGGAAAGTTATCCAACGGAATTTACGGGTTCACCTATTCACCTGCTCAGGAATCTACTCCGCTATTTCAGCGCATGGCGTATCAGAGCTTTGAAGTCCACAAGCTTCAGGATGGGTCGGAATTATTGCTGGGATACGTCACCGCAAGCGACAAAGCCAAGATTGATTCGAATCGCGATCTCGAGGACATCAAACTTTATCCTGATGTCTATAATGACGCGACTTATCTAATAACCGTTCCGGTTTCGAGAATCGCTAATCATAAACGAGGCGTCGCGAGGACGGATGGAAACTATCTGAAAATAGATCTGCACGAGCAATAAGGTCGCAGTCAGCCTAACGTTCGGCGTGACGGCACGACTGTATTCGCAATCAGCATTCCTGCGACAAGTGCTACGGCCATCAAAGTCATCTTGAAGGCAGTGTCGACGCCCGAAACAACTTGTCTGTCCAACAGTGATGCGAGACTGCGAAATCCGATGCTGCCCGGCACCAGCAACAGGATTCCGGGAACCAGCGTGATCGCCGCCGGTCGATCACGCCAACGCGCAAGCAGATTGCTGACCAGTCCTACGGTCAGCGCTCCCGCGAAAACTCCCAATTCCGGCCCCAGCGCCCGCGCGCCAAGCCTGCTTCCAGTCACAGCAAGCGCACCAGCTATCAGTATCCATATCCCGTCAACTAAGTGCGCCCGCAGCAAAATCATAAAAGACAGCGGCGCGATTACCAGTGCAACGAACTCAGTCCAAGCGGGAAGCAAGTGCGGATCGGCGATATGAGGAGTTCTGTATATTGATTCAACAATCTTTTGACCGAGCGCAACCCCGAAGCCTATCGACATAAAAAGTACCAGTGCACCGCTGAACCTTGCGGTGCCGGATACCAGATTGCGGGTCGACAGCTCACTCATCGCGACAGTTAAAGTTAACCCCGGAATCAGGACGATCAAGCCTGCCAGCGTCGCGTTCGATACGGAGAACGAACCGACTACAAAGGTCAGCATTGCCGCAATTCCCGAGGCGGCAAATGCAGCGACGGGCTCAAAGACTCTTCCAAAACTTGATGATTTAGTTGCGAGAAGAGAGAGAAGACCGATCATTAATCCAATGCCGCTCGAAATCAGAATCTCTTTGAGTCCTCCACCCAGAAACCGCGACGAGGCTGCCGACGCGAGACCGAATGCGAGAACACGTAAAAAATCGTTGTATTCGTGTGGAGCGGCGATGATCTTCTCAATCTCAATTGAACCATCAGCGGGCGAAAGCTGTCCTGACAAAACCTTACTGGTCACGACATCCAGATCGGCGAGCTTGCCCAGATTAACCTCACCCGGCTCTACTCGGATTAGAAAAGTATGCTGCGTGTCCTGATCACCAAATGCGACAAAGATCGATGTCGGCGTCGAGAAGAACTGGCTGACCAGCCCCAGCCGGGTTGAGGTCTTTGTCAGCACCGCTTCGAGCCTGTCCGCCGAATAGCCGTAAGTATGAAGTGCTCGACCAAGCCTCAGAACAAATCCGATTGCGTGACCTTCGTGCGGCTGAAGTTTCGATTTGGTTGTCAGAGTGCTTTCCGATTGCATTTATTTGAATCTCATTATTTATCATACCCGTATTTGGTTATGCTGCAATTAACATGTACTATCTCAAAATTGGATGTGAGCCTGGCGGAGATCAAGAGAACCATCAATAACTGTTAGGGGCTTTCAGTGTGAGAGGTGACCGATGAAGCGATCAATCAAAATGATAATCTCAGGCGCGTTTTTGCTTGTGCTCTTTAGCAATGTGAGCCTGGCGCAATCTTCACAATCAACCAATCCGCAAACAGCAGACTGCGCTGAGGTAGCCGTAATTTCGAAGCGGCTTGAAAACGCTCAAAACCGGTTAAGCGACTGGCCGCAATTGAACCGCTATCGCGCAGACAATGCAAAACTCGCTGCCCCCGGAAAAGACGAGCAGCGGGTCGTCTTTATGGGCGATTCAATTACTGATTGGTGGGTCAGACCTGAAAACGGCGGCTTTTTTCCCGGTAAACCTTACGTCGATCGCGGAATCAGCGGACAGACGACACCGCAGATGCTGGTGCGTTTCAGACCTGATGTAATTGCTTTAAAACCCAAAGTCGTCGTCATTCTCGCCGGAACCAATGATATAGCCGGAAATACGGGACCGATGCCTCTCTCGGCGATTGAAGATAATATGATTTCGATGCTGGAACTGGCCCGCGCGGAAGGGATTAAAATCGTTTTTGCCAGCGTTCTTCCGGTCAGCGATTATGGTCATGACCGCGAAGGCAAACAGATCTTTCAAACGAAGACTCGTCCACCAGCAGAGATACTTCAACTAAATGCCTGGATGAAACAATATGCGTCGGAAAACGGTATCGTCTACCTCGATTATTTTTCGGCAATGGTGGATGGCAAGGGACAGCTAAAAGCTGAACTGAGCGGGGATGGCTTGCATCCGAATGCGAAGGGATATGCCATCATGGGACCGTTAGCAGAACAAGCCATTGCAGCCGCGTTAAATAGCAAATAGTTTTGAAGCTGTTCAGACGTTGCCGCAGTCATTTCAGGGTTGCGGGAATTTGAGACCTCCAGGACTTCAGTCAGGACTTCAGTCGACGGACCTCGGAATTTGGCCAACTGCTGTCACACCTGTCACGATGCGATAAGTTCTTTATTTTCTTGTGGTAGGGCTGTGACACCTTCGTGCTGCAAATGTTTTGTGGCCAAGTGCTGTCACCCTTCAATGTTGTTTAGTCGATTACGGGATCGCAGGAAACGCCAATATAAGTTCGGACTTGGACATGGGTTATCCAAAAGACGGCCAAGTGCTGTCACAGGTGTCACAGAAGTACAAGTTCTTTGCTGTCTATAAATAAGATTGTGACACTCAACGTGGCAGCGGTTCAGGCGGCCATGTGATGTCCCAGTTACTTCAGCTGTATTAACCGGGGTTGTCTCCCAAAACACTGAAAGTACACACCTCAAGAATTTCTCAAGGGCTGCTTTTTATTATCCCCTTAGTCATAGGGCTAGGAAGCTTCGCCTCGAACTGTCTGAAGAACCTAGCCTGATGGCGGGGGCGGCCGACCGTTTGTGAGGGACGGCCGCTTCCCAGAGTTGCACGAGGGATCGAAAGCCTTATGATGCAGTTAATTACCGAGAAAATGGCGCTGCCAAGCCGCAGACAGCGACCGCAGCGCAAACGGTTGGTCGATCTGGTACAAAACGGAATCGGTGACTATAACTCGACGGTACTTTGTGGACGAGCCGGGGCGGGCAAAACTGCCCTCGCCACGGAAGTTGCCAAAAATTGCGGACGAAAGGTCGCCTGGTACAAGGTCGATTCGTCTGACACCGATCATCGGTTTTTTCTCAGGTATCTACTGACCAGCATATCCGCCAGACTGCCAAAACCGGGAATTCTCAAAACTATTAAATTCGCCGAATCTGCACATTTGGAAGAGATGGAAACGGTTGCGGAGATGCTGGTGTTTCAGCTTATCGAATGCTCGACTGAGCCTCTGCTGATTGCTATTGATGACCTGCATCTTGTTTACGACGCGTCATGGATGGTCTCTTTTTTTGGAAGACTCTTGCCTTTGTTACCGACGAATGTTCATATTTTGCTGGCGGGCAGGAGCCTGCCACCGGCGCCTCTTTGGCGAATGCGGTCGAAACAGACATTGAATGTAATTGACGAGCGGTTATTGGCATTTACTGAAAACGAGGCTGCCGAATTGTTCGCCCATCTTCGTCTGCCGATTCACCTGGCGGACAGCGCGTTAGAGGCAACTCGCGGTCGGGCTCAGCGTTTCGAATCGCTGGCAATGGATCTCGTTAGAGTTGCAGCGGATTCTTCCGCAGCATAGAAATCAAAGATGTCAGTCGCGACCGGCCCCTGCGGAGGTGTCTGTGTTATACTTAGGCACATCTAAAACCAGTCTGAAAGAGTCCGGGCCGGTGATGCCGGATCGGTCGCAACAGACTTCCGATGCCAGGGCGGGTTCAATGTCTGTCGGCGAACAGCCAGCTTTTTTCCTGAGAACAAAACTTCTGTTACCGCGCGCCGCGCCATTGTTATTGTCGCGACCGCGATTGACGGATCAGTTGGTTTCTAATTTGACTCAGCCGGTTACGCTGGTCACAGCAAATGCTGGCTCGGGTAAAACGACGCTGGTTGCGGATTTCATCAGAAATCAGGTCCCAAAACATGTTTGGTACCAGTTGGAACATACTGATACCGATCCGCAGGTGTTTCTAGGTTACCTGGTTCACGGCATCAGGCAGGCTATTCCCGAATTTGGCGAAGCTATCCTGTCCTTTTTGCAGCAATCATCGGACGAGCTGGCGCGAAAACCGGAACGCGCAGTCGACGTATTCATCAATGAGCTGATCGATACTCTGGAAGATCGACTGGTCGTGGTTCTGGACGATTATCATCATCTTGGGGCGGATACCGCCGTGCACAGGGTTGTCGATCGGCTGCTGGCGTACATGCCGGACCTGCTGCACATAATAATTATCTCGCGGGACGTTCCACCGCTCCAATTGGCGCGGCTGCGCTCACAAAACGCTCTAGCGGTTATTGATCGCAGTGACTTACTGTTCACTGACGAAGAGACTAAAGTATTGTTTCGTCAGGTCTTTGACCTGGAATTGGGAACCGAACAACTGGCCGAATACCGCGAGCGAACACATGGCTGGATCACGGCGCTTCAGCTTGTAAGACAAGTAGCTCACCGCCAGACGCCTGTGACCACAGGGGAAGAGAAGCCTCTGGATATGGTGAAGGTTCTTCATCAATCAGAGCGCGATATATTTGACTATTTTGCGGAAGAAGTATTCGACGATGAATCGGAAAGTACGCGATTCCTGTTGCTGCGCGTGGCTTTACCGGAACGCATAGATGCCGCGCAGTGTGTGCGACTCTATCCAGAGGCAAACAGCAGGGAATTGCTGTCGGCGCTGGCGCGTCGCAATGTTTTTATAACGGTTGCAGGCGATGGAAAAGGCGAGGAATTTCGCCTGCACCCGCTGTTTCAGAATTTTCTGCGACGCAGGTTATTTATGGAAATCGGTGCCGGAGGAGTCGCAAAAGAGCATTCGTTATTTGCGGAAGATTTCCTGGCGCACAACCGGCTGGAACAGGCGATCAAGCATTTTGTTCATGCTGAACAGTTGAATCGCGCCGCACAAGTAATCGCGATCAGGGGTGGCGATTGGCTGGCCAGCGGTGCGGTCGCGTCCTTGATCACATCCGCCGAAGCATTGCCGCAAACTGCTTTGGAAATGGCGCCACGATCCTTGTTTTATTTCGGTGAAGCGCTGCGTTTGCGCGGCGATTACACTTCGGCGCAAATCACGCTCAATCGAGCAGTGACTGTACTTCGAGCCAACATAGATCGGGAAGGCGAGGCCGAAGCTCTCCACTCGCTGGCAACAATTGCGCGCAGACGCGGCGATTATGAAACGGCTCTTTCTCACGTCGATCAGGCGATGGAGTTGACCGACGAAAGCTCTCCCGTGCGCATAAAATGCGGCAACACGCGCGGTCTTTGCTTAATGGCGATGGGAGATTTGCCGGCCGCGGAGCGAGAGTTCCGCACTGCCTGGCAATATGCGGTCGAATGCGGAGATACAAACTACATCCGACTGATTGCTCACAACCTTGGATTACCGGCAATGATTCGCGGCGATTTTGGCGAAGCTGCTCGTTTCCTGCGGCGAATGCTGGGCGAAGGCGAAGACGCGTCGCCGATGCCGCGTGATGCGACTGCTCATTTGAATCTTGCGCGATGCTGTTTGTATCAAGGAGATTTCGCTGCCTGCGAGCAGCAACTGAATCTGGCGCTTAAATGCAGTCAGGCTTTCAATCAGGTGTCGCTGTTTGGCGAGATATTCGAGACCTACGGCAATTACTACCGTGAATCGGGTGACTATCCGCACGCGGCGGAGTACTACGAGCGCGCGGCGCGTGCTTACGAAGCTGCAGATACAGATGTTACCAGACACGAGCTGCTGGAGGAGAGAGCTTTACTGTGTGTCAGACTCGGCGATCTCGGCACGGCGAAGTCATTGATCGATCGGTTGATCGCTGCACGTCAACACAGTGACAACGAGTTGGCCCTGGCGCCCGCGCGACTGGCGCGCGGGCGCATTTTGCTCGCTCAGGACGAATACCAGGCCGCTTGGGATGAATTAGAACCATCGGCCTGGTTTTTTCGCCAGCGAGACTTAAAGTACTACGAAGCGCAAACATCGATGGCATTGGCAGCGTGTGCCCAGCGACTGGACCGTCAGGCAGATATGGTCAAATACCTGCGCAGATCGGTCGATCTGGCCGCAAGGTACGATTATGAACATTGGCTGCAGGTAGAGGTACGAAAGAATCCAACCTTGTTTTTACAGCCAGAGGCAAGAGAATTGTTGCCGGAAGATTTGCGCGAGCAGGCTTTGCAACAACAGCCGGCTCCTATATCAACGGTTCCCGCAAAAATCGAGGCGGTTCAGACTTCGGTAACGGATCTGACAATAAAAATGCTTGGCCCTATTGAAATATACCGTGACCGACTGCGACCGTTTGCGCCGGATGCCTGGACCACGAAACGCTCTCGCGACATTCTCTGCTTTATTGCTGCCCAACGCCATCGCCGCGCATCCAAGGATGTCATCATCGACACTTTCTGGGGCGAGGTTGATTTGGTCGCAATTGAAAAAAACTTTCATCCGACTGTTTCGCATATACGAAAGGCGCTGAACAGTAACCAGCCCCTCAAGCTCAATTTCGTGATATATCGGGATGGCGCATATGAACTGAACCCGAGCTTTTCTTACTCGATCGACACAGAAGAGTTCGAAAAGTTATTGGCCCAGGGCGAGTCGGCAAAACGGTCAGGAAATATGCAGGAATGCGCACGATGTTTCGAAGCTGCAATCAAACTGTATCGCGGCGAGTTCCTGGAAGGCGTCTACGACGAATGGGTTGAATCATATCGTTCGCATTTTCACGAACAATATCTACGCGTGATGGAACAACTGGCCCGAATGGCCTTAAAATCAGAAGACTGGACGAACGCGCTGCAACTGGCACAGCAAATCTTGCGTGAGGATCACCTCCGGGAAGACATCCACTGCATAGCCATGCGGGCGCTGGCCGCACAGGGAAACAGAGGCGCGGTTAAGGAGCAGTATGAATCGCTTCGCCAAGTCCTTCGCGACGAACTGGATGTTCGGCCTGCCGCGGAGACACAGCGGGTTTATGACGAGCTTTTGAAAAGTTAAATTATGGCTCGAAGGTTGCAATAATACTGGCCGAGTATGTCGATAGCTTGGCGTTATTAATAGCGTTTCCCAGAAGGCAGGAAAGGAAGTTGAAGCGACAGGCTGACTTACGGAGCTTTCTGAAACCCGAGTGCAAATTAAATCAGGCGATTTGGCCTGATTAAGGGGAATTCCCTGGCCCGATTTTGATTCACGGCGCCTCAAACACAGACATACGCATTACACTGCCGGCGTACTGGACCCAGCGGCACTAGATGGACTTGGAGAACGGAATGTACGTCACAAAACGGCATACACGCGTTCGCAGAACAGTAGCGGTTGCGCTATTGTTACTTCTGATTGTCAGTCAGGTGCAGGCTGGCCTAACCATCACGCAATCCAGCGGCATTGCTACAACCGGGGCTGACGGGATCAGCTTTATTAACACATCCGGAATAGCTACGACTGGCGCAGACGGTTTCCTGGCATTCGGTCCAAATGGTATAGCTACAACTGGCGCCGACGGGTTGCTGCCAATTCAGGTCGGCCCTGAAGGCATCACCTTCACAGGACCAAACGGAATCGCCACAACTGGCGCCGACGGAATCGCAGTTACAGGCGCGGATGGGATAGCGGTTACGGGCGCCGACGGAATCGCAGTTACGGGTGCTGACGGCAACACGATCAACGCGATCACCATTCAATTCACGAATCCCAATGGCATCGCTGTTACAGGCGCGGACGGAACTTTGTTCCGGGATATTACTGGCATCGCTACTACGGGCGCGGATTCGTTCGTGTTGAATACCGCGAACGGAATCATAATTCACGGTGCACAAGGCATCGCGGTAACAGGCGCGGACGGTGCGACCATTACGCTGCCGGATGGAAGTGTTGCTTCAATATCTCCGAATGGCATTGCGGTCACCGGAGCGGACGGAATTGCCGTCACGGGTGCAGACGGAATCAACGTTACTGGCGCTACGGGCATTCAATACCTGAACCTGGACGCCATAACGAACGCCGCGAACGCTGCGGAAAATGCTGTAGGGTTACAGGGTCTTGATCCGGAATTAGCCGTTACACTAAACAACCTGACCGACGACAGTAACGTTAACGCTATAGTCGTCTATCATCATCTGCCGACCGATTCGGATATTTCCGATCTGACGGGTTTAGGAGTTTTAGGCGGAACGCGTTATCACGCATTGCCAATGATTAATGTTACCGCGACGAAGCACCAGATAATCGATATCTCTCACTTACCTGCGGTTAGATCAATATACGGTGTTCGAACGCTTCAATTAAGTTCGGATCCTTATCTTGCCCCGACGGTCGTTGACCGCGTAGCGACAGACCAGGATCTGACGAATAAGAATCATGGCATGCCTCTGTCGGGTCACGGTGTCACTGTCGCAGTATTGGACACAGGCGTTGACGGCACGCATCCCGATTTGGCCGGACGCGTTGTCCAGAACGTGAAGTTAGCCGACACAGAGAGTCTTGGCGTCGGATTCACCTATCCAATCGATCTTGAGAATTTGCCGGACAGTGACCTGGTTTATGGTCACGGGACTTTTGTCGCAGGCGTGGTTGCCGGTAACGGGCAGAGCTCAGGCGGCAGATATGCGGGAGTAGCGCCGGGTGCGAATATTCTCGGTCTCAGCGCCGGCGACCTGACGCTGACTTTTGTGCTCTCCGGATTCGATTATATTCTGCAGCACGCCAGCCAGTACAACGTGAGAGTGGTGAATTGCTCGTTTTCGGCGAGTACCGTTTTCGATTTCAACGATCCGGTTAACATTGCGACCAAGATGCTGACGGACAGCGGGATAAACGTCGTCTTTTCAGCTGGAAATTCGGGACCGGGCGATGGCACGTCGAATCCTTACGCGGTAGCTCCGTGGGTTATCAGCGTCGGCGCTACCGACCAGAATAGCCATCTGGCGAGTTTTTCGTCGCGAGGCTCATTTGGAAGCTCTTTGTTTAAGCCGACAATCGTTGCTCCGGGCACCAGTCTGATCGGTCTTCGCGCGTTGGGGATTACCGGAGTTGAAGGTTTACTTGGAAGCGATCTCTCACGTTTGTCTCTCGGTGATTTGCTGCGATACACGACTGGTAGCGGGACCAGCTTCTCTGCTCCGCAGGTTGCTGCAACGGTAGCGTTGATGCTTGAGGCAAATCCGAACCTTCAGCCCGCACAGATTCGAGACATTTTGCAGAACACCGCGACGCCTCTTCCGAATTATTATCAGCATCAGGTGGGTGCTGGCATGTTAAATGTCTATGCGGCAACGTTGGAGGCTGCTTTCCCGCAAAGGCAGTTTGGTTTGTGGCGCTCGGTTCTGGACGGAACGCAGTTCATCAATGATCCTTTGCAGACATTCTCCGGTTCGGTTACACCAGGGAGCAACTCTAATACGTCTGTTACGATTCCCGCGAACACTATTCAAGCGTCCGTTAAAATCGGATGGGGACCGTTGACAAGCCTGAACGACCTTGGACTGAATGTGATTGATCCGAACGGCAAACTGCAAGCGACATCGAATGCTATTAACCTCCCTGGCTTAACCGGTAAAGAAGAGAGCGTAACTTTGTCGATGCCTGCGGCGGGTAACTGGACTGCGCAGGCGTTCAATTCGTTAGGCTCACTCGGCACAACGCAGGCTTATTCTGGCTCTTTGCAGGTATCACGTGTTCAGTATCCGGTAATCCGGGATTTATTAACCGTGAGCAATTCTGCTCAAAACGATATCCTGCAGGTATTGCGAACGTTCGAGATGGCGCCGGTTGGCAGCAAGTTTTTCCCGGGCTTCTCGGCAACACGATCGGGATTGGCGATGGCGCTGGTGTCATCTGGCTCTGTATCACAGTATCTGGCTGCTTCTCCTCATTATCAAGATGTTACGGATGTTGTTACTCGAAACGCTGTAGAGAGCGTTCAGCTCCGACCATCAGGACCAATGTTCCCGGAATCGACCGGCTGTACCACATTCCGGCCGAATGCGGCTGTGGATCGATTGACGGCTGCGATAGTCCTGGTCCGTGCCGCAGGTCTTCAAAGCGAAGCTCAGAATTGGATTGGTCTGTTGACGGTGGGTGACACGCTGTCGATACCTTCGCAATGGCGCGGGTATGTGGCGGTTGCATTGAAGCATGGGTTGATGACGCCTAATAACAATCTATTCGCGCCGAACGGTAATTTAACGCGAGCCGATCTGGCGCACGCGCTAGTCGTTTTGCAGCAGCTTCAATCTCAATGAAAAAAGCGCAAGCATTGCTGCTTGCGCCAGCGAGAAGGACTTCATTGTGAACAAAGGGATGGCTCCGTTTGAAGAACTTTTTACGGCGAGGGACTATCTTCTTTGAATCCACTCGCCGATTGGTTTAATTCTTAGCGAAGTTCGCTTGAACGCTTGTGTTCTGATTAATCGGTACGCTGCACGTTGGAGAAGTACCAGTACAGCCACCCGTCCAGTTGACGAAATGCTGTCCTGTCGGCGCCGTAGCGGTTAAGTTTACCGCTGATCCCTGGACATACTTGGCCGAGCAGGTCTTTCCGCAGTTGATCGTCAGATCGTCGCTGGTTACCGTACCCGATCCCTTGCTCACCGACAAAGTGAACGGCGTCAGGAATGTTGCGGTGGTCGTTATGGCATCATTTACTGTGACTGTGCAGGTCAAGTTATTTCCGTTGCACGCCCCGCTCCAGCCCGCAAAGATGTTGTTGCCGGGATTAGCCGTCAAAGTGACTACTGTTCCAACAGGAACGTTTGCTGAGCAAGCGCTACCACAACTGAGTCTGACGTTTGCGCCTACTGCTGTTCCGTTCACTGTTCCTGTGCCGCTCTTCTGAATTGTGATTGATGGAACGCCCAGATTTACTGCAGCCATCTGTGCGCCAATGTAATCGCCCAGTTCGCCGTCACCAGGAGCCGAACATGTCCCGTCCAGGCAAAGAGCTTCGTGCGTGAGCGGATCATACGCGCCGGTGTATTTGTAGAATTCGTAGCGACGCACCACTGCGTGTGAACCGTTGCTGAGCGGTCCGTGGGTAACCAGCGCGCCACCATTCGGCTTGTGCGGATTCGTTTGAAGGATAGAGTAGGACGTTTCGACCTGGGTCTCGTTCTCAGGAACTACAGGGTCATCAGTGACGAGTTCGTCAAGACCGAACGTACACTCCGCCGGGGAAAGCAACAATTGCCGGAGTCCCATAACGATTCCCGGTGTAGGTACCACCCACGTCTTGAACTTGAATGCCATCAAGCTCTATTTCAAATCCATAGGTTTCCTGTCCGGTATCATTCAACACATCGAAGTTCGTCAGCGCTCCAAAGAGAACCACTGGCGGAGGGGTTGTTGTCGTAGTTCCTCCTCCTCCCTGGGCCTGTGCAGGCTTGCTGGAAAGAATCGGGCTCAAAGTTAATGCGAGTGCCAGCAGCAGCGCTGCCAGTCCAGATGTTCGTTTCATTGTTTTCTCCTTCGAAAGTTAGATAAATTTTTGATAGCCGCCGCGATCGATTCCACTATGGACACACGTAGACTGTCAGACAACTCAGCGTCCTGCTTTCAAAGCGCGTTGCTGTCGACGTTGATTTACAAGTCAGAATCGAACGCTTATGGTTATTACAAAGGGAATGCCAAAAGGGACCTTGAGCAATACTGGACGACGAATTTAGATAAAGTCAGGCCTCTTAAGACATAAATTTCCGATATGATGGTTTGAAATCTTGTGGGCAGCTTAAGCCCGCTAAACACAATTGTTTAAGGATGAGACCAGCAACGCAGGTGACGAATAAATTGGGCAGTAACGATAAAGGAAAGAAAAAAGATTCTTCCACACTTTTCGAACTCTCGATGCCGTCGATTTCGGATTCAGGTGCGTTGTTACAGCACCTTAAAAGCGCGAACGAAGTTGGCACCTGGCCCTTAAGTGGCCGGTGGCAAAGTCTATTTCCTTGTAAGGATTGAGCTTTTACGTCGGTGTGAACGGAATTCGCAGCGCGAACGTTGTAGCAAGCTGCTAATAATCATCACCGTCACGAAAAAAAATGCGCTCCTGTCCCGGCTTGCAAAGGACAAGAGCGCTCAAAAATCGGAGAGTCACTGTTTCCGATGGAGCTAAGGAGTAACCTGGAAATTCGCACCCGTTGCTGTGTCTGCCGCTAGCAGCAAGCCAGTGCCTTGTGCGCCAACCAGTAATTGGGCAATAGCCTGAGTTCCCGTCGACGTTGTTCCTACAATGTCGTAACCAACGGCCGCATTTATTTTGTCTACGGATATTCTGATGATGATCTGGTTGCCCTGAATTACGCCGGAATCGACCGCGCCAAGCGAGGTTTGGTTCCTGACGTTATTCGAAACGACGATGTCACCAAAGTCGTATGTCGGCGTGCCGTCTATTCCGATTGACGCAGAAACATATATTGTCGTAGTCGGCGCATTTGGATCCGTTGGCGATTTGAAGTCGGATTCCTGTATCCACGCCATATTGCTGGTCACAGTAGACAGATCGGCTAGCGTCATTGTGTAAACGATCTGTCTGTTTGCCGCGTCATAGGCATACTGCGCGGAAAGAATATCCTGAGCTCCCGTTCCAAACTGATCGCCTGCGACATCTACTATTTGCGGTCCGGTACCGCTCGGGAACAGATTCGCCGGGTGAGCAACCGCGGAGAGCCCCATCGCGGCTCGCACAGCGTTGTGTGCATCAACGTAACCTGCGCCGACAACCTTCTCTTCATAAGGCATCGGTGTCGCGGTCTGCCGAAGGATCGTGACAATGTCGTCCGGAGTGAGCAGTGGATTCGCTTCCAGCATCAGCGCAGCGACTCCGGAAACTTGTGGACAGGAAAAGCTCGTCCCTTGCGAAGTCGTATAGTAAGGAAGAAAACCAGGCGCGATGGTGGTCAAATCATTAGATCCAACGAAGACTGGAACAGTGCCAGCAACGTTAGTTATTCCAGGTCCGTGCGAACGAACGCTCTTAATGTCTACGCCAGAACCAATGATGTCCGGTCTCAGGTTCGGTGGAGCATTTGGATTTGCGGGCATTCCGGCGACATCGGGATTTGGCCCGTTGTCTTTTCCGCGGGAGCTGAAATCTGCTGGAGTTCCCAATCCCTGCTTCTCACCCGCAGCGACTGAGATTGTCCATGCCATTGTCGAATAGGGATTGATCGCATCGTCCGCTGTGCCTGCATTACCTGCGGCAAAGACGACTACGATGTTTCTGTCGTGAGCAATTCTTGTCGCAACGTTGATTGGATTCAGCGGATCGATTTCTGAATCGGCCAATGATGAACCCCATGAATTGTTGATTACTCGGATATTGTACTGGAACTGATTTACCAGCAAATAATCGTATGCTCCGAGGATCGCGACCAATGGAAGCCCCGAATCAGTTCCGGAGTTGACGACGACCAATTGGGAGCCCGTCGCGACACCGCCATAGAAACCGCCTGAGTTAACGCCGAGCCCAGCAGCTACTCCAGCGCCGAACGTGCCGTGACCGGATTCAACATCAGAGAAAGGGACGTTCTCGACATAGTCAGGAGGAGCAAACCCGGCGGCGCTGACGACCGTGTCGGAAATATCAACTCCTTCTCCGACCCCGAGCTCGCCACCCGATATCGTTCCTTCTGCCAATGGCTGAATTACATTCTGCGCCACCTTTGTGCCAAGCGGCAGGTCCTTGTTTGTAGCATCGACGCCGGTATCCACGTAACCTATACCAACACCTTTCCCTGATATTGGAAAGCCGGGATTCTGCTTGTTGTTCTTAGTCACTTCGGTATCTGCAGTAGTGGCATTGACGCCGATGAAAGGGCGGCTCGCGTTGGTGAAGAGCTTCATTACACGGTTTGCCCAGATTGACTGTACGCCGGAAAAGTTCCTGACCGAAGCCAGTTGCGCAGCGTTCAAATTCGCGATCACCATCGGAAGCTGGCTCAGCTTGTATCCATTTGCTATTCCGATGCTCTGTAGCTTGAGTAAGTCGGCACTGCCTGGTTTATGATCGTAGGTGATCGCCACGGTTGCCGTTGCGCCCGGCGCACGAGCGCTAAACACATGTGACAAGAGAGGGTCTACATGGGCAACGAAGGATGGTGTCAATCCAGTCGCGCCCTTAACTTGAAACAGTCTTACTTGAAATACCAATGCGAAGATCAGAATGAATAAAGAAACAGAGGCTCTTTTCATAATTGACTCCTTCACCACACTGAACCGTTCGATTCAGAGGGGCTCGTCGCTACCTTGCAAGCCACCTCTGAATCAAATGATTCGCAGACGCCGGAGGTGATCCGGCATCTGCACCGACTAGCTAATTGCCGACAACGAAATGCTGACGGAAGTTATCCAGCGAGTAGGCCATCAGGGCTCGGGTCACCGTGCCATTCGGGTTGAACGTCGCCGTTACTGTCGGAGAGAAATCGAACTGACCTTGCTGAAGAGTAAACGTCGCCTGCAACAGGTTCCTGTCCAGGGCGTCCTGTACATATCCGCGCAGAGCTGCCGGAATGTCGCTGTTGTCCGAAAGAGTTATTGTCTGACCGTTATAGTTAACCGTCACGTTTGTTCCGGCCTTGGATTGAGCATCGGCATCCAGACCCAATGCACGAACCAGCGCCACTACAACATCCAGTCGCGTAATATTATCGTTACTGTTAAAGCTCGGGCCGCCTCCGCTCAACATTCCCTTTGGAGTGAAGTCATAATCGCGAAGGTTAGAGCCGTTTGCAGTGACTGCCTCTGCCAGAGCATCAATTTCAGGGCCAACGTCAGTATAGACCTGCGTTGCGGCCAGGGACTGACGCAGAGGAGTGTTAAGATAGAGTAACCGTGCGAAATCCTTGCGGAACATGTTCATATCAGGGTGGAAAAGACCATCGGGCAGCAGATCCATCTGTTTATTCTTCAAAACATTTTCGATCTCTGCTTGTGCGGCATGACCTTGAATATCAGAGATTGGCGCAAGGGTGAACAATTGCTGCGTAATCGTAATGTTAACCGGCCCCGGTGTAGCCGCACCTGATGTCGGCAGACTTACTCCAGGCAACGTTGTCAATCCGCGCACGCCGCGTACCTCCAGCAGCCACTGTCCCGCAATCGGATTCTTGACCACCACTTCTCGGCTTGGCGAGTCCAGAATTGGGAGCGCAATACCGCTGGAATATGTCGTTCCTTTTGGATCGGTCAAAAGAATACCGATTGTGTTTCCATCGCCAGTCATTGCCGCGTTATCAAATGTTGCAAAGACATCAAGAACAGTCATTCCGGCTTGAACTGTGAAATTTGTAGAATTCGCGCTGCCGGGTCCGGGTGTTGCTAGAGGCGTATAGTTGATTTCAACGTTTTGCGGAGTTGGTCCACTCACGGTAAATTGTGGCATCAGGAAATTGACTGTGCTGGCGAGAGTTCCGTAAGCTTTACTGCGATTAAAGACTTTATCTACGGCCGCGTAAGCGTTGATATAACCGGCACCGACTTCGAAGTCATCATAGCCCGGCATATTCGATGCAGTGTCGACGATAATCTGCTTTACATCATCTGGTGAAAGAGTCGGATCGGCCTCCAGCATCAGAGCGGCGGTACCGGCCACGTATGGGGTCGCCATCGATGTTCCGCTGATTTGCGTGTAAAACGGAATATACTGAGTCGGCAATTCCGTATCAGCCGTTTCACCGTTGGCAAATACGTTTGTAATCGAACGAGTTGAAACCACATCCGAAGTGAATTTGCCGGCATCTCCTGCGAACTCTCGACCAGTGCCAGGCGCAGTGATTGTCGGTGCATCGAAATCATTGTTCGGGTCATTGTCGTTCAGGCGTTCTTCTTTCGGTGTTCCGCGAGAACTGAAGCTGGCCAGTCCCCCTTCTTTTGTTCCCGCTGCAACGCCGATTACCCACGGAGCTTTTGCATACGGATTCATCGTGTTTTTGCCGGGACCGGAATTGCCCGCTGCAAATGCGACGATGATGTTATGGTCGTGCGCGGCCTTGGTCGCGATGTTGATGGGATCACTCGGATCAAACGGACCGTTTCCTCCCCAGGAGTTGGAAATGATGCGGATGCCGTAAGTCGACTGGTTGGCCAGCGACCACTCAAAACCGCCCAGACCGTTGAGGATAAACAAAACCGCTCCTGAGCCTGTTCCAATCAGTTTCGCTCCGGGCGCTACACCTTCATAAAGACCGCCAGAATCCTGTCCAGAGCCGCCGACGATGCCCGCGCAATGGGTGCCGTGACCAACGTTCAAATCAGTGTCGGGAACGTTTTCCACCGTGACCAGGGATGTAAATCCGCTAAGCGTTGCGGTATCAGTCAGAATCTGCACATTTTGAACAACGTGAGAACCGAATTTCAAATCATCGTGTCTGGCATCGATTCCTGAATCATTTATAACAACGGAAAAATTGCCATGACCGGATACAGGCAAACCGCCGTTTTGTCTGGTAATCGCGGCGTCATTGCGCAACCGATCTACACCTGTCAATGTATTGGTCTGAACTTCCAACCATGAAAGCTGATCGTTTGACCAGATAGAGCGCACAGCGGGACTCGCCGACAACGCTTTAACCTGAGCAGCCGTTGCCGGAGCAGCGACCATCCCAAGGTTTTTCAGCATAATGCCCTTGGTGATTCCAACTGCTAACAGAGCACTGAGATGCGACGCGTTCAAGCCGTTGCTTGTATTAAATGTGATGATTACAACGCCGACGCTGGCGCTGCCGGATAGACTTTTGAGTTGAGCGTTGAGCTTCTGACTGAGTGTTGCCGCCGAAGCGGAATCGATGGCGAAAATAATGCATAATACAGCCATCAGAGTGGTAGCGATTCTCTTTAACATTGTATTTTAGCCTCCATAAAGTCGTTCGATTTCCTGAGCGATTTGAGCCTTTCGTTACTAACGGGAGGGAATTTAACTTCTGAGTCTTGAGAGAAGCTTGAGTGCTACTCGGAAAATTTGGCTGTCTTTATCTGCAAGAATTCAGAAGCTTTAAACGCGCTGTTAAACGCTTGAGGAAAACTTGAGCAGCCTGTTCTCAATTCATTCTCCGCGCTTGGAGAATGCGAGACGATTGTGCAGGTGGTGAAATAATCCTGTTTTCAGGTCTGGCGGATTTTTTGATGATGGATACTATTAGGAGTCACGGTTAACTCCCCGATTTGCTCAATCAGGAGAAAACAGATGAAAGCAATCCGAGTACATGAGTTCGGCGGTCCCGAAGTATTGAAGCTTGAAGATGTGCCCGATCTTAAGCCGGGTGCTGGTCAGGTCGTTGTTCGAATAAAGGCGGTCGGCGTCAATCCGGTCGAAACTTATATCCGAGCCGGCATTTATCCGAATCGCCCGCCAGTTCCGTACACTCCGGGGATGGATGGCGCGGGAATAATCGAATCGGTTGGAAGCGGCGTTAAAAATGTAAAGGCAGGCGACCGTGTTTATGTGGCCGGCTCGATCACCGGAACGTATGCCGAGCAGGCTCTTTGTCTTGAATCGCAAGTCCATCCTTTGCCTGAAAACGTTTCGTTCGCGCAGGGTGCTGGCGTTTTCACTCCGTATGGAACTGCATATCGCGCACTATTCATACGAGGAGGTGCTAAGCCTGCTGAACGCGTGCTGGTTCACGGAGCTACGGGCGGAGTTGGCATTGCTGCGGTGCAGCTTGCTCGCGCGGCGGGAATGATAGTTTACGGAACCGGCGGAACCAAAGAAGGATTGGAGCTAGCGAAAAAGGAAGGTGCCCATCACGTTCTTAATCATCACGAAGAAGGCTATCTGGACAAACTGCGCGAGTTGACGGGCGGCACCGGAGTCGATCTGATTCTGGAGATGCTGGCGAATGTGAACCTTGGGAAAGATTTGCAGGTTCTGGACAAGAGAGGCCGCGTGGTCGTAATAGGCAGCCGCGGAACCGTCGAGATCAATCCGCGCGACGGGATGGGACGAGATGCGTCGATTCTTGCAATGTCGTTGTTGAATGCTACACCGGAGGAATTAGAGGTTATTCATGCTGCGCTTGGCGCAGGGCTGGCGAACGGCACGTTGCGACCAGTTGTCGATGAAGAGATTCCATTGGCGGAAGCGACGCGCGCTCACAAAGAAATAATGGAGTCGGGCTCGCGCGGCAAGCTTGTTCTGATTCCGTAAAACCCAGGGAGGACAACTTGGCAAAGCTGCTCAACCAACTCGAAGGTCTCTTAAAAGGAGAGGTTAAACCTCCGCCGATCGCTGAGCTGATTGGTTTCCGTTTAGTTTCAATTAAACCCGGTGAAGCGGTCGTTGAACTTGAAACATTCGAATCACATGCTAACCCGATGGGGACTCTTCACGGCGGCGTGCTTTGCGACATAGCCGACGCCGCTATGGGAATGGCCTACGCTGCGAACCTCGGTGAGGGCGAATCGTTTACCACGCTGGAACTCAAGATTAACTTCCTAAAGCCCATTTGGAAGGCAAAGTTGACAGCTGTGGGAACAGTGGTCAAACAAGGTCGAACCGTTGGTTTGGTCAAGTGCGACGTGTTTGATGAAGACGGCGGTTTGGTGGCTTCTTCGACCAGCACATGCATGACGTTGAGGGGAGAACCAGGCCAAGGGGCGATAGCGCTCACATCGCGCTCGCGATGAAAGAGGTTGATGTTCACAGGCTTTAAATCACCGTGCGACGAAGGCGTTATCAAAGCTGCGGCCTCGGTTGAGCCTTGCTCGAAGCAAGTGGGTCGGTGGGTTCTGGCCGCTACGATAATCGGATCCAGTATTGTTTTCATAGATGGCGCGGTAGTTAATGTTGCGCTGCCGGTCCTGCAACAGCAGCTTAATGCCACAATCACTGACGTTCAGTGGGTTGTTGAGGCATACGCCTTATTTCTTGCGGCCTTGATATTGGTTGGCGGTGCTTTGGGCGACCATTTTGGACGTCGCCGCATCTTTGCGCTGGGGATCGCGATCTTTGGTGCTGCGTCCGTCTACTGCGGGCTCGCTTCTTCCGTTTCTCATCTGATCTTTGCTCGCGCGATCCAGGGGGTCGGCGGAGCATTGCTGGTGCCGGGCAGCCTTGCCATAATCAGTGCATTCTTTCCCGGAGAACAGCGCGGACGAGCAATTGGACTCTGGTCTGGTTTCACCTCAGTCACGGCCGGTCTTGGACCAGCGCTTGGGGGCTGGCTGATCGGCCATTTTTCGTGGCGATGGGCGTTTTTCATCAACGTTCCTTTGGTGATTGGGGTTTTAGCGATTTTGCTATTTAGAGTGCCCGAAAGCAAAGATGCACGTGAGAAACGCAATCTGGACTGGCTCGGAGCTGCGGCCGCTACAATAGGCTTAGGCACCGTTGTCTATGCCCTGGTCGAGTCGAATATTCGAGGACTCGGCGATCCATTTATCTTGGCCGCGATGGCCGCCGGTGTTTTGATACTTGCAGGATTCATTGTCATTGAGCATTTCAGCAGTCATCCGATGATGCCACTCCAGCTGTTTCGTTCGTGGACGTTTACCGGAGCAAATCTGTTGACGCTGATGTTGTATGCCGCCTTGAGTGCCGCTTTCTTTTTCCTGCCGTTTTATCTGATTCAAATTCGGCATTATTCGACGACTGCGGCTGGCAGTGCCTTGATTCCTTTCATCCTGATTATGTTTGCTTTATCCCGGTGGGCTGGCGGTCTGATAAACCAATACGGAGCGAAGCTGCCGTTAATCGTGGGACCTGTAATAGCATCCGCAGGGCTGGGGCTTTTTGCGGTCTCACCGAACGAGAGCGGCTACTGGAAATCCGTTTTTCCCGCGGTTACTGTGCTGGGGCTCGGCATGGTGATCAGTGTGGCGCCCTTGACAACGACCGTGATGAATTCGGTGTCAGTCGAGTTTTCCGGGATCGCATCGGGCATAAACAACGCAGTATCGCGGACTGCCGGATTGCTGGCTATTGCGGTGCTTAGCATAGTGATACTAAACACATACGGTACGAATCTCGACCGACGAATGGCCGCGCTGAATCTCAGTGAGGA
The DNA here is from genome assembly GCA_035652355.1 of Blastocatellia bacterium. Classification (GTDB taxonomy): domain Bacteria; phylum Acidobacteriota; class Blastocatellia; order DASRDY01; family DASRDY01; genus DASRDY01. Next base: position 28,193 of record DASRDY010000194.1, read on the forward strand.
AACAAAGGCCATGATGGATCAGCAGAAGATTAAACTTGCGGCCACTGAAATCCCCGCAGTAGTTGATCCAAGTGAACGTTCTAAGTTAATCGAAGTCAGAGACGGCTCATTCGTCTCGGCTTATCGATCGGTAATGTATATTTTGATGGGGCTGGCTTTGTGTGCAGCGGCATTCGCTCTTTTTATGATAAAAGGGAATGGTTCTGAAGTTCGAAAGAAACAATCGACGCCAGAATTGTGAGGAGGAATAATTATGAAATGCAAACATTTCAATACAATCCAGGATGTAACTCCCAACGCCAACGGTTGCGAGGAGTGCTTGAAAATGGGAGACGAATGGGTGCATCTGCGCCTGTGCATGGAATGCGGCCACGTTGGATGTTGCGATAGCTCGAAGAACAAACACGCAACTAAACATTACCATACGACAAAGCATCCGATCATCAAGTCGTTTCAGCCGGGTGAAGAGTGGGGATGGTGCTACCCGGATGAACTCTATTTTGAGCAGCTGTGAACGGTCGCGCGTGCTTAAGCCGATACTACTTTCTATAGCGTGCCGCGAATGAATCCTGGACTGTTCCTGCAAGGTCCTGCCGGAACTGATCACGTATCAAACGACCGTAAACCAACAGGTCGCGCGCGGTCATTTGTACACGATGTGTGATATGTGCGTTTGTGATCTCCCCCGCATCATTGAAGTCGGTGTCCCCATTGAACGAGACGCCGTAGGGAAGACTCCAGCCGTAACACTGCCGCACGGCGGTGCGCATCTGCTCCATCACAGTCATTCCTTTCTCATGCGATGCGCACACATAGCCGAAAAGCTTTCCGGCGAACTCCGCCCAATAGTAATCCAGAAAGTTTTTCAGCGCGCCGGACATAGATCCGTGATAATCCGGCGACGCCAGTATAAACGCGTCGGCCCAATCGACTGCCTTCTTCGTCTCTGCTACCGCCGGAGAATCGGACGCGTGACGCGGACGATACATCGGCATATCCACGGTGCGCAGGCTCAGTAATCTGACTTGCGCTCCATTCTCTTCAGCATGTTTCAATATGATTTCCAGCATGTGAGTGCTATGCGAACCGACTCGCATGCTGCCAGCAACACCAAGAACATTCATTTTCAGCTCTTAACCCCCTCGTTGAACGTAGAGCAATTCACATACAAGTTTACTCATATAGGAAAATTTGACCAATCCTGTGAATGTTCCCTGCAATGAGAATCGATTCGTTATGCAGGTGAGGTGCGGCTGACAGGTCTATTGGTTGGCGGCACCATATGATTCATCTGCTTTTGGTGCGGGCCTCGTTCTGGTGCTGCTTTAGCCGGTGCGATGGGTTTGGTCCATCCGGTCAGGAGTCCGTCCATAAGCAATTTCTTCATGTCGTCCGCGGGTAATGGACGACTGAACAGGAAACCCTGCATCTCATCACATCCAAGCTGCCGCAGGAAGTGAAGCTGCTCTTCCGTCTCGACGCCTTCGGCAATCACAAGCAGATTCAAGCTATGCGCGAGTGTAATAATAGCTTTAACAATCGCCGCGTCATTCGGGTCCTTCGTCGCATCGCGCATGAACGATTGATCGATCTTGAGAATGTCGAGAGGGAATCGCTTCAAATAGCTGAGAGATGAATAACCGGTCCCGAAGTCGTCTATTGAGATCTGCAATCCCATCGCCTTGAGCTCGCGCAATGTGGCGATTGCGGTTTCGGGGTTTTTCATGACCGCGCTTTCAGTTAGTTCCAGCTCGAGTTTCTTGGGGTCCAGACCGGTCTCGCCCAGGATTTCGGCCACCGTTTGAACCAGATTCGGTTTTTGGAATTGATGCGCGGAGATGTTGACGGCAATGCGCAATGATGCCAGTCCCGATTCTTCCCAAACTTTTGTTTGTTTGCAGGCCATCCGTAGGACGAATTCGCCGATCGGCACGATTAGTCCGCTGGCTTCTGCAATGGGTATAAATTCACCTGGCGACACCATTCCCATTTCGGGATGAATCCAGCGGCAGAGCGCCTCGCTTCCAACCACCTGACCGGATATCAGATCAAGCTGCGGCTGGAAAAAGACAGTGAATTCGTTTCGAGTGAGCGCCTGGCGAATTTTGTGCTCAATCGACAATTGCTTCATCGCCTTGGCATTCATGTTTGCTGTATAAAATTGATAACTGTTACCGCTTAGTTCTTTGGCCCGTTCCAGGGCCGCGCTGGCATTTCGGACAAGCGATTGAGCGTCTTTGCCGTCATCAGGGAACATGCTGATTCCCAGACTGCACGTCAGATAGATGTCTTGTCCTTCGAGTTTGAATGGCGATTCGAACGCACCCAGTATATGTTGTGCGGCCTCAACTGCCTTTTCAGAATTACCGATTTGCGTCAACATGATCGCGAATTCGCTGCCACCCATAAAGCCGAGTGTATCGCTCTCGTGAACTCGTTTGGACAACCTCTCCGCAACCCCTTGCAATAGTTTATCTCCGGCGATCATTCCCAGAGTATCCGTAATCGATTTCAATCGATCAAGCGACAGCAGCATCACCGCCAGTATTTGGGGATTGCGCTGAGCTGCGCTCACGGCCTGCATTAGTCGATCGGTTATCAGCACCCGATTTGGCAGCTTTGTTAATTGATCGTGATATGCAAGGTAACTGACTTTGCTCTCGGCGCGATTACGTTCGCTGATCTGTTCACGAAGGAACGTATTTGCTTTCGATAGCTCCGCGGTTCTTTTCGCGACCTGGCGTTCCAATTCCTGATGCGCCTGCTGAACCGAAACGTGAGCCCGTTTGTGCTCAGTTATGTTCTCGTGTGCTACGACTGCACCTATCGATCCCTTGTACTCAAAACTCGTAACGCGAAGACGAAACCATCGCTTTTCCCATGGACAGTGCGCTGGATATTCTAATTGAAAGGAATGACGCTGCAGGGAAAGAATGTCGTGTATGCCCTGCGCAACCACAGTGGCTTCGGGAGCATCGATTCCGCTGGCGGACTCACAAACAGTCAGGTAATTCGCGCCAATGCCATAGGACAAGCCAGCAAATTCGTTCGCAGAGGCAAAGCTTCGCCATGCCGCGTTGACCATGATGATCGTCCCGGCGTTGTCCAGGACAGCTATGTGGGCCGACAACCCATCTATAGCCGATTGAAGCGCCTCAAGAGGCTCTCCCCAAGCTCCTGTTGACTTTCCGCTCCTGGTGAATTCTCGCGCTGACAATCAGAGTAACTCCCGTTCGAAAAGCAAACCAAAATATCAAACGAACCCTTATAAATACGCTTTTTAAAAGTGCTTGCTGTATGGTTATCCCTCGAACTCCCCCGAGTGACACACCAAACCTGTTGCCTTACAAAGACTCGTTACTCATCTGAAATTTTCGGCAGGAAAGCTGGTTATGTTAGAGATAGTGAAAGAAATATCTGAAAACATAAGGCAGTACGCCACTCTTAGCCTCGATTGGAGGACAGAATAGATACTTGTGACGGTAGCTATTGATACAGCGTGTTTTTTAATCGATGGTCATTATTATTGAATCAGTCAGGAACGGGTTGTCGAATTTTGCTATATCGCCCGCTTTTTTTCCTGGAATCGGAAATAGCCTCGCGGACAGCGGCTTGTGAAGCTTGGTGGACAGCGCAGCAACGTCTCGAATTAGTGCAGCAAGAGAAGGCGCCGTCGAATCGCCAGGAAGCGGCACGACGTCCAGCCCGGTCCCGCACACGGTCGAGTAAAGCAAAAGCTCGCGAACCGTAAAACGCTTTTCGGCTGCGCGTGTAGCCAGAACCGGGTCTTCCAAAACCGGTAACATCAGACCAGAATAGCCACACCGCTTAATATCCACGCTCTTCAATACATCGGTTATGGCCGCGCACGCCATCAACGTCGACGGGTTGCCAAAAGGCGTTTTGATCAAAGCTTCAATTGCGCCGCCAATGCTGGCATCTTTGGATGGCGCCGGTGAGGTATCTATACCGGAATATAAGAGCTTTTCAGCAGTTGCGATTTCGGTTGCAAGTTTTTCAACTGGCTTCAATTCGCGTTCAAGGATTTTCTTGAGGTTGCTCTTTGCAGATTCGATCGAGTCTGATTGCTCGAAAGCCTCTTTCAACAGATTTGGTGTTTCAAGTCCAAGTCCTAAACTTGGAACCCCTTGATGGAATCCGGCAGGGAAGAATGGAATCTCTGCAGGGCAATTCGCCGCCGCAGTAAATCGGAAGTTACCTTCGCCTCCAGGAGTAGATTTCGCGATTGCGACTATTGCTTCGGCAGCTGTCATCGCAGTCTGGCTGTGAATGCCATGCTCGGTTGAAGCAACCGTCACGCTGAAGTTGATGTTTTTAGTCTCTTTGACCAGATTGACAGCCCAGGCCGGAAAATCGTGGTCCAGTCGGTCGTCCGTTATTACCGGTCCAATGTTCAGCAATACGTTCTTTGCAGATACCAGATCGTCCAGGGTTTTCAAATCGGCAAGGGCAGCTTCACGTGATCGTCCGGCCAAATACTCAGGCAGTGGCTGAGTTTCGATTCTTGTTGTTTGAACCTCGTAACCAGCCGTTTCGAATCGTTTCTTCGCGCGTTCGAGTTTGTCCATTGCCGACTGGATCGTTGCGATGTCGCGAGTATTCTTCAGATTAACGCCAGCGGTAATTGTGCGGATTCGGAAATGCCTTACTGTTTCCGGTACTCCATTCGGTTTGCGATGGACCACTGAGTTCTTGGCGGGAACTATGCAATAGACTCCCCAAAGAATTAGAAATGCTGCTGTGGTGATTTTAATGATCATGCTTTCGCTGGATTTGAATTTCATTCGACACCATTAAAGATCTATTGGATACGTGCCTTGCATTCTAACAGAGAGTTGAGGTCAGGAGCACGCATTGATCCGATATCAATCGGGTCCCTGATCAATTCTGCCGAAGCTTTGCGGCAAACTTTATGGCTTGCGATGCACAAAGACGAAATTGATGGGCAGGCGTTGTCAACCTGCTGAACGAGCCATTATAGATTACCGCCGCTTCAATCGGATTTGGCCATCGAAGACGCAGTGCTGAAAAGAACGCTCCGGACTTTAGTGACTCGATCATCAGTGTGTCATGGATATGAAGTATTCGTCTTGGCGTCGACCAGTCTTTGATTATTGAGCGCTCCATCCACAATGGTATTTTCTTTGCCATCGAAGGAACCGGCGTGTGGTCTATCTGCGCCCCCAGGATTCGATGGGCAAGCTCGATTGTGTACGCTACCCAATTCGCCTGGCGTATTCGATTCCCAAGAAAGCGATTCCAATCGAATTCCCCTGAAATGCTTTCCACGACCGCAGCTATGTCACACAGCCAAAGCGGCCCCGAACCTCCGTGCTTCAACAGGTGAATGCACAGAAGTCTGAGATGATCTTCCACGCAGGGTACCCGTATTTGAATATCGCCCAGGTTTATCAATTCGGACCTGTCCAGAAGTTCGTCATAACTACGGCTGTCGAACCGATTTAATTCATAATGTTCCAGATCAAAGTTGCGAATGCCATTACTGGCAATTAGCTCCGTTACACGCTTGTACTGATTGACCGGAACGATGAGGTCGAAATCGAGATAGGGTCGCAGGGCAGCCTCAGGGTAGAACTGCGATGCGGACCAGCCTTTGTATAAGATCGGCTCGATATTTTCGTT
>DASRDY010000195.1:0-1685 GCA_035652355.1 Blastocatellia bacterium
CACTACCATCAAATACAAAGTCGACGTGAATACGCAGCAGCATCTGGCTGCTACGGCGCTTTCGCTGAACGATATAGCGTTCTGCAACGTGTCCACCGATACCCCTGTAGCATTCGATCCTTACGACCAAAATCGGCGGACCGGCTCTTTCATCATTATCGATCGCTTTACGAATCATACCGTCGCCGCCGGAATGATTTCATTCGGACTGCGAAGGGGTGCCAACATTCATTGGCAACCTCTCTTGATCGGCAGAAAGGAGCGGGCAGCCTCGAAGGGACAAAGACCGGCGATCATCTGGCTCACCGGCTTGTCCGGTGCCGGGAAATCAACCATTGCGAATTTGATCGAGCAGCGACTCCACTCGGCTGGTCATCACACCATGTTGCTCGACGGTGACAATGTTCGGCACGGTCTCAACCGCGATCTCGGCTTCACCGAAGCTGATCGAGTGGAAAATATTCGACGCGTAGGTGAGGTTGCAGCGCTGATGACCGAAGCTGGACTTATCGTTCTGTGTTCCTTCATTTCACCCTATCGCGCCGAGAGAGATATGGTGCGGAAGCTTGCTCCAGAGTGTGATTTCATCGAGGTCTTCGTCGATACGCCGATCGACGAGTGCATTAGGCGAGACCCTAAAGGGCTCTACGCCAAGGCCAAGGCAGGTAATATCAGAAATTTTACCGGCATCGATGCGCCTTATGAAGCACCGGAAGCACCCGAAATTACGCTGTCGACGGCAGATCGCAAGCCGGAACAGCTGGCGGAGGACGTCATCAAAGATTTGATTGATCGTAGAATCATTGGCGTGCATTAAGACCAGATTCGCACGATGCCCGACATGAAACCGAAATTTAGTCTGGGATTGTTATTGAGTGGCACATCTGTTTCTATATACGTCTACGAATTCATTAAATGGATGTTGGCCAGTGAACATCTCGAATTAAGAGCCGTATTTGTCCGACCGCCATCCAGTGGCGCCGCTGCGTCCTACTTGCCAGATCACTGGCAAGAGGATTGCGAATCCAAGCCTCGTCCAGTCAACGTCTTCCTTTTCTCACTTGTCTTAATGTTAGAACGGCTCTTGCTGCTCAAGAACCGAGATCATCGCCATCACCTGCAAAAATTCGATCTGTTGTCACTTGTTCCAGACAGGATTATTCGCAAAGCGCCTGACAGCAGCAGTGACTTCAGTGATCAACCGGACTTGGATCTGCTGATCGCTTTTGCTGCCGGCCCCTTTAGCAAAGACATTTTGCTGCGGGCAAAGCTGGGCGTTATCGCTCTTTCGCCGTCTGATAATCGCGTTTATCGCGGCGGTCCACCTGGCTTCTGGGAGGTCTACTTCCGCGAAGATGTCACCGGCTTTACCATCCAACATCTGCAACTATGTTCTCGCAAAACCGAGACGATTTTTCGGGGGCGGGTCGCAACACAATTCTATTACTTGCTCAACCAAGCTTCGCTCTTCAAAAAATCAAATCACTATCTCAGACAAGTGGTGGACCGGATTGCAATCACCGGGACATTGCCAGCCTCTCAAGAGAAGCTGCCATTCTCTGAGCTTCCGCGGCGTGTACCCGCATCGGGTCACATCCTGCGATACGCGTCGGGCCTCGGCCGCATTTTGTTTTCCAAAATTCTGCAAAAGCTCGGAGGCGATCATCGCTGGAAGGTTGCGTTTT
>DASRDY010000196.1:0-15505 GCA_035652355.1 Blastocatellia bacterium
GTCATATGCAAGACCGGTCGGAGTCTTCGCAACGCCAATAGCCCAACGGTGTTTGACTTCAAAGGTTTTTGGATCAAAGACCACGACTTCAGAAGTGTTTTCGCCGTTGACGTATATCATGCCGTCGGCGCCGATGATCGCTTCTTCGCCGTCGGTTTCGGCTTTCACTGTGCCGACGACTTCGCCGGTATTCGCATCGATCGCGGAGATGTCGTGAGTGCCGTGGTTGTTAGTGAATACTCGTTTAGTGCGAGGATCATAATAGATTCCATCAGGTCCGCCGCCCACGTCGATTTTCTTGATCAATTTCAACGTAGTTGTGTCGAACATCGAGACTTTGTTCTCCCTGCCGTTGCTGGTGAACCCGTGTTTGAATTCAGAGGCGATTGCGATACCGTGAATGCCCGGAGTATCGGGAATCGTGCCGATAACTTTACCGGTGTCGGCGTCCACAACATCCGCTTGCGTTCCGTGCGAAAGATAGAGCCGCCGCGCCTGACTGTCGATTGACAGATAATCAAATCCACCGTCGCCTGGAACCGGATACTTGGTCAGGACTTTGTATCCGGACGAAGCCTGCATCGTTGTGAAAGTGAGTAACGAAAGAAACAATATTGCCTTTACGCTCATCATTGGTTTTTCCTTTCTGGTTGCAAAACAATGATCGAACTCTGACTGACATTTGTGTTCAATCTGACGACGGACGGATGCGTCTACCTGAGCCTTATGTGAGTGAGATTTCGACACCTACGCTATTTATCCAGATCAATCATTTTAGCTCTTCACACATGAACAGACGATGAACAGCGTCGCAATTCTGTAATCTCAGATATCATACCGGGTGGCCGGCAATAATCGGCTTGCCGACCTCCTGTTTACATGTACAATAAGCCGCGTATGCGAATTCAGTCCAGCGTTGCTTTTCCGTCTAACGAACCAGAGGGGGTTCACAAACCGGAGCGCTGGCAATCGACTGCCATCCTCTACTGTTAGTAATCGGAAACCATAAGCAGGTAAACATAAATGAGAACTCAGCGAAAGTCTGTCAGGCTTTATTTGTATTCAGCGCTAGTGTTGTGTGCCGGTTATACCCTGGTACATTTTGGAGGATCAATCGTCAGTGCGAATGCTGCGGCGACAAGGGCAATCTTTGGCAGCTCGAAACCCTCCAATGACGCGGTAAAGACTTCATCGAAAACATCTGTCTACCAGGGGCCGCCCCAGATTAATGACGGGCTTTGGTCGGATGCTACCGAATCCTCTATACGCCAGGGGCAATCTGCCGCGAGCCAATCAGACTCTGCCAGAGTTTTGCCGACGCATTACAGACTGGTTACCCTCAATCGCGATTTGCTGGTACAGCATCTGGCACACACTTCGTTGGAATCGGATCAATCTTCAACATCATCGACTCAATCTATTATCGCGTTGCCGTTGCCGAATGGGGTTTACGGAAGATTCGCAATAGTCGAAGCTCCGATTATGGCGCCGGAACTAGCCTCTCAGTTTCCCGAAATCAAAACTTATCGTGGACAGGGAATTGACGATCCCACGGCAATAGTCCGTTTTGATTGGAGCCCCTGGGGTTTTCACGCGACCATAATGGCGTCGGGCGACACGATTTACATAGACCCATTTCAGCAATCGGACACGACGAATTACATAAGCTACTTTCGCCAGGACGCGGTTGGCCACGGAATCAAATGCGAAGTTGAACCGCAAGCGCCGTCAGCAAGAATTGCCAGGTCGAAAGGGAGAGCGGCAAAAGGCTCGGTGATTGTTCCGGCTATCTCTAATGGTACCCAATTGCGGAGGTTGAGGGTCGCGATCGCGGCCACGGCGGAATTCACCGCTGCAAACGGCGGTACTGTGAATTCAGCGATGGCGGCAATCAACGTGGCGATAAATAACACTACTCTGGTATTTGAGAGAGAGATCGCGGTTCGGCTGGTTCTGGTCGCAAACAATTCGGTACTGATCAACACCAATGCGGCAAATCAGCCGTATACGAATACCAGCAATGCAACGATGCTCGGCCAAAACCAGACCAATGTCGACAAGCTGATTGGCGATGCCAACTACGATATCGGTTATGTCTTTGGCACAACCGGCGGGGGAATAGCCAGTACAGGCAGCGCCGGTCAAACGGGTTTGAAGGCGCAAGGCGCCAGCGGTTTTACAAGGCCTGTCGGGACTGATCCGGACGATCTGGTAACCGTTCCTCATGAGATGGGGCATCAACTCAGCGCTCGCCATTCGTTTAACGCGAAGATCTCAAATTGTGAGCAGCGCGATCAGTCCGCAGCAATCGAGCCCGGCAGCGCATCGACGATTATGGGTTATGCTGGCGCTTGCGGTGACACTGCAAATCTTCAGCAAGTTGATGACAGTTATTTTAATAATCAGACGCTGACGGACATGATGAGTTATGTGGCCAATACGATCGGCAGTGTCGGCACAGTCTCTGCGACAGGTAATAACCCACCGACCGTGACTGTCGGGCCAACCTTTACTGTTCCCAGCCGTACTCCTTTTGCCTTGACTGCAGTCGGCAATGATCCTGATGGAGATGCGATTACTTATGCTTGGGAAGAAGTAGATACAGGCACAGCGGCTCCGCCAGAAGGTGATGATGGCAAGCGACCGATATTTCGCTCATACGCTCCGACGACCACCGGCATTCGAACATTCCCGTCAATGCAATATGTGCTGAACAACGTTAACAATCCTCCGGCGACTTATGTCAGTAACGGCAATAACTTCATCGTCGGCGAATTCCTACCCGTCACCACTCGTACAATGAATTTTCGAGTGACCGTCCGTGACAACCGCGCTGGCGGCGGAGGTGTTGTCGATGCAACCGAACAGGTCAACGTCAGGGGGGATTTCGGCCCCTTCAATGTTACGCAGCCGAACACTGCGATTACCTGGACAGGAGGATCAACGCAGACCGTAACCTGGAATGTCGCCAATACAAATCAAGCGCCAATCAATACTGCCAACGTGCGGATACTGTTATCTACCGATGGCGGCAATTCGTTTCCTACAGTCCTTGCATCAAGCACTCCAAACACAGGTACGGCGAATGTGATTGCGCCCAATATCGGGACAGCGACGGCAAGAGTTAGGGTCGAAGCCGTCGGCAATATCTTTTTTGATGTGTCGGACACCAATTTCACTATCACGGCCGTAAACCCTCAGGGTCCTGATTTAGCAATGGGGATGACGCATACCGGTAATTTCACGACCGGAACAAATGGCGTTTATAACTTGACCGTGACCAATGTCGGGACAGGCAGCACGACTGGCCCGATTACTGTTACAGATACGCTGCCTAACGGAATGGGATTCGTTTCCGGAACAGGAACAAATTGGGCATGCCTCGCGGTACTCCAAAATGTGACCTGCACAAACGTCGGTCCGATTGCTGCTGGGGCGACCTCGGCCATTACACTAACAGTAAACGTTACGGGTGCGGCCGCCGGTAATTCGAATAACTCTGCGACGGTTGCAACGAATGGTGATTCAAACGCGCTCAACAACACGGCAACAGATGCGACGCTCAGTTGCGCGTACTCGCTGGATTCTAACGGGACAACGAATGACCCTGGCGGATTCAATTCGGCCGTGGGTGTTACGGCCACTGCCGGTTGCACTTGGACCGCAGTCAGCAATGCGCCGTGGATAACAGTGCTCAGCGGCAGCCCGGGCAATGGAAACGGGACCGTTCGATTCGACGTGAAAGCAAACGATGCGGCAACAACGTCTCGCAGCGGAACGATTCTGATCGCTACGCAGACATTTACTGTCAACCAGAATGGTGATCCCACTGCGGTTATCATCAGTCGAATTGCGCCGACCTCTGTCCCTGTCGGCAGCGGTGATACGACAATCACGCTGACTGGCGCAAATTTCGACGCCAATGCGACTGTTGGAATTCTCAAAGACGGTGATCCAGGGAATTATTCTAATAGAGCGAGTATTTTCGTCAGCGCAACCCAATTGACCGTCTTGCTGCCGGCATCCGATCTGACTGCTCCGGTTGTTTACAAGATCAGGGTGTTTGGCTCTAACAATAAACAATCCGGAGACGCTCTTTTTACCGTGACACCGGCGGGAGTCGCCAGAGGAGCCAGCGCAAAGGCGCCAGCTGGCCGTGACGCCAATGTCAGCAGCCAGGATGACTCTGAGGACGATCCGTGGATTGAGGCTGAGGTCCTGAACGACACCAACGGCGGCGACATCGAAATGGAAGGAGAAACGTTCACGGCAAACCCGACTGCGAAGCTAATGCCGGATGTCGGTGGCGGCTTTGTCGGGTTACAAGTCACTGGCGCAAGCTCGTCAGATGAAGTAACGGCCACGATGTTTTACTGCAAAGCGGTAACCGATGCTGATAAAAATCTGCTGCGACTATGGTATTTCAAGGGAACGAAATGGCAGCCGGTGCGCGACAGCGGTGGAAACGATCCGCAGCACAATATAGTCGGCGAGCCGGGCAGCCCTAATCCGAACGGCCCTGATCTGAACAGCAGCTTTACCGTCACATTTGATGATACGAGTACTCCGAAGGTGACTGAGCTGTCGTCGGGAGTGGTCTTCACCTTCGCGCTGGGCCAATTCGGCGATCTGGATTTCAATGATCAGGTTGATATTGTCGATCTGGTTATACTGGCGAACGGATTGGCCGGGAACGTGCCTGTGGATCATCGGTCGGCCGACGTGCTGCTGGATGGTCAATTTAATGTCAGCGATCTGGTGACCCTGGCAAACCGACTTGCCGGCAATATTCCGGAGCTTCCGGTTGTCCCGACTCCGATTTCGCCACCGACAGGACCGATCTTCAATCTGTCGCCGAAAGCTTCATCGAATACGATTGTCGGTGGAGTAGTTCGTAAAAGTCGACAGTCAAAGCGATGATGAAAAAAGGGCGCTTGCGCGCCCTTAAGTAAGTTTGCGTTTTTCAGGATGTTTTTAGTAATACATTCCGCCCGGAGGCATTGCGGGCACAGCTTGTTAGGAGCCTTTAGATCGGGAGAAAACTCACATTCACCGTCGGCACATGTTTTGTGACCTGGTTAGTTATTCCCGTATCGAAGGTCAAGATTTCTGTACTGCCGCGCTTTGATAATTGTTCAGCCAGAGCTATATACAAGCAGTCCGATGACCTACTACAGCCGTAACCATCTCGGATCTCTTTCGCGCGTTTGATCAACGCTGCCTCGCCCGAGGGCGGCGGTAAAATGACGCTCATATAATCTTTAAAGATCTCAATCGCCTGATCATAGACGGCCATTGTAATGGCACTCGTCTGGACTTTTTGGCAAAGGACATACAGAACCTCGCTTACGATCACGTTCGGCGCGTAAAATTCCCAATTCTTGCTGGCGTAGTTGGCTAATGCACTTTGCGCAATGGCAAGTTTGGGCTCTTTGGAACAAATGGCAATTAAGATATTGGCGTCCGCGACAACGAAACCGACACTATTCGGTTGGCTCATATCCCCACATTTTGCCGGTTCGGCCTTCTCGGATGATTCTTAACGTGTCTTCGCCGTCTTCTGAGCAGGGCATTGACTCAAGTCGTTCTGCGTTTCGCTTCAATACTTCGAGCATAGCTTCGTTGCGTGGCGAAAGCGTTGCTTCTTCAATAACAGTTACACGAACTCGGCGGCCGTGTAATTCACTCGCATGAAGTTCAATCTCTTCCCAGGTTCCTTCTAATACTTTCTCAGTCATATTCTCACCGATTCCAAGGACCTCTATTCGGAAGAATTGAACGTGCAATTCTTACCGGTGATTCCTCTAAACACATTTTAGCATCAAGCCAGGAAAACACAGCAGAAATTAGGGCAGTCCCGTTGTCGGAGACGACAGAAGGAGTTTATTTATGAGCTTCACGTAAAAAAGGGCGCTTGCGCGCCCTTAAGAAAGTATGAGTTTTCAGGATATGTTTAGTAATCCATTCCGCCCGGAGGCATTGCGGGTGCTGCTTTCTCCTTCTCCGGAAGCTCGGAGATCAGCGCCTCAGTAGTCAGCATCAAGCCAGCAATCGAGGCTGCGTTCTGCAAAGCGCTGCGGGTAACCTTGGTCGGATCAATCACACCGGCCTTGACCATATCTTCATAGGTCTCGGTCGCTGCGTTGAAACCGTTGTTCTCGTTCTTCTCGCTGCGAACTTTCTCGACAACGATTGAGCCTTCCTGACCGGCGTTGTTGGAAATCTGGCGGAGCGGCTCTTCCAATGCTCGACGCACGATGTTGACGCCAGTCTGCTCATCCGGATCTTCCAGCTTCAGTTTGTCCAGAGCCTTCTGAGCGCGGATCAGAGCAACACCACCGCCGGGAACGATGCCTTCTTCAACGGCAGCGCGCGTAGCGTGCATTGCGTCTTCGACGCGAGCTTTCTTTTCTTTCAGCTCGGTCTCGGTTGCGGCACCCACTTTGATAACTGCGACGCCGCCGACCAGTTTGGCCAGACGCTCCTGCAGTTTCTCGCGGTCGTAATCCGAAGTGGTCTCTTCGACCTGGTTGCGAATCTGCTTGACGCGGCCTTCGATGTCCTTGTTCTTGCCAGCGCCTTCGACGATTGTAGTGTTGTCTTTGTCGACAACTACTTTCTTGGCACGACCCAGATCAGTCGCCTGAATGTTCTCAAGCTTGATGCCCAAGTCCTCGCTGATTGCCTGACCGCCGGTCAGAATCGCGATGTCCTGCAGCATAGCTTTGCGACGATCACCGAAACCAGGAGCTTTCACCGCGCATACGTGCAGAGTTCCGCGCAGTTTGTTGACGACCAGTGTGGCCAGCGCTTCGCCTTCGACATCTTCAGCGATGATCAACAACGGCTTGCCCTGACGAGCGACCTGTTCGAGCAAGGGAAGCAGGTCTTTCATCGAAGAGATCTTCTTCTCGTGGATCAGGATCAGAGCGTCCTCGAGAACGGCTTCCATTCTCTCAGGATCGGTAACGAAATATGGTGACAGGTAACCACGGTCGAACTGCATACCTTCGACAACGTCCAGAGCGGTTTCCAGCGACTTCGACTCTTCAACGGTGATGACGCCGTCTTTGCCGACTTTGCCCATTGCTTCGGCAATCAGGTTGCCGATTGTGTGATCGCCATTGGCAGAGATCGTGCCGACCTGGGCAATCGATTCGCCCTTCACTGGCTTGGACAGGCGCTGAACTTCGTTGATTGCCGCTTCGACGGCCTTTTCGATGCCGCGCTTGAGCGCCATCGGGTTTGCGCCGGCCGCGACCGTGCGGACGCCTTCGCGAAAAATGGCCTGAGCCAGAACGGTTGCTGTGGTCGTGCCGTCGCCGGCGACGTCAGAAGTCTTTGAAGCAACCTCGCGCACCATCTGCGCGCCCATATTCTCTAATTTGTCTTCTAATTCAATTTCCTTAGCGACCGTAACACCGTCCTTGGTGATGGTCGGCGATCCGAATTTCTTGTCGATGATGACGTTGCGACCCTTTGGACCAAGAGTGACTTTGACCGCATCGGCCAGTTTGTTTACGCCGCGCAAGATCGCCTGACGGGAATCTTCTCCGTGGATAATTTGCTTTGCCATTATCTTAATTCCTCCAAAATTCCTTTCTTAAATTAACGGCCCTTGGCCTTTGCAGCCTCGCTGATTACGCCAAGAATCTCGTCTTCGCGCATAATCAGATACTCTTCGCCATCCAGCTTGATCTCTGTTCCAGAGTATTTGCCGAACAGCACCCGATCGCCGACTTTGACGTCCAATTCGATCTTGGTACCATTTTCCAGAACCTTGCCCTGACCGGCGGCAACTACTTCACCCTGCTGGGGTTTTTCTTTTGCCGTGTCGGGGATGATGATCCCGCCGCGGACGGTTTCCTGCTCTTCAATCCGGCGGACCACTACGCGATCATGCAATGGTCTGATGTTAAGCGCCATGAATCGTTCTCCTTTTTGTTTTTAAGACTCGAAAAATAATAACTATACGACTGAATCTAAAGAGGAAAGTAAGTTTGTCTGGCGCTCTCCTCTTAAGAGTGCTAATGATATCTGACTGGGACATTTTGTCAAGAGGAAATTAGCAGTTGTTGCCCGCGAGTGCTAATAGAGCAAGGGCTGCGGTTCAAGTTTTTGGGAGCACTCAGTAATTTGTTTATCTAAGATGTTCCAGAGCCTCGTTCACGAGGCTTTCCCGACGGGTTACTAGACCGGCTGTTTTACAGCCGGGAAAGCAAGCCCACAACTCGATTAGCGCGTTTCAACGCGCTTTTGAAGTGGCTTTAGCCGCCCTGTATTGCTAAAGCAGTACAAGGCGCGGCATCAGATTCGCCAAAATTATCAACGCTATTGCAAACGTGTTAAACTGTTCCGATTATGAATGATCGAAGTGTTATTAAGGTTATTGGTGGCGGACTGGCAGGTAGTGAGGCAGCCTGGCAGGCGGCGCAGCAAGGTGCAGCTGTAAAACTGTTCGAGATGCGTCCCGTTCGACCTACGCCCGCACATCAAACCGACCGTCTTGCGGAGATTGTGTGCAGTAACTCGCTGAAGACAGACGAGCCGAACACTGCTCCGCATCTTCTTAAAAAAGAATTGAGAATGGCTGGTTCGCTCCTGCTTCAGATTGCAGACGAAACCAAGGTTCCAGCGGGTGCTGCTCTCGCTGTGGATCGCGAGCGCTTTTCCGCCGAAGTTACCCGGCGTCTTTCAGAGCATCCGAATATCGAAGTCATTCGCGAAGAAGTGTCTGGAATAAATGATGATGACATTACGATTATCGCGACTGGACCTTTGACGTCCCCGGCTTTGAGCGCAGAGATCGGCAGGCTGACCGGCAGCGGGCATCTCTATTTTTACGATGCTATTGCTCCGGTGGTCGACGCTGAGACAATCGACTACGACGTAGTGTTTCGCGCAGCTCGTTATGGAAAAGGTGGCGACGACTACATTAATTGCCCGTTTACTGAAGAACAGTATAACCGTTTCTATGATGCTTTGATGACGGCGGAGCAGGTGCCCCTGCACAGTTTCGAAGATACCAACTATTTCGAAGGATGTCTGCCAATTGAAGAGATGGCTCGGCGCGGGCGCGACACGTTGCGATTTGGACCTATGAAGCCGGTAGGCTTAGTTGACCCAAAGACCGGTCGAATCGCTTATGCGGCGGTGCAGTTGCGGCAGGAAAATTTGATGGCGGACAGCTACAACCTTGTTGGTTTTCAGAACCATCTTAAGTTCGGGGATCAAAAGAGAGTTCTGCAGATGATCCCGGGGCTCGAGCACGCAGAATTCCTGAAATTTGGTCAGATTCATCGGAACACATATATCAACGCACCCGTAATTCTGAATGAACACCTGCAAATGAGGTCGAATCCGCGCGTTCTATTTGCGGGGCAGGTATGTGGGGTCGAAGGTTACGTCGAATCGATAGCAGCCGGTCTTGTAGCAGGGATAAATGCGGCTTCAATAGCGAGAGGCGAAAATCTTATTCCAATCCCGAGAGCGTCGGCGATAGGAAGTCTGCTGAATTATATTGCGAATTCCGATTCGAAACACTTTCAGCCGATGAACATGACATTCGCTCTATTGCCGCCGGTTGACCCGTCAATTCGGCGCAAGGTTAAGAGTAAAGCTGATCGGCATAAATTGCAGATCGAGAATGCAATCGCGCAGTTTGATAAATGGCTGAGGTCAAGGGCTCAGACTTCGGCTTGTCCAGCTTGAGAGTAGCGACGCCTTCGTCGATGCTAAAGCTGCGTTATAAATTTGAACAAGATCGGGGTTAATCTCAGACTCCCGACCAAACTAGATGAATCTTAGATTTCGCTGGCTCCTCCTAATATCGATCATCCTTTTCTCGTTCGCCTATTTTGGCTTGAACGCACGCGGTCAAAGCAATCACGCCCGCAAGCAGCCGCCCCCGAATTCTGGCGGCATGATCGATGAGCAGAACAATAAACAAAACAAGCAGGATAAGGACAAAGCCGAAATAAGTCTCAATTCCGACCTTGTTACAGTAATTGCTGCTGTTACTGGTAAAGACGGAGATTTCGTCAGCGATCTGAAAAAAGAGGATTTTGAAATCCTCGAGGACAATGTCCCGCAAACGATCTCAGGCTTTAGTCGCGAAGATGCTGTGCCATTAGAGTTGGCGTTCCTGTTCGACACGTCAGGAAGTGTTCGTGAGCGCCGCGATTTCGAAAAGAAAGCAGCAGTGAACTTTTTCAAAGACGTTTTCAGACAACAAGACCGCGCCGCAATCTACACTGTTAATACCGAAGTCTCAACCGAACTGCCTTTCACAAACCGCCTGGATAACATCATTAACACTGTAAACAGAATTAATATAGAGCGTGGCGCGACCGCCCTTTATGACGCGATCTACTTGTCGTCAAACGACCTGGAAAAAACCCAGGGACGTCACGTAATGATGATACTGTCTGACGGCAGAGACAATGTCAGTACCTATGATTTGAAGAAGGCCCTAGCTCGCGCGCAGGATGCGGATGTTGTTATTTACGCGGTTCATCCTTACGGCCGCGATGTTTCAGCTAATCTGCGTGATCCTGGTGCAGAGCAGGCTTTGATTACGTTTGCGGAAGAGACCGGTGGCGACGCGTATTTTTCAGCCAACGTTGATGAGCTTGACCGAAATTTCCGTCGATTCGCAGCCGAGCTGCACGCTCAATATATTTTGACGTTCTACTCCAAGAACGAGGCTCACGACGGAACCTTCCGGCGGCTGACCCTGAAAGTTAAGCGACCAGGTCTCACCGTCAGAACACGAAAAGGTTATTACGCTCCGAAGTAGCGTAGGCGTCCTGCCCGCGCTATTTGCTCATTAGTTGATTGAGTTCCTGATAGGGAATCGCTCCGTCGGTGAATGCCCTGTAAGTTCCTGTGTTTTTCAATTCTTCAGCTATTCGCCTGACTACTCCCATCGCGGCTCGCATCGGCCCCGATCCTATGCTGACTCGCGCTACTCCAAGCTTTTCAAGCTCTGGGATTGAAGGCGTGCCCACGGTCCCAAGAATGTTTATCGGATGATTTAATTCTTTAACCAGTTTCGAGATTATCGCTGGATCGTTTAAGCCGGGGACAAACAGACAATCGGCTCCGGCATCGCGATAGGCGATCAAACGTTCAAGGGCCAGGCCAAACCGCTCCGATTCATCGCCAATGCCTAACAGGAACACATCGGTTCTTGCGTTGAGTACAAATGTTTTTTTGATACTGGCGGTAAAGCTCTTGATTTGTCGAATCTTTTCTACCTGCTCGGGCATATCGAACAGCGGGTGCTGGGGATCTCCGGTCGCATCTTCAAAATTCATTCCAACAACACCGATTTCAATCAATTGTTCGACTCTTTCGGCAACTTCTTCCGGAGTGGTCGCATACGCCGATTCCATGTCCGCCGTTACTGGAATTGATACCGTGCGAACGATATTCCATACTGCCGTCAACATTTCGTTGACATCAATTCGTTGTCCGTCTGGATAGCCCCAGGAAAAGGCGATACCCGCGCTGCTGGTTGCTATTGCCGGGAACCCGGCAACCTCGAAAACTCTGGCGCTGGCAGCATCCCAGGCGTTCGGAAGAACCAGTATTTTCGGACCTTTATGAAGATTGAGTAATTGCTGAGCTTTGCTGTCGTCGTAACTCATTTGGAACTCCTCGGTAATTATTCGGTGCGAAAACGGACAATCTGGCCGGCTCCGCCCGCGGCCCACGCCGCGCCGGGATTAATTATACTCATCGAGTTAATAACGAAATCGACAGGAGCTATCTGTTTCCGTTGCCAGTCGCGCCCACCATTCGTGGTGACAAGTGTCGTCAACAGATACTGGTACTTGTCGCCCTTTGAAATATCCTCGAATCCCGCGGCAGCGCCGTGTGATTGATCGTTGAAATGAATGGCGTGTAACTCGATGGGATGATCGTTGTCAGATTGCTTATATACGACTTCCCATGTTCGTCCGCCGTCATTGCTGCTGATGATCGTTCCGTGACTGCCAACTGCCCAGCCCTGTTTAGGAGAAGAAAAGGAAACCCCAAGGATGTCATCTTCAGTGAGGCTGCTGCGCCGTTCCCATGTCTTTCCGCCGTCGGTAGTTTGAGCCAGTCGGCCGAGTTTTCCCGCAATGATGCAAGTTTTACTATCAGCAACTGCAATCAGTCCGTATTCCTGATCGATGACTTGCCAATCCCAGCTTTTGCCGGCGTCATTCGTATTGAGCACCAGAGGCGTCGAATATTTACCGGCGCTCGGGTCCCAACCCAACGCCAGCGCCCAGCCATGATTAGCATCGTAAAAGGCTATTGAGATCATCGCTGCCTGGAATTGAATGCCAGTGTCGGCGCCCGATTCGCCTTCTGATAGATTGATGGTGCTGGTATCCCAAACGTCAGACCAAGTGCGGCCGCCATTTGAGGTCGACAGCACCCTGTTCACTGAAACCGCCCATCCGGTTGTCTTATTAATGAACTGTATGTCGATCAGGTTTTCGTCAGTGCTACTTGGCTGGGGAGACCAGTCGCCTCCTCCGTTGCCGGTGTGAAGGATCACACCGTTGCGGCCGACTGCCCAGCCTTCGTTAGCATCAAGAAAGAAGACTTTTGTTAAAGCGAGCGTGGTTTTGCTCTGTTGCGTTTGCAACAGATCGGTTCGGTACGTAGAAGTCGACTGGCTCTCGACAGGTTTTGAATCATCTGATGGCGCGGGATTATTCTCACAGCCGTAGAGCGCCAGCAGTATCACAATGCAGACGACAATAAATCGAACTGATTTACCGTCCTTAAGCATTCAAGATGGATTTGACTGTCTGCACAGTCTGTACGCAGTCTGATCGACTCACATCGAAATGGGTAACCAGCCGCATCTCTTTTTCGTTGATGCCGACGCCGAGGATTCCGTTTTGCTTAAGTTTATCACCGAACTCTGTCGTGGTGAGACCCGTTCCAGAGATATCAAACACCAGTATGTTGGTTTGAACGCGTTCAGGATCTATCTTGATACCGGGCACTGCGGCCAGGCCTTCCGCAATTAATTTGGCGTTGGCGTGGTCTTCGTGAAGTCGAGTAGTCATCTTTTCCAGGGCCACAATACCAGCTGCCGCTAACACTCCGACTTGTCGCATTCCACCGCCCAGCATCTTTCTATAGAAACGAGCCTCTTCGATAAACTGTCTTGTTCCCAGAAGCATTGATCCGACAGGCGCGCCGAGTCCCTTCGATAGACAAAACATGATCGAATCGAAAGGTTTCGTAAGTTCGATAACCGATTGACCAAGCGCAGCGGCCGCATTGAAGATTCTGGCTCCGTCCAGATGAACAGGTACGCGGAGAGCATGCGCGCGATCGCAGATCTCTGCCATCTGTGCCAGCGGAGTTACAGTGCCGCCGGCCAGATTATGGGTATTCTCGACGATGATCAATCCAGTATAACCACGATGCGTGCTGCCAGGTTGGCGATAATTAGGCTGGATTAAATCCCAGTTGAATGTGCCGTCTGGTGAGTGAAATGTTCGCGGCATCACTCCTGAGATCATTGCCATTCCCGACAATTCAAGATTGATCGTATGGCTTTTGTCTTCAGCTATGACTTCGTTGCCCGGTTTCGTGTGAGCTTTTATGGCAACCTGATTGCCCATCGAACCGGTGGGAACGAAGAGACCGGCCTCGCGCCCGAACATCTCGGCTGCCATTTCCTGCAGTCTTATTACGGTTGGGTCGTCACCGAAGACGTCATCGCCGACTTCGGCGTTCTTCATTGCCTCGCGCATTTCCGGCGTCGGCCTGGTGACGGTATCGCTTCGCAGATCTATCATCTATGCTCCTAAATTCGTTTCTAACATTGTAGGGGCAGGGCTCGCCCCTGCCCGGATTGCCGCAGGCAATTAAAGATTAAGATACCAACCGATTTCATCGTGCTTCGCACGATCCGGGCAGGGACCAGCCCTGCTCCTACAGCGTTAACGCGCCGGCCGTTTAATTCCACTTCAATCCTTTTAATTGATCCAGATTTATATTGCCGCCGCTGAGAACACACACAACGTTTGAGCCAGCGGGAGCTTTGATAAGACCGTGCAGTAACGCTCCCACTGGTGCCGCGGCTGCACCTTCAACGACGAGCTTGCAATGCGACATTACCCAAATTACAGCGTCGAAGATATCTTTGTCTGGCAGCGTTACGATCTCATCAACGTACTTCTTCACCACCTGAAGGTTGTATTCACCGACTCGCTTTACCCGTAAACCATCGATGATGCAGTCGATTTCGTTTAGTGTTACAAGCTCTCCGGCCTCGACGCTCTTCTTCATCCCCGGCGCGCCAGACGATTCAACACCGATGATCTTTATTTTAGGATTCAGTCCTTTCAACGCCATCGAAACGCCCGAGATGAGACCGCCACCGCCGATTGGAACGATAACCACGTCTGCTTCAGGAAAGTCCTGATAGATTTCCAAGCCGAGCGTACCCTGGCCTGCTACCAGCTGCGGATCGTCAAACGGATGTATGTATGTCAGACCTTCCTGTTCGACCAGTTGTTTGGCTTTCTCGTTAGCTTCATCCCAGATCATTCCGTGAAGAACGACTTCGGCTCCGTAGGCTTTTGTGGCCTCGATCTTTGATTTGGTTGCATTTTCGGCCATCACAACGACTGCTCGTATTCCGTGAATCTTTGCGGCAAGTGCGACACCTTGGGCGTGGTTCCCGGCAGAAGAGCAGACGACGCCTCGCTTCTTTTGTTCGTCAGTCAGAAAGGTAAATTTATTTAATGGTCCACGGATTTTATAAGAGCCGACCTTCTGAAATATCTCTGCTTTTAGCCTGACGTTGAATCCGGTGCGCTCGCTCAACAGCCTGGAGGTAAGCAGCGGCGTGTGGTAGATGTATGGTGCGATTCGCGCTCGAGCCTCCTGAAAGTCTTTCGGCGATAACTCGATCATGTTCTCCCTTTCTACGCGGTTGTGATGATTTGGAAAATGCGCAAAATAAGAAGCGCTATTCTACACAATTGCCAGCGAACTGGAAACAAAGTGGCGCAGACATTCAGTCTGCGCTGGCTGATTAAGCGTGCGAAAATTGAAGAAGCGCAACCTAAACATGCGCAGACCGAATGTCTGCGCCCTGAGGTTTGGACATTTCGGAGACAGTGTCTTATTGTTGCCGGGTCTAATTTACGGCCGCCCATTGCCCGAAGGGCAAGCAGTAAATAGCCGTGGGCAAAGCGAAAGCGCCGCCCACGGAGTGATACACAACCACGACCGACCCTGAATGGGTCGGAGAAAGAAGATCAGCTTAACCAGCCTCCTCGTTCACGTGATTTTTTCAACCAAAGATCGTGTCGACATGATTACGCCTGCTGTCGAACCACGACTGCATGCTTATTTGGGTGGGATAGCACGGAAACAACAATCGCGCCTGCTTGACGCTGGTGGAACCGCCAATCATATTCATCTGTTGATTTCGCAATCGAAAAATATCTCTCTTTCTGATTTGATGGAGGCGTTCAAA
>DASRDY010000197.1:0-13076 GCA_035652355.1 Blastocatellia bacterium
CGCTCAGTCGACCACTGCAGAGTTGTAGCTTGACCTTTCTCAATATCACTGCGAGTGGCGCTCAGCGAAATCGTCGGCGCGGCCACTGTGGTCACATCGACTTTCACATTGGCGCTGTCGGTTGCTTCTTTCTTGCCTCGATGCGCGACAAGGTTATAGTTGGTTGTCTGATCCGGAGTCACCGTCTCTGATCCGATGGCAGTTACCGTCTTGCCATTCAATTCGGTTGTCTTCGCGTTCTTTGTCTCCCAGGTTAACGTTACCGGATCGCCCTTGTTGATTTCGTTGCGCGACACTTTCAATTTTGCCGTCGGTTTTGCGCAGCCCCATCCGATTAGCGCGATCGTTATAAGGAATGTGAAAATTATCGCCCTCTTTGTTTGCATTTGTTCTAGATCCTCCTTTCATCCTCCATCACAATTCGACATAACTTGTTAAACCTATTTTGACCACGACGGAAGACGGCCTCCTGAATGTGTCAACTGTTGCTGCTCACTCCCGTCGATGTGCATTGCCCAAATTTCCCATTTCCCGCTTCTATTCGATTGAAAAGCTATATGACGTCCATCAGGTGACCATGTCGGGCTCTCGTTTCGGCCTTGCGATGTCAACTGCAGTACCTGTCCGGTTGCGACATCTGCCAGATATATGTTGTAGCCACCGCCACCGCCATCCCACGTAAATGCGATGAAGCGTCCATCAGGAGACCATGAAGGTGAATCCATATGGCCACCGCCAGACAGCAAGCGCCGTTCATTGCCGCCGCTCGCGTCCATCACATAAATTTGCGGAGTGCCGCCACGATCCGATATAAACGCGATCTCCTGACCCGTTTTAGGATTCCATCTTGGCGATATGTTCACCGCATTGCGCGTGTGCGTCAGGCGGCGAGCGCCCGATCCATCGCCGGCAGAGACATAGATCTCCATCGAATCGCCGTCTTTGCTTGAGCTGAATGCCAGTTGTCCATTCGGAGAGAACGCCGGCGATGATGTAGTCGCATTAAAATGAGTACTGCCAAGCACCAATCCATCGATGCCCCGTACAACAATATTTGGTTGACCGGTGCTGTATGTTACATAAGCAAGTTTTCCACCGTCAGGAGACAAAGCAGGAAAGAGCGTTATACCGCCTTCGTGGCTGAATGCGCGCTCGTCGTAGCCGTCATAATCCATTAAATAGACTTGCTGTCCGCGTATGTAAGCGATCTTCGAAGTCGCGATGCCATCGATGCCAAGTAATTGTTTGACGATCTGATCGGCGAACACGTGCGCCATATGCCTCGGGTCGCCTTCGAGCGGCGAAGCCAGCAATTGATGCTGCGTCTTCACATCGTAAAGAAAACCTTGCGCATCCGATGCTCCAGTCAAATTTCCAAACGCAACATAATCGGCCTTAACAGGATCCTGCGACCACTGATCTGATTTTAACGAAGCAGGATCGGCCAGCAGCGCTTTCGGATACAAACTCTTCCCGACCAGCGTGGCCGCACCGGCAAATTTCAAATCGTTCCAGAGCGTCGAATTGAAGATGTCTATCGGTTTCTCGATACCACTGGCTCGCGGCTGAAAATCGGCGACAGCAAGCGCAGGACCGTTCCCCGGCGTGACAATTATCGTGCCGATCTGCTGGCGCAAACTCTGATCGGAAGATTGAGGATTCTGCTGGCCGCTGCTTGTCTGCTGTGCATGCGCTGTGAACAGCGACACCGTCGCTACAATGAGTGAGATGATAAGAACGTACCTGACTTTAACCTCTTTGTTTTTCATTTTTATTTTGGATAGCGAAACCATATCTCGGCGACAGCTTCACGCTCACCTGATAAAAAGCCGGCGGGAAACGGCGGCAGCGGGTTGGCCGCGATAATTGCCCGCTCCGCCGCTCTATTAACCAGATCATAAGGAGTGCTCCGGCGAATATATTCCGGCGACACTCGCCCGCCGACGATTGACAGGATTCGCCCGTCATTCGCAATGCGCAATTCGATGACTACATAGGTTGTACCGCCTGCATTCGGAACCGCAGGAGGGTTATAGTTACGGCTGAGAATTGATTGAATTCGCCTGCCGTATTCAGAACCGCCTGGCACGCCACCGGTACCCTGGCCACCGCTTCCGGCGGCAACTCCAACACCATTGGTCAGCGACGGTGTCGCGGAACCGTAACTCCTGCCGACGACGACATTCTTATCCGCCGATGAGCCGTTCAATGGAGTTTTCGAAAACAGACGGTCCGACCTGTTTTCCGTGGGACGGTCGGTCACACGCGCTCGGTTATCTTTTGATTCTTTGTTGTCGGGTGAAGGCAGCGGTTCGGAATCTGTATTCGCATCGGGCCGTCGGGTCTCCACCACTGTGTTGTTAGACTCGTTTTGATTTTCGCCCAGATGCGTAACAGCCCGTGGTTGACTTAGTCCGAATTCCGAAGAGGGAACAAGACCAACTTCGATTGCGCCTCCTTGCGAACTTCCCTGGCCCTCTCCAGCCGCAACTATCTGACGCCCAACCGGGTTGCGAAAGAAATATATGCACACCAGAAGCACCGCAGAGTGCAATGCGGACGAGAGCAGAATTCCCTGACGAGTTCTCTGATTTGTTCTCTTAGCAGTTTCCAATTTTCGTCATTTCCCAGTGCCTGAGTTTTGTGGCACCGGCTCTGTCACCAGGCTGACATTGGCGTTGGCCTGTCTTGCCTGATCCAAAACATAGGCAACAACCCGGTACGGAGTATCTCCATCTCCTCGAACGTACACGCGTCTTGTTGATGAACCTTCTAATCTCTGTGTCAAAAGCGCCGGAAGATCGTTGATGTTGATAGCTTGTTGTTCCGACTTGCCGCTCAGGTAAATCTCGCCATCTTTATCAATTGTCAGGATGACGGCTTTGTCTTTGGGTTCATCGGCTTTGGCCTGACGCGTCTTTGGCAGATTTACTTCAATGCCGCTTTGAAGAATTGGCGCAGTGACCATGAAGATGACCAGCAACACCATCATCACGTCGACCAGCGGTGTCACGTTTATTTCCGCCAGAGATGTTTGTGTTCGTCCTTCACGATTTACGAATGCCATCGAGTCCTCACCGTTTTCTGACGGGGTCTGTACCGAACTCCCTCTCAATCAAATTCAGCAATCGCAGCGCAAAACTGTCCATCTCTGCCGTCAGGCGCTTGATTCGATTAACGAAATAGTTGTAAGCAAGAACAGCAGGAACGGCGGCTGCTATCCCCGCCGCCGTGGCGATTAACGCTTCGGCGATGCCAGGCGCAACCGCCTGAATCGATGTGCCGGTCGATCTGCTCAGACCTTCGAAAGCGATGATGATTCCGACAACTGTTCCAAACAGACCTATAAATGGCGAAGCGCTGGCGGTGGACGCGAGCCAGCTCAAACTCTGTTCTATGCGCGCGGTCTCATTAATTGCGGCGCTTTGCATCGTCCTTTGGATCGCTGGGAGATTTATTCCAATCACACCAGCCTCGCGCGCGGTGAGGCTGGTTTGGGTTCGAATCTCTTTGTTCGCCGCATCGAAGATTGCTGGCAGAGGGCCATCCGAAGGCACTGATGGACTCATCGAGACTTCGGACAAAGAGGCGCTGTGTTGAAAGGCTTTCAGGAAATCGGCCGAGGTTCGCTCTGCTTCGCGAATGGCTAAGCCTTTTATAAAAATCAATGCCCAGGAAACGAGCGAGAATGCAAGTAAGATCAAAAGGACAAACTTCGCAATCAGACTAGCGTGTAACAACAGTCCAAACAGACCGTTGTCTGTAGCCGTCGTTTGGTCCTGAAACAGAAATAAGATAAGTATTAAAGGTGATGGCATTGCTAATTCAGACTCTACCAAAGCCCACCTTAGGAAGTCATAGTGAAGACATTAAGATTTCATTAAGAAGCCATTAAAAGATCATAAGTCCCTACCGGCTTGCGATCTCACATCTCTTCCGAAAATAGACGAATGGGATCTGTGGAACGCGCGACGCGGTCGCCAGATCAAATCGGCGCACGGAACCCGGGTATATATGGCCGATAACGAAGTCATCGCGGGTCTTGAAGATCTTAGCTCATCATATAGTGATTGGGATTACATAGCCGACTATGGTCGAGACCCTGCCTTTAATGGGAACCCGTTTAACAGGTCTCCTGGGGACAACGACGACGTTTTAGAGGAAATGAACAAAGCGATTCTGGAGGAAGCAACGCTTTGGTCTGAGGTAAAAGTGGCGGTAGCTGAAGGGAAGCCTACTCCCGGATCATCTCTTATTCCGAAAATCACAAGATCGATCTGATTTGCCTGGGAGTAGAGACTTCGAACAATGGTGTGGACAAGCCAGTCGGCGCGAACGTTGAATATGTCCAGCGTCATACTCAATGTCCGGTCTTAAGCGCTCGACCTTGCTGAAGAGCGTTTCTTTGACCACCAGCTAAGGGATCTGATATTTCACTGCGTGAAGATACCCACCTGCTGCGTAAAACCGCGCTCCGGGCGAAATCCTGTTTGCTAACTTATTAAAAAGCAAGGCTTTGTATTTAATTATCAAGGGTACTCAAGTTGCTTTTCATCGTATAAGTGTGTCCGGCCGACAACTGCAAGCGCCGCATTGGAGAGATAACCAATGGCGTGGCCGTGGAGGGTAGTGAGATGGACAATAGGATGAGACTTGTCATTGGTTACGACGGATCGGATAGCTCAAATGCAGCTCTCCACGATTTGAAAAGAGCTGAATCACCTGATGAAACGGATGTCATTGTTATTTCCGTATCCGATCTTTGGCGGCCGCCTTCTCCGCAATCGTCGTTGTGTAGGGACTGAGCGTGAAAAGGAGCTCTTATCTTCAAATCATTAGTAGTTGTAATCCTGATTGTTGTTTTTTCAACAGCAAATTTTGTGAATTGCACGGTCGTTCCATCCACTAGTCGGCAGGAAGGTTCTGGCGGCGCCAGTGGCCAGAGTCAGGCGGCGAAAAGGCATGCTCCAGCGCTGAAAACACAACAGGAATTTATCGATTGCAGCGTCGATTAAATGGTGGCGAGGCGATTGAAAAATCCGCAGACGATTTTGCAGCCAAATGATGTCACAGCGTCACACAGTTGCCTGTTCAATTTGTCGATCTTGCCAAATCTTTCCAAGGCTACAGCTTCGCCGGGATTGGCCAATCTCGCTGTGGCACATTATGGCAAAACTGGTACCCAAAAAACATAGTTTGGCCAAGTGGCGTCACAGGTGTCACAGTTCGATAAGTACTTTGCTGTCTTTAGGTAAAGCTGTGACACCTGGCGTGACACCCAATAACCTGGCCGCAACTTGGCCGATTAGTGTCACACTTGTGATCCGTCTGGATTATGCTTCCTTAGCCGGATTGGGGAACCAGTTGAATGGCGGCGAGTGAAATGCAGATTTCAAAGGACTCAAAGCAAGGATTGACCAGTGCTCAGGCGGCGCAACGGTTCTCGCAATATGGCCCAAATGAACCGGCGACGGCCAGGCGACATAACACAGTTATTCAAATAATAGCTTTGTTCGCCAATCCTCTGGTCATTGTGCTGCTGATTGCCAGCGGCATCTCTTTCATAGTCGGCGAAATTGTCAACGCATCGATCATCGCCGCGATGGTTCTGTTCAGCGTTTTGATTAACTTTATTCAGACATACCGTTCGCAACAGGCGGCAGATCGTCTTCGCCGACAAGTTGCTCCGACAGCCACTGTTCTACGAGATCAGAAATGGACCGAGATCAGCAGGCGAACCATAGTTCTCGGAGATGTCATTCGTTTAGGTGCCGGCGATCTTGTTCCGGCAGATGCGCAGTTAATCGATGCGAAGGATTTGCACGTCAACGAGGCGGCGCTTACGGGCGAATCGCTTCCGGTTGAGAAGGGAGTCGCGTCAGCCGGAAACCCTGAGGATTCCTCTGCTAGAGAAAATCTGGTGTTCTTCGGTACCTCGATCGTCAGCGGCACAGCCACAGCCATTGTTACCGCGACCGGCGGGGGAACCGCATTCGGCGATATCGTTGCCCGATTGGCGTCTCGGCCTCCGGAAACTGAATTTGAGCGTGGAGCGCGAAGGTTCGGTTTTCTGATAATGCGAACAGTCTTTTTTCTGGTGTTGTTTGTTGTAATGGTCAATATTGTTCTGAGGCGAGACCCGTTTGAATCGTTGCTGTTCGCGCTGGCCTTAGCGGTGGGGCTTACTCCCGAGTTCCTGCCGATGATTACGACAGTAACATTGGGAAAGGGCGCCACCCACATGGCGCGTCAGAAAGTCATCGTAAAGCACCTTGAGTCAATCCAGAACTTCGGGAGCATGGACATTCTGTGCAGCGACAAAACCGGAACGCTGACTACCGGCGTCACTACTCTGGAGCAGCACATTGACGCATTCGGAAATCAATCTGAACGAGTTCTTCTTCTTGGATACATTAACAGTTTGAATGAAACCGGGATCAGTAACCCACTGGATGCGGCTGTACTCGAGCACTCGCAGGCTGGCGCGGAGGAATACCGCAAGCTTGACGAAATCCCATTCGATTTTGAGCGGCGGCGTCTTTCAATAGTCGCGGAGCATTCCGGCAAACGGATTATGATCACGAAGGGAGCTCCGGAAGGTCTATTCAAATGTTGTGCAAGGATCGACATAGACGGTACAGCGTCTGCGCTCGAACCTGACCTGCTGGAGAAGGCGAGAGGGGCCTATGGAACCTTATGTTCCAAAGGCTATAGGGCCTTGGCCGTCGCTTATCGCGAGCTGCCAATAAAGGATTCGTATAGTGTTGCGGACGAACAGAATCTGATACTTGCGGGATTCCTGGCATTTTCTGATCCGCCGCTGGAGGATGCGGCCGAAGTACTGGACGGGCTTTGCCAGGATGGAGTCGAGGTTAAGATCCTGACCGGCGACAGTGATCTCGTCGCCAGACAAGTCTGCCAGTCTGTCGGACTGGATGCCGGGCGCATCATTCTCGGCGACGAGATTTCCAGAATGACAGATCCGGCGCTTGCTCAGGTTGCGGAACAGCACCGGGTATTTGCAAGAGTCTCACCCGCACAAAAGCACCGGATAATCATCGCTCTAAAGGCTCGCGGTCATGTAGTTGGATTTATGGGCGATGGGATAAACGACAGCCCTTCGTTACACGCTGCTGATGTTGGTATATCGGTGGCAAACGCAGTCGATGTTGCAAAGGACGCGGCGGATATCATCCTGCTGGAGGGCAGCCTGAAGGTTTTACACCAGGGAATCCTCGAGGGTCGCAAGGCATTCGGAAATGTAATGAAATATCTGTTGATGGGGACCAGCTCGAACTTCGGTAATATGTTCAGCATGGCCGCGGCAACGGTATTTCTGCCGTTCCTGCCTATGCTACCGACTCAAATACTTCTAAACAATTTTCTATACGACCTGGCCCAGATAACTATCCCGACCGACAATGTCGACCAGACCTATATCCAAAAACCGCGTCGATGGGAGATCAAGTTAATAAGGAATTTCATGTTGTTTATAGGGCCGATAAGCTCGATTTTCGATTTTCTGACTTTCTTTGCATTGCTGAAGTTATTCAGGGCATCAGAGGCGCTTTTTCACACCGGCTGGTTCGTCGAATCATTGGCAACGCAGACACTGATAATCTTCGTGATTCGGACAGCAGGGAATCCATTCAAGAGCAGACCAAGTCGTCCCCTGACAATAACAACGGTCTCGATCGTCTTAATAGCAGTCGTATTGCCTTTCACGCCTTTTGCGCACTTTTTTGGTTTCACATCGCTTCCTTTTGAGTTTTTTGTGCTCCTGTTTATTGCAACGATCTCCTATCTGTTATTAGTTGAATTGGTAAAGCGCAAGCTGATGAAACAGAGTTGACTCGGTTCGGCTCGACTCGACCAATGGAGGTTCCGATACCTGTAACCTTTTATTTGGGTGTTCAATGGACTTGAGGTGAACTAGGGAGGTAGTTGCCGAGTTACGGAAGACAAGAGCATCTGTTTCCCGCCAAACCCAACGTGAAATACGCCGGCAATTTTCAGAAGCCACGTGCCTGGAATTTAGGAAAACATTTCAGATGAATATGCGAGTTGGCGAATATCGAGAATCTGCGAATTCACGATTTGCGTCACTTCGCAACCGGAACGCGAATATTGAGCGGAATCCCTGATCCCATTATTGACAAGATGACTGGACACAAAAGGCGAGTTGAAAAGGTACCAACACCTGAGCCCGATATTCAAGCAACGAACAGTTGATTTGATTGTAGGGGTCTTCAGGTTGAAATGGGAAAAGAGAATGCCGGAAATTCCGGTGTACCAGCTAGTGTACCACTGAAATTTTCCGGCAAAACCGAACGAGCTAAACTATTGAAAACATTGGCGGAGCCGACGGGATTCGAACCCGCGACCTCCGACGTGACAGGCCGGCGTTCTAACCAGCTGAACTACGACTCCGCGCTTAAACAAAATCAAAAGAACAATTGAAACCGATTGTCAGAAGTCGGTCGGTCTCAGTGGTGGGCGGTACTGGGCTCGAACCAGTGACCTCTTGCTTGTAAGGCAAGCGCTGCTACCAACTGAGCTAACCGCCCGAACCCCAGGGGTATAACATCCGACTCGCGAATGGTTAGGTCGCTTCGAGCAAGCGGTTATAGTACCCGGCGACATAAATAGTGTCAAGCAAAGCTCTGAAAAAATCAATTGCCCGATCTGTCCCGGTCTCGATCGATAATATTGCGGAAAACTATTTCATTTCTTCATTTCGGCTTCTTGGACCCGCCATTTGTGCTAAAAAAGAAGTGACTCTTTTCCGATAAGTGTTGTGAAAGAGTGTGTGAGGTATTCGATGATTTCGGTGCCAGGCTTCAATACGGATATTAAATGGCAGAACCGTGTCTATCACGTTCAAACGGAGAACCTTAAGAGCGCCCAACAGGTGGAATCTTTGATATTTGCCGGCGGAGAGATCCTGGCGGCGAAGCGTACATCTTATCTGGATCCGGAAAATCCCTTGCAGCCTGCGGAAATTGCCGCATTTTTGCACCATCAGCACCAGGTTATAACCAGCATCATAAAATCCGGCTTCATTGAAGAGCTTCACCAAAGAGAAACGGTCAAAGAACTGGAGCGCCTTGTCGATATTTCAGACCCGGTAGTCGAACGCGATCCCCAAAAACCGAGACCTGTACCGAAACCAGTTCCACCCAGTGAGCCTATCAATCTGAATCTGATCGACGAAGTGTTTGGCAAGATCGATCCTACTGGTGGCCGACCGTGGCGACACGTCGGCTCGACCACGATGGAGATGCTGGCGCACTTGGAAAAACTGGAGCGGGAAATTCCCCATGCGCCCATACAGCTTGGAAACCAGTCTCCGGCTGGCGGGAGCGACCCGTCCGGTTCGACGGAAGGTAATCAGCCGAAGCTCCAGATTAATCTGTTTGGCAGGGAAGAGTTTTTCGCTGGTGATCCGGGTCCCTTGAAGATAGTTATCACCTCTGACGAGAATCCATTCCCAATTAAAAATGCTGAGGTGACAGTGAGATTGGTGGGAACCGCATTTCGCCCTATGCTCTGGAAACAGGTTACCGGCGCGGATGGTTTGGCAGTCTTTGATTTTGATATTCCTACTTTTTCAACCGGTACCGCAGCCTTCATTATCGATGTCGTGGCTGAGGAAGGCGAATGCCAGCAGCGATTTGCCGTTCGCAAAGCGCGACCGCAGACACCGGTCATGCACGAGCTGACATAGAAAAAGGCCGGAACGATCGCCGACCTCTTCTTGCTCGCCTTAAAAAGTTCTCAGTGTTTAGTAAACTCGAACCAGCATACTCCCCTTTTTCGGAACAACGTTGATAATCTGGAACGCTTCTTCGCCGGGGATCGTGAAACCTCTGATTATGGGTACGTTGTTAACATCCGACTCGTCGGTCCTGTAAAGAATTTCGGTTTTCTCTGGATAGTCCGCCGGGCTGTTCGCCACAACTCGAACCGTTCTAACGACCGCTACGGGCGGATGAGTCAGGCTGTCTTTGTAAAGAAAGAACAGATTGATGTCGTTTTGCGATACCTGTCGCAGTATGTAGTTCCCTTGTGGAAGCTCGTAATTGGTCATTCTCAGTCGGTATGGCACGTTGATGTTGAATGTTACCTGTTTGTAAATCAGCGGCGATTGCCCAAAGGCGAATGACGTCGCCAGAATCGAGGCAAATACAACGGCAACCGCTGCATTCCTTAACGTTCTCATTTTCTTCTACCTCCCTGTAGAAAATGTCTATTATCGGCCACATAGGTCGCAAGTACGATGCCATTTTAGCTTTGCGATTAAGGTGCAACTTTGTCGGATTTTTTAACTTGCAATTGAAGAAAAGATTAGGAGATCGCCTATCTTTGTTCTGAGAGATCGGCGCAGTCGGTACATGCCGAATAATGTGGTACAATACATAGTTTATCGCTATCGGGAGATGTGTTTACCGCTGAATGTCACGTAAGTTAAAAGAGTCGCTGCAAAAAACTGTAAGTAACGAAGTCGGCACGATCCGCAAACAAAAGGGATCGCGGCTTCGCGTCGCCCTGGCTTATCCGAATACCTATTACATAGGAATGTCTAATCTGGGTCTACACTCGGTTTATGAGATTTTCAACCTGGATGAAGAGACGACCTGTGAGCGCGTTTTTGTTCCGGATAAGGCTGATGAGTCCGATCTTGAGAGAACGGGCGGCACGCTGCTGTCGCTTGAAAGTCAAACTTCCGTCAATGACTTTGATATTCTTGCTATCTCTGTTTCGTTTGAGACCGATTACGCAAACATTCCCAAGATTCTGCGGCTCTCTCACATCCCTTACCTGGCTGCCGAAAGGAACGAATATCATCCGTTGGTAATCATCGGCGGCGCGGCTGCCTTTTTGAATCCAGAGCCAATTGCCGAATTCGCGGATATCGTCACTGCAGGTGAAGGCGAGATATTGATTCCGAGACTCCTCAATTTTGTGAAGGAAGCTGAATCGCGCGATCAGCTTCTTGAAACGCTCAGCCGCGAACGAGGATTTTACGTTCCGAAGTTTTATCAGTTCGAGCGCAACGAAGACGGCACGACAAGCGGCATCATTGCCATCGGTGGCGCCGCCTCTCGCGTATTGCGGGTTCGCGCCGAAATGCCAAAGCAGAATACGAAACTGTCATTGGACCTGGTTCAGCTTTCGATAGGACCGTCATTAAAGCTTGCGTCTGTTAACGATCAAAAGGAAGCGGTCAAAGCCAAAGCATTTAATGTTGCTGAATTCGAAAAGATCGCGACGAAGTCTCCAACTCCTGAATGGGATGATTCTGATCTTGATAGCGACGACCGCCTTCAATTCGTG
The DNA here is from genome assembly GCA_035652355.1 of Blastocatellia bacterium. Taxonomy (GTDB): domain Bacteria; phylum Acidobacteriota; class Blastocatellia; order DASRDY01; family DASRDY01; genus DASRDY01. Next base: position 11,338 of record DASRDY010000197.1, read on the forward strand.
AGCAACCAGAACTATGCCGCGTCTCGCTCTGCAAGCGACTATGTTCCTGCGACCGTTGTACTCAGCGACAATACTGAGATGTCGAACAGATTTCTAATAGAGATTTCTCGCGGCTGTTCTCAAGGGTGTCGTTTCTGCTGGGCCGGTTTTTCTTATTTGCCTCCACGTATTGTACCAGCAAAACTGATTCTCGAAGCTGCTAGGAACGCTCGAGCATACACCGACAAAGTCGGGCTGGTGGCAACTGCGGTCTGCGATCACCCGGAGATAACGGAGATTCTTTACGGACTCAGAGATATGAAATACAACATCTCTGTTTCCAGTCTCCGTCTCGACCAGATTTCTCCGGAATTGCTGGATGCGCTGGTTGAGGCAAAGGACCAGCAGCTTGCCGTCGCGCCTGAGACTGGTTCGGAACGCTTGCGTCACATGATTAACAAAAACATGTCGAATGCCGAAGTTATCGACATCTGTTCAATGATATTCGAGCGCGGCATTCTGAATCTGAAACTTTATATGATGGTCGGGCTCCCGACTGAAACCGAAGACGATCTGAACAAGATCAAGAGCCTTGGCATGGCTATCCGCGAAAAGATGATGGAAGCCGGCAAGAAATTCGGTCGCGTAGGAAAACTGATTATCTCCTTAAATGGATTTGTGCCGAAGCCTCACACGCCGTTGCAATGGGCCGCGATGGAACGGGAAAAAGAGATTGAACGGCGACTGAAATACGTTGAAAAACTATTCAAGGGCGTTCCCAACGTCGAGATAAGGTCGATGTCGGCTCGGATAGCTCATCAGCAGGCTTTGCTGAGTCTCGGCGACAGAAGATTGACGAATTTCCTGATCGAGCTTGATAAAGGTGCAAGCTGGAAAGAAGCTCTCCGCAATGCGGATGTCGATCCTGACTTCTTCACTACGCACGGACGCGATACAGAAGAATTCCTGCCGTGGTACATAGTCGATAACGGTTTGGATGATGGTTTTATGCTTCGCGAATGGCGTAGGGCAATGACTTCGAGGATTACGCCGCCATGCCCCGCGATCGATAGTTGCACGCGCTGCGGCGTGTGCTGACGTAGCTTCATAGTTGACAATGAAATCCTGGCCTCATTTCAGTCCCACCGGCGATTTGCCGGTGGGAATACACATCGCGACTGTTGCCGAAGTGCTACAATATTTTGGTGCTGGTACGCTGCAACGGCAAGTTGTAGCTAGGCGACTTGAACGGATCTATCGGTTGGTAAGAAGTACAGGCTTATTAGCGCGATTTGTTGTATTCGGTTCTTTTATAACTTCCAAGCCGTATCCGAAGGACGTGGATATTTTCGTGATAATGGAAAACGACTTTGCTTTGAGCAAAGTCACTGGTGAATCTGCAATAGTCTTTGATCACACGGCCGCACAAAACATTGAAGGTGCAAGCGTGTTTTGGATTAGACGCGCAGCAGCCATCGGAGGAGAACAGGCTGCAGTAGAACATTGGCAAATTAAGCGCGATAAAACTTTGCGAGGAATTGTTGAGGTGATCGAACATGATCAAAAATAACGATGAGCTCGAATCAATGTTAGATCGAATAAGATACTTTCAGCGGCAGGTAGAACAACTGCGAGAAACCGAGACCAATCCTCAGAACTACCGGTCGTCTGCGGGCGGATTTCTTGCTGAGCTAGATAGAATGAACCTGGAGGTTCGAGAATACCTGTCGGTGCATCCAAGTGAGATAAAAAACCCGGCT
>DASRDY010000198.1:0-19328 GCA_035652355.1 Blastocatellia bacterium
AGTAATCTTGGCCGACAAAGTTGACGGCAGGCCACTTTCTTCGAGTGAGGGCCCTCTGCGCATTGCTGTTCCCGATGAGAAGCGCCAGGCTCGCTGGGTAAGGCAGGTCACAGGATTAACAATCGTCCAGGCTAAGGGTTCGTCAAAATAGAAATGATTCTTAAGCCGAAACTATATTTTATTTTTCTGATCGTTGTGATCTCGGCATTGTTAGCATTACTATCTGTCGGGTCCTGCAAATCAGAACACAAACCAGAACAAGCCACCATCACGATTGCCGCAGCGGCTGATCTGGGGCCAGCTTTTAACGAAATATCCAAAGCTTTTGAACAATCTACAGGAATCAAGGCAATCGTCAGCCTCGGTTCTACCGGACTGCTGACAAAACAGATCGAGAACGGCGCTCCCATGGATGTCTTTGCGGCTGCAAATACATCTTATATCGATAATCTCGATCGCGAGGGCTTAGTCATTACCGATACAAAGGCCGTTTACGCTCGCGGTCAGATAACTCTATGGACAAGATCGGATAGCAAACTACGGATTAACAAAATTCCGGATCTGACCAACCCTGAGCTAAAACGCATAGCGATTGCGAATCCCGATCACGCGCCGTATGGAGCTGCTGCCCGCGATGCATTGAAGACCGCCGGCGTTTGGGATGTTGTACAGCCAAAGATGGTGTTTGCAGAAAACATTCAGGAAACACTGCAATTCGCCCAAACCGGCAACGTCGATGTTGCGATTGTTGCTTTGTCACTCAGCGTCAGCTCAAACGGTCGGTGGATACTGATTCCGCAGGAATTATACAAACCGATAGATCAATCCGTTGCAGTACTAAAGGGAACAAAACACGAGAAAGACGCGCGCGCTTTTGTCCAGTTTATTAATCAACCCGTCAGCCGCGAAATAATGAAGAAATACGGATTTAAGTTACCGCTAGAGCAATAACCTCGATTAGCCTTTATCTTTACAAATTCTTTACAACAATTTATACATTATCCAAATCCAATCCCGATTTGCGGGTTACTAAAGCGCTTATCCGCATCATTTACAAGGGTTTATGGTCTAAGTGACCAATCAAAAATCGCCCCGGTAAGGCGTTTGTTGAAGCAGTTTGTGACATTAGTTATTCTTTGCCGAAGGCTGCGCCCCAGGCTGATCACATTTACTATTCCGATCGCGTAATAAATCATTTTAGCCTGTTAATAATTGGCTTTTTTTAATCAGACGGCCATATAATGTCGATGCGTTATTAATATTTTAGCTCGGTGTATCTTCGTCACACCCTCCTCCTCCCAGCCCAAGACCTGCCGGCCTGCGACGAAGATAGATCTCGCAACGGCGGAAGTGTTCATTGCCGCCCGTTGAAATTGAGCAAGTCGTTCTTTTTCACTTTTAGACAAGCGTTTCCAAGCGGACATTGCAAATAATCGGAAACGTATAGCAGTGGCTAAAAAACCAGCGAGAAGGTCAAGTGTAGGGTAGCAAGGACAAAGCTGGAGGACATAATGGCGAGCGAGACCGCCCCTGCGATTATATTGAATGTGGACGACAACGAGGACGTAAGGTCGTTCAGAACGTTACTTTTAGCACGATCAGGATTTGAAGTCGTGGAAGCCGCAACCGGTGGTGAGGCCCTCAGTCTGCTTAAAAGACAAGAACCGGAGCTGGTTCTTCTGGACGTCAATCTTCCGGACATATCAGGAATTGAAGTCTGCAGGCGGATTAAATCCGACAGCTCGACAAACTCAATCCCGGTACTGCAAATCTCCGCGGCGCACACCACAGATTTCGATCGAATTCGCGGTTTGGATAATGGCGCGGACAATTACCTGAGCAGCCCTGTTGACCCTGACGTATTGATAGCTACAGTCAAATCGATGCTCCGATTGCGAAGAACCCAAACAGCTTTACAAAGAGAGATTATTGAACGCGAACGGTCACAGCAGGCGCTGCGCACTACTCACAGTCTGCTCCGTGCGATCATTGAAGCCAGTCCATTAGCTATATTCGCCCTCAGCTCGAGCGCTGTTGTCACGAGCTGGAATCCAGCGGCCGAACGGGTTTTCGGGTGGCTTCAGACAGAGACGCTGAATAACACCCTGTCGATTATTCCGGATGACCAAAAGGACAACTGGTCGAAACTTTTTACCTCCGTTCTTTGGGGCGAGCCAATCACCGGCGAAGAAACGGTGATGAAGAAGGCGGACGGTTCGCTGGTCGACGTCAGTGTTTCCGCCGCTGCGTTTGATAGCGATAGCGCAGGCAGCGGAGTCATTGTTATCGTTGAAGACATTACTCATCGAAATCAATTGCAGGCGCAACTGAGACAGGCTCAGAAAATGGAATCGATCGGAACGCTGGCTGGTGGTATAGCGCACGACTTTAATAATGTTCTGACGGGTATAATAGGTTTTGCGGATCTCCTCTTGTCGCAAATCAATGCCGCAGATCCTTTTTACAATCCGATTCAGCAAATTAGAAAGCTTGGTGACAGAGCGGCTACTTTGACGCGACAGTTGCTGGCATTCGCCAGAAGGCAGCTTCTGGATTTCAAGAACCTGAATCCAAATGCGATTGTGACGGACTCGCTGAAGTTTCTTGGTCGGATTATTGGAGAGCACATCGATCTTAAAATCGATTTGGAAGAAAACATCCATACGATACATGCCGACGTTGCCCAGATCGAACAGGTGCTGACAAATCTCTGCATAAATGCTCGGGATGCAATGCCGGGCGGTGGAAGACTTACGATTGAAACGCGTAACACTGTTCTTGACGAATCTTATGTAAGCAACCATCCGGGCGCAAAAGCGGGATCCTATGCGATGTTGTGCGTTACAGATACCGGTCTGGGCATGGACAAGTCGACGAAGGAAAGGATATTCGAGCCATTCTTTACCACTAAAGACTTCGGCAAAGGCACGGGTTTAGGGCTGGCGATGGTTTATGGGATTGTCAAGCAGCACGGTGGGTTGATCTATGTGTATAGCGAAATCGGGAAAGGCACGTCATTCAAAGTCTATCTTCCAGCCGTGGAGGTACCGGCAGACGCCGTAATACCGTCGAAAACGGATTTCCCAATCGGTGGAACCGAAACCGTGTTGGTCGCCGAAGATGAAAATGCTGTCCGGGAACTGGTAGTCGCCGTCCTGGAGAGTCTCGGATACAAAGTGCTGACCGCAAAGAATGGCGCAGAGGCCATCCAGCTATTCGAAGGACGTGCTGATGAAATCGACCTGGTGTTGTCTGACACTATAATGCCCAAAGTCGGCGGGAAAGAGCTATTCGATGTTGTTCGACGCCGAAAACCGGATCTAAGATTTGTATTTATGAGCGGATACAACGTCGATGCCGTCGGAGAGAACGCAGGCGCCATTGCCAATGTGGACTTTCTGCAAAAACCTTTTAGTCCGGTCGTATTGGGACGAAAGGTGAGAGAGGTACTGGATAACAGAAAAGAATAAAGGTTCTCTGTTGGAAGAATCTATCGGCGATCGCTAACCTGCGCTGACGGATTCTGTGGCGCAGGAGCCTTATAAACCTCGTAATAATAAGAGATCGCCATCGTAATCAATATAACCAGTACAAGAGGTTTTGGGATTCTCGACAATCTTTGCCGAATAGTTTCGTTCTCGCCAATAATCAGGGGCGTGTAACCCATAAACCGAATCCTCCGTTTTAAATAGTTTTCGACAATGATCGGTCATAACTTCACTGCCGGATGGAGTTTTGGCGTTTTTCGGATTCCCGTTTATCGGACCTGTCTAGCGGTCAATCAAATATGTAATGATGAATCAGGAACATTGGTTGAGCCACGGCGTTTGATACACTGGCATATTAGCCGAGGAGTGCTTGTCGTAAGACTCGATCGGGTTCTATCGAACTTGGATCAGAACGATGGTTGCGCTAAATCTGTAAACTTCTGGAACTTAGCAAGCCCAATTCGGCAATAATAATAAAAGCTTTTCGCATCGTCATATTGTCCCGGAGGATAAGATGAAGAGATCAATTACTGTAGTCGTATTGTGCCTGTGCCTGACACTCTCCACGGTTGCGGCAATCGCCCAGGATTCGGCCAAGACAAATAAACAAACTTCGGCGCCGCAGAAGAAGACTGTCGATGGCGATTCAACAGACAAAGGTCAAAATGCAGGCGTTAAAAAGGAAATCAAAAATGAAGAACCGGCTGATGAAGCGAATCTGACTCAGGCTCAACAGCGTGGATTGTTTCTGTTGAAGCAGGCCGGTGACGAAGCTGGCACTATCAGCGATGGTCGCAACGCCGCGCGTCTTCAGTCAAATGCCGCGGACCAGCTTTGGAATTACGATCGCGACTACGCTCGGAAGCTTTTCGAGACAGCGTTTGATACCGCCGTTAAATATTATCGAGATAATAAACCGCAGCCCGGCAGCCAACAAACTCAGCAGATCGGAGGTAGACTGGCCCAGGGTATGCCAAGGTTTGGCGGCAGCAACGACGCCAGAATGGATGTCATTCGGCTGGCTGCAAAGCACGACTCTCTTCTTGGACGCAAATTTACGGAAGAGTATCTGGACGAGAAAAAGCGCGAACGCCAGGATAATGCCTTGCAGAATAGTGGCGCTCCGAACATTCCACTCAACAATCCGGGAATGATGGGTAATGTTGATCCTTCTGCGGCAGATCTTTTGAGTACAGCAAGCGCAATTTATCAAACTGACCCAAAACAGGCTATGGAACTGGCGCAACGAGCGTTTGCGCTGGGCGTGCCAAGCAGCGCTCCCGGTTTTCTCAACCAAATGTATGCGAAGGACCCGGTTGCTACAGATCAGTTGTATCAATTCGCTTTGACTCAGTTAGGAAATAATCCCAACGCCACTCCCGGTCAGGTATTATTGCTCGCGTCGTACCCATTCGGATCTGGACAGGTCTGGCTGGTTGACGGTAACAGGAACACGATGTCGATGGCTTTTCCTCCTCCGAAAAATTTTAAGATGAGCCCAGCCCTTGTTAATCAGTTTTTAGGGACCGCGATGAGGGTAATTTCCCGCGCCGGCGACATGGATCCCTCGCAATCATCGGACGTTGCGTCGTTTGTAGGTTCAGCATTATTCGCCGCTAAAATCCTTCAGCCGCGAGTCGCTGCCTATCAGCCGGCATTACAGGGTGATTTGGCCAATCTGACCGCTAAGTTGACGCAATTGAGCAGTGTCGCGTCCCAGGAGCAGATTGATAAGGTGGCCCAGAATGTTGCTGCCACTGGCAATCCGAAGGATCCTAATGATCCGTCTAATTCAGCATCGAACGCCGCCAGTCCCGGCTTACCTGGCTTTGGTCCATCGCTGAAGTTGCCCGGAGACACGGAAGATAACGTCAAAAAACTGCTGGAGCAGGCAGAGAACGCGGCAGATCCCGGAGCCAAAGATGATCTTTATCAGCAGGCCGCCCTTACAGTTCAAAGGATTGGTGACATCGATCGGGCGATGAATATAGCAGGAAAGATTTCTGATGCCGGATACAAAGCGAGCGTAAAATCGTGGCTTAGTTATGAAGCTGCTACAAAAGCTATTACAGACAAACGATTCGATGACGCGCGGCGGCTGGCAAACGACGTTGACCAGGTAGATCAACGAGTTCACCTCTTTGCTGATATCGCTCGAGCCGCTTTGCAGGACAAAGACCAGGTTCGAGCTACTGAACTATTAAACGAAGCGACAGCAAAACTCGCGAATGTCACGGACTCGCAGGAGAAGATGAGGTCAATGCTTGAAATCTCCAGTATTTTCTCTGGCTTTGACTCAATTCGCGGTTTCGAGGTTCTCGAGTCGGCGATCCAGGTTGTAAACAAACTGCCCGATTACAATCCGTTCGATTCAAACAGCAACGCCATGGTCAGAACCCTGGGCAGTCCTAATAGTAATAGTCGAAGTAACAGAACGATGACAATGACCATGGGTAACGGATCTTCTGATATAAGCAATACATTGGGAACGCTGGCCAGATCGGACTTTGATCGAGCTCTGCTATTGGCACAATCCATCGAAAACAAGCCTCTGAGGTTGTCGTCACAAATTGCAGTAGCCTCGGCGGCATTCGAGAAGAAGAAGATCGCCCAATAAGAAAGCTCGAACGCCGCGACCTGATCAGAGATCACGTCGCGGCATTCGTGTCTGCTTAATGGTGATGATGCTGGTCGCCTCCAGGCATCCCGCCATGATCATGTATTTCCATTTTCTTCGGTCGGATTCGCAAGAAAACGTGAAATGAAACAGGATCGTTACCATAGATGCGATTCAGCAACGATGGCATTGAGTAGAAGGTAAGATCGCTTCCCACCGCAAACGACAGTTTCGCCGTATCTAAAACATCTCGCGAGCCACCAAAAGTATATGCGCCAATCCGAAACGATTTGTTGATATCAGAGATTCCAAGAACCGGCAGGTCCTCCGGCCTCAACAATTCATTTTTATCGACGAGCTCAAAACGTGTGTAGAGAAAGTTCTTATCCAGGAAATTCACCGTGGATTCACCGGTATAGCCATTCAAATTCGAGACCGGACCTGCATTATAATTGTGAGTTCGTCCCCAAATTGCGGTCGAGGCCCAGTTACCCCGATTGAACGGCCTGTTGTATGACACCGAAGCCGTCATCCTTCGTTGATCGTTAAGCTCTAATGCTTCGGGTTTTCGCAGCAGACCATAGCTCCACTGAATCGACCAGTTCGGATTTGGCGCGTAAGAGATTCTAATCGAGCGCGAATTCCACGGATGAGCCTCAAAGTTATATCTGTTCTCATCGGGCTCGCGACCATTGAAGATAGAGCCTTCAGCTTTGAAACGATGAAAAGTAAAGCCGGTTGTGAAAACGCCAAAACTTATATGCGTCGAGTCCTCCAGATGGTGCGCAAGTGGTGCGGCCGGATTTTCCGATGCCGATGCGCGATGCATAAATGCGACTGGTCCAAGGGCGGGTTCTCCCGGATAACCGAAATACGCAAACCAGGAGGAGTGCTCGCCAATTGGAACTGTATAAGTTGTCGACAGCTCCATAAACAGATCGTGCGGATGTTGCTTGTCTATAAGCGGCCGGCCTTCAAATGTCTCGCCGGTTTGAAACAGCAGAGGCGATCCGCCCCGCGGGAATGTGAACGGTTCGAAGCTGAACATTCCACGAAATTCGATTGTCCCTGGTCCGAGCTGATGAAACGCCATCGGCATAAACCAATTTTCCGATTCGGCTTTCGTGACTCCTCGCGAGCCGCCCTGGGAATTGACACCTGTCTTGGCCTCAAAATGGAACATCAGCAGCCATCCGTTTTTCTCGCGATGATACATGTACATCGGAGTTGACCGGGGCAGCCACGACGTTCCCGATCCCATAGTGGACATTGATATGAAGTTGGTTTTGCTCGAGCCCAAGCGGATTCCCATTTCATTGCCCATCATCACCATCAACGAAGACATACTGGTTTGGCTTGTGCCTTTCATATCCATGCCGGCCATGTCGTCTTTAGATTTATCCTGGTCCATTGTGCCCATCGTTTCGTTTTGACCGGTTTCATGGTGATGATGGGCAGCTTCCGGTGGAATGGCAGCTTCCAGCTTCTTTCTTTCACTTGGAGAAAGAGACGGAAGTTTTCTCAGGAATAGTATGATCTGCCATATCTCAGTCGGGGAATGTGTCTTTGAAAACGCTGGCATCGCGGTTCCAGGGACGCCGTTTGAGATCCCATTGAAGAGTTCTTGATCGGAACTCTTCTGAACTATTGGATCTGTCAAATCAATCGCCCCAACAGAGCGTCCCTTCTCGGTATCCGCTTTGCCGGAGTCCCCGTGACATTCCGCGCAATGGGCGGTGTAATGATTCAAACCCAAAGCGAGGTTGGCTTGGGTTTCCGGTAACGGATTCTTGGTTTGAGTTGATGGAAGACTATTCGCATACGTCAAGCGTTGTGAAAACATCCAACCCATTACGAACACTACAATGGCAATTGACGCCAGTTTCGCCTGGCGAACTCTGTCAACATGCATTCAATTTCTCCGTGGTTGCTCTCGGTTGCGTAGTACGGCGCAGAAGGCACACTACTGGCATCTCCTGCCGCCGCGCTGAAAGAGGCTCAACCAGGGATTAGATTCTGAGTGCGGAAACAATTTTCATTACAGGTGGCGATCTGAAAGGAAGACCTATATTAGGGTTTTCGCGCGTTATGCTGAATAAATGTTGGGCAATCGCCGGAACGGCCGCGAGTGGTTGATTGTAATGGACTGCGGTCGATATGCTGGAGACCGAGTCAGGAAGCGCGGCAATTACTTCTGTATTCGAATGACAGTCATTTTGATTATTTTGTTTTTTGCTGCTCTGTTGATCGTGATGATGACAATGATGAGCCGGCTGTGTCTTTGCAGCCATTTGTGCCGAAGCAAAGATGCAGCTTCCCAGCGCGCAGCTTATCGCGCAGAACTGTGTATAAACCAACGCCATCGCCACCACAAATGTGGCAATGATGGTTATTTTCGATCGCGTTCTGCCCATTGCCTTACGATTGTATCATCACCAAAAAGCTTTGTTAAAACTAACTATTGGTTTCCAGGTCGTTGTTGCTGCCGCAACGGTGTTATCGACGCATGGTAGTGCCAAACGCGCCACTGGCCATCGCGTTTTCGCCACAGGATCGTAGCGCGACCATGAATGTCACGGCTTTGCCCGCCTTTGTTGACCTGGGTTTGAGTCCAGGTGCCAGTTTGCACTGCGTTGTTGCCATCGATCAGTATCTTCATATCGTCGCCGAATTCGAATTTGCTAATGGTGTAATTGGTCGTCGCCGCGGTCCATACTCGCTTTAGCCTGTCGAATCCAACCAGCGGTCCCTCGTTAATGTCGTAATAAATATCTGTCGGGTCTTTTTCAAAGACCTGGTCGAGAATCGACAAGTCCTTCGAAACTATAGCCTCGGTAAACTTCTTAGTCTTGGACTGAATCTCCGCCGTGGGATCCTGTGCGTAAATTGCGGCCTGGGCAATCAACAGCACGAGCGCTATTCGCAAAATCTTCATTGCGAGTTCTCCTTCTCGGTCTGACAGGGAAATTATCTAAGAGAGTTACAATGCTCTATTTACACTAATTCCGAATCTGCATCAACGAGAACCGTTCGGCTAGCTTGCCTGACTGATGATCGCAGGTCGTTTGGTTTCGGTTAACGAGGACTTGACGTCGGAAGTGAGACGAAAAACCGAATAGACTGTCGAGCCAAACAACAAACCCTCACCCCAGACATCAATGAGATAATTTGCAAGCATCTTCAACTCCGCCCACGCGCCATATCGAACATAGAAATCCGGCCATCGCGGATACAACCCGTAATAAAGCAGCAGAACCGAAGGTGGTAAAGAAAAGAGCAAAACTGCCAGCCAACGACCCGGTATCTTAAACAATACAGTTAGTCCAATCGCCAGCATCACGATCGACCAGCATACCGTCATCAGACTGAAGCCAGCCATTACACCGACGAAACACAGGCTGAAACCTACAAAACCAAGTCCAATTGCCAGCGAAGGCTTGCTCTTGTCGATTTGCAAGTGGCTGCCGAGAAAAAACAAATCAAGGACTGATCGGCGAGACTGGTCCAGAGCAGCGTTTTCTATCCGCGCGAGTTCGTGATTCATACGGAACCTCGACTAATTTCAGGTAAGTCATTCAGCGCCTGACTAATTATATCCCGAAAACTTTGTGTCCCGATACATCATAATCGGAGGGTTCCTTCAGCGACTTTTACTGACTTTCCTGCAACTTGAACAATGTCGCCGTTCACGCGGACTTCGATCCGACTGGGTCTGCCCATTTCGTCTCCTTGCTCGATAATAGTCCAGGAGTTCTGTTTGAAAAGATCCTTCGACGCAAGGTGAGCAGCCAGCGGTCCCGCGGCGCTACCTGTTGCAGGATCTTCTGAAATTCCGATTCCAGGAAAGAACGCTCGCGAGTGCGCGACAGAGCCGGATTCACGCGTTTCCAATGAATATAAATAGCAACCTTGCGCGCCAAGCGGACGAACCAGCTCGATTAATTTGTCAGGATTGATTCGAACTCGACTCAGTGCCCCCAAACTTTTTACAGGTGTTAGCAGATGCGTCGCGCCCGTTGAAACTGCCTGTGGTTCTAATCCATCCACTTGCAATTCGGCAACATCAAGACCAATAACCTGAGCCAGAGACGTCCTGTCCGTCAATTTGCCTCCAAACACGGGTGAACTCTGAGTCATTGCAACTCTATTCGGGCGACCTGCATTTGCGGTTATTTCAACAGGAAGAATGCGATCCCCAAGTTCTTGCCACAATGTCTCGATACCATTGTTGAGCGGGACGATTCCAAGCTCCGCAATGACCCACCATGCTCCTAACGCATTATGACCTGCGCCGAAGACCTCCGCCGAAGGAGAAAAGCATCGCAATCGCCAATTTGCTTTTGGCTCACGAGGACGCATGATAAATGTTGTTTCAGAGAAATTGAATTCCCGCGCAATCGCCTGCATTTGAGCTTCGGTTAAATCATCGCTTTCAGGAAAGACGGCCAGCGGATTACCGGTCAGGGGCCGAGTAGTGAACACGTCTACGATTACGAATTTATAACGGCTCATAGCCTTGCATCTCCCAAGTAGCTTGATTTAGCCCCAGGTGGCCATTATTGTTCGGATTTCACCTGCGAATCCCAATAATAATATATCGCTGAGAGGATACTCCAATGACGCCATTGCCTGATTCTAAAACAAAAATTTATGCGAATTCATCGATCTTAGTCATTCTCGGATTTATTTTGTTCACATCTGGTTTATTTGCGAAGGAACGACAGGAGTCAGGCAAAACTTTTCAGGCTTCGGGTGCGACGATCTATTATGAAGTAATTGGTTCTGGTTCCGGAACCCCGCTCGTCCTCGCGAACGGCGGTCCTGGTTTCGACCATATGTACTTTCACGTCACTGACGCTTGGGATGTTATTGCGAAGACACGGCCGGTGGTTTTCTACGATCAGCGCGGAAACGGACGGTCGGGAGCGCTGAAAGAAGGTCAGACATGTACGCTGGCCGACCAGGTGCAGGACCTGGATGATCTGATTACCCATCTTGGCTATAAGAAAGTCGATTTGTTGGGCGGTTCGTGGGGAGGCTACCTGGCGATGGCTTACGGTATAGCCCATCCGGATAAAGTTGAGCGGATGATCCTGGTTGATTCGGCCGCTCCGAAATTCACCGATACAGCATTCAGATTTAATGATATTTTCCCGGATAAAGTTGCGCAGGAAGACGCCAATAGAAAACAGCTCAGCGCAAAAGAAGCCAGTGAAAAGAACATGCAGATCTATTTCAGCATGATCTTTTATTCAGAAGAGAAGCGTGACGGGTTTATCGCTAAATCGTCCACTTTCGCAATCGACAACAAAGTCGGTGGCATGATTATCGCCGACATCAGAGACCGCGATCTGAATTCCGATATTGCCAAATTCAAATTTCCGGTACTTGTAATTACAGGACGATTCGACATCAACGTTGCGCCTACAACGGCGTATAAAATTCATCAGACAATACCGAACTCGCAATTTGTCGTATTTGAAAAGAGCGGACATCTGCCTTTTTATGAAGAGCCCGAGAAGTTTATTCGAATAATGAACGAATTTCTAACCAGCAAGTAAGCGCATTGACAGCGAGCCACTGAGGCACAGAGATTTAAGTTCTTCTCTGTGTCTCTGAGCCTCTGTGGTGAATCTTATTCTGTGCGAAGCGCTACCGTCGGTTCAACCTTCACTGCTCTTTTTGCAGGAACATAACAGGCAAACAGAGCGACCGCGGCCAGCAAAGTTGCAACTGAGGCAAAAGTAATCGGATCCAGCGCCTTTACTCCGAATAGCAGTCCTGAAAATGTGCTCGACATAAATTGTGCCAGCCCTAACGAAACGATCAGCCCGATTCCAAGCCCAATCAGTACTATCGACATCGCCTGGAATATGACCAACTTGAATATGTCGGAAATCTGCGCGCCCAGTGCCATTCGAACACCGATCTCGCGCGTTCGCTGAGCTACCCAATACGAAATCACTCCGTAGATTCCTACAGCCGCCAGTGTCAGCGCAACTCCGGCAAAGACAGCCAGCAGCAACAGATTAAATCTTCGCGGCGCGACAGAGTTCGACAGCAGATCTTCGAGAGTCAAAATCGATGACACTGGTACGTCTTTGTCGATTGAGCCAATTTGCTGTCTGATGTTCTCGGCAAAATCTAAAGGATTGCCGCTGGTCCTGACAACAATCGCCGCACTGCCCATGCCGGCGTTCATGAACTGATCTGGTATTTGGTGATAGGGGTAATAGACCTCTACATCAGTAGGACTGTCCAATCCGCCGAATCTCACGTCGCCGACAACACCTATTACCACAGATCTCGCGGGTGCAAACCCGCCGGGGCTAAGAATTACCTGTCCGATTGGATTCTGATTCGGCCATTGCTGTTTGGCGCAGGTTTCGTTGATGATAACGACGCTCTGCGAATTCTCGTCATCGTATTCCGTAAAGATCCGACCGTTTTCAACCGGGATTCCCATTACACTGAAATAGTCAGGACTTATGATGCGATATCTATATGTAACTCCGTTGTTCTGATCCTGTGGGCGACCCTCGACGTAAAATCCTAGCCGTGGATCGGTTCCACTAAACGGCAGATCGCGCACGATTGCCGCATGCTTCACACCAGGTTGGTGGGCGATCTTATCAAGAGCCTGATCGTAAAAGATGGTCTTCTTTTTTGCGGGATACGGTCGGTTTGGCAGTGTCACCCTTGCTGTCAACACACCGCTCGGATTGAATCCAGGCGACACATCCAGTAAGCGGCGAAAACTTCGGATCATCAAACCCGCAGCAATCAGCAACACGAACACCAGAGCCACCTCCGACATCACCAGCAGACCACGCAAACGATTCTGTCCCGATCCGGCAACACTCCGGCCGCCCTCCTTGATATCTTCCTGAAGGTTCGGCTTAGATAAATGCAGCGCAGGCGCCATTCCAAACAGCACTCCGGTCAAAAGCGAAATCAATATTGTGAACAAGAGCACTTTTGGATCGAGCGAAATTTCATTTAAACGGGGAATATTCCCCGGCGCAAATGCAATCAGGAAATGGATGGCTAGAAGCGACAACAATAGTCCGGCAATTCCGCCGATCAGCGCCAGCAACAGGCTTTCAGTCAGCAACTGTTGAAATATGCGGCCGCGACTTGCGCCTAGAGCTCGCCTGATGCTGAACTCCTTACGTCGGACCGCCGCGCGAGATAGCAGCAGATTAGCTATGTTAGCGCAGCCGATCAGCAACACAAACCCGACGGCTGAAAGCAGAACTATCATTGCCGGCCTCAATTCACCCACTTGATTCTCCCGCATCGTCAGAACAACAGAACGAATGCCTTGATTTGTATCCGGATGTTCCTGTTCCAGCTTAGCGACGATGGCAGTCATCTCAGCCTGAGCCTTTTCGACTGTTACTCCCGGTTTCAGCCGCGCTATTGTTCGAAGGTATCTTGTGTTTCTGTCGTTTTGCGCAGCGGCTGTTGTCGGAGCAACCATCGGTGCCCACAATTCCGTAGCGGAAGCGAACTGCTGTCCAGGCGGCATCTCTGATCCGCTCGGGAATTCAAAACCCTGGGGCATAACTCCGATGATCGAATAATCTTCGTCGTTCAGCTTGATTGTTTTTCCGATCAGACTTGTGTCGCCGCCAAAATAGCGTTGCCAAAGATTAAAGCCGACGACTACGACGTGATTACGACCCTGCTGCTCATCATCCGCCGTTATTGCTCTGCCCATCAGTGGAGACACGCCTAATACGCGAAAGAAATCCCCAGTCGCCAAAGTGCCCTGGATGCGTTCTGGTCCGGCAATGCCAGATAAATTGAACGTGGTATTAGATGCGGCTTGATACATTGCAAGCGTTTCGAAAACATCGTTCCGCTGCTTCCAGTCCATGACGTTTGCATAAGTAACGCCTATTTTTTTCACGTTTAGCGGCGGATAGGAATCCCACACCAGAACAATTCTGTCCGGATTGTTATAGGGCAACGGCCGCAGCATTATGGCGTTGAACGCGCTGAAAATTACAGTGTTTGCTCCGATGCCCAATGCGAGCGCAAGAACCGATATGAGCGTAAAAGCCGGGTTCTTCAACAACAGACGGAAAGCATAGCGAATGTCATCAAACAAGTAGGCCACTGGCATTCTCCTTCGTCAGTCGTGGCGTGTCCGACCATCCTATTAGCATGAGATACATTCCAGATCGCTACGCAATCGTAGAGACAAGAAATGTGATCTAAAGAACAAAGCCCTTCGGTTCTCAAAGGCAGTTACCAAACCGGCGCCCGCCATTCTTTGTAACAGTCGTTTATTCCCCGCACTACGTCATGATACGCGCGATCAATAGCACGGGCCACCGGACCCATCTTGCCATTGCCGACCGTCAGACCATCAATATTGACAATTGGAAGAACTTCCCAGCCAGTGCCTATAAAAAATATCTCGTCAGCTACGTAAAGCTCGGTTCGATCTACCTCACGCTCTATTACCTGAACATTTAGCACCTCGGGAATAAGACGCAATAGCGATTCGCGCGTTATGCTCTCCAGAACACCGCTTGTGGTATTCGGCGTAACGACCTTGCCGTTGCGAACCATCGCTACACAGGCACCGGGGCCTTCAGTGATTTTATGGCGCTCGTTGAGAAAGACTGGATAATCAAAACCGTTTGTCTTTGCTTCCATCAACGCCATGCGGCCATTATGGTAATTGGAAAATACCTTTGCGCGAGGCGGCATAACGTTGTCGCTGATACGCGTCCAGGAACTAATACAGACCTTGCAACCCCGGTCAGTAAGCATGTGAGTTTGGAACGGCCACGAATCGATCACAACTTCGGTCGGAGCATCCGCCGGCACCATCTGTTCGTGAACAAAGCCTTTAGCAAACGCCCACGGACGAATATAGGTGTCTTGTTTGGTCTTATTTGCGCGCAAAATATCGATTACGCCGTTTTCCAGTTCTTCCAAAGAGAGCTCGTTGCCCAGTCGGACCATTCTGAAAGAATCCAGCATTCGTTGCATATGCTCTCTTAACCGGAAGATATAGAGTTGTTGCTCTTCTTTGTTCCAATATGCCTTGATTCCCTCAAAAACCGAAGAGACAGAAGCGTGCCCGACCGAATTGACATGCACCATAGCCTTTTCCCAGGATACGATTTCCTTATTGCGCCAGATGAATTCAGGATGTTTAGCGTCTGCGCTGGCAACGGATGAAATTGTCATAAATATCCTTTCAATATCAGACCATCATTATTTTATTGAGCTGCTCCAAAGGGTAATTATGGTGAGTCTTTGCCGTTGCATCAACCCTGTTCAGGAAGTAACTTCTACTTTGCGGCTTCAATGTTCTACATTCTTAGATTTTCCGTTGCCTTGGAGGCAAGAAAGCCGTCTTATATTATTAACAGTCGTTCACTCGTCGGTTGTGTCAATTGTTAGGCGTTACGAATACCAGCGAAGCGGAACTGGCTCTTCTCGCAAATGTGGTTCAACTGTATAACGCATTTATCTTTCGGTTTAGTTTGAGGAACTTTAAACATGCGACTTTTTGCAACTGTTGCCGTCTTTTTTGTGCTTGCCGGGACGCTCAGCTCGCAGCAGCAGCTCGAATGGGATCAGTATGATTCGAAGGAAGGCGCTTTCTCGGTTAGAATGCCGGGCGGGCCGGTTGAATCTCCATTCGAGATGAAGATGGATGGTAAACGTCTCACAGGGGTCAAAGTTTCCAGCAAAGCTGGCGATTATTACGTCATTTCCGTTAACCTCCCCAAGGCAATCACGGATGACAAGGAACGAAATAAAACCATAGACAATTTCGGCGATGAATGGGTAAGGATGGTGAAGGGGCAGCAGACAAGCAAGCTCGTTGTTTATCTGAAGCACACCTTGCCTGGCAAAAGCCTCACAATAATCGCCGACCCTAATATTATCCTTACAGACGTGTTCGTGCTTGGCCAAAAAATCTTCTTTGTCGTGAGAACATTCCTCCAACGAACCGACATAGACTGGTGGGGAAGTGCAAGATTCTTCACGACGTTCAATATTGCTGGACTTTCGGTCCCTGAAGATGCAAGCAAGCCCGAAGAACCGGCTGTGATGCCGTCATTTTCACGAAAGCCCGAAGTCGCACAGGTATCAGGCGACCCCGTGACCAGAAATGAAGGTTTGATCCGCGCTGACGCGGCCTTTCTGGCTGATGCGCTCTACTCCGACGAGGCAAAAGGGCTGGGTTTGCGAGGAAAGCTTGTCGTTGACATACAAATCGACGAATATGGCGTCGTGACATCGGCAGTTGCTCGAAACGGCGAACCGAAGCTTCGTGAAGCGGCCGAATTCGCAGCGCACAATTGCATCTTTTATCCGATGAAGGAAAAGGGCATCATCGTTAGAGTCAAAGGTGTGCTGACGTATAATTTCGGAGTCATTCAGTAATACAGCACCGAAGCTACATTTTTTGCAATCTGGATTCGTATCGTCGCTTCAGATTAGACAGCCAATCACGGAAATCATTGGTTGAGTCCTGTTGCGTTTCGCGTCTTCTAATATCAATGAGGAGAGATCGTTTAACACCTTCAAGAGCACTGTAAAGCCAGAATTTCACCTCAACCTTTTGCAGCTTAGTCAGAGGAGGGAAATTCTTAGTTATTTCATTCAGTGTTCTCTTATCAGGATCTTCGCGCAGGGCTGCTCCCTTCATCCATAGATTTTCCAGTATCTCGAAATCTTCTCGACGATGATCGTCAATCGCGCCTTGGATCAAAGAGAGTACCTGCATTAGCTGAATCTTTCGTCCTTGTTTGTCTGCTGCCAGTCGCAATGCCGTATCGGCGTCGCCTTCGAACGTTGAATCGTCGAATACCAACCCAGTGATCACAACCCTTGGCGCTTTGTCATCTGCTGAAAATCCCTGTGGTGTTATGCTGCCGGTACGAGTGACAGGAAGCAGAACTTTATATTGCTGACCCGGCAGGAAACCTGGCTGGCCGTGCGTCCATTCCAGGGCGACATATGATTTACTCTTGATGACGGTTGCTGACGAACTTTCATTTCCAAGCAATCCGCCGGCGATGGTCTGACCACCATCCACTTTCAGATCAGGTTGACCGCCATCCAGCGGCATTCTTACTGTCAATGCGATTAGTTTCTTCGACGAGGCGTTCTTTATGGTCAGCAGACAATTGCCTTTGACCTCATCGACGCCAATTACATCAACTGCTTTTGTTTTATTCTCGATTTTTACTGGTACTTCATCGGGGCCTTTCGCCGTTACTACCTTGATGAAAACGGGTTCGAATCCGTAATGCCCAAGGTCCTGAAGAGAGATCGATTTACCCAGCTCGACATTGAACGTGCCGATGTGGTCGGTAGGTTGCAAAGCGGAAGCTTGTTGACGCCGTCTGTACGTACGTTGGCCATCGGTTATGGATACATCTATGCTGACAGTGTTATCTTTCTGTTGGCAGTTCAGTGTCAGAGCACTGGGCGCATCCGAACCTGGCCGTCTCCAATATCCAGACCGCTGTATTGCCGTTACTGTTAAGATCGTCTGCGACGATTCGTTAATAGCGGCGTACGCCGGAGGACCGTCTAGATCTGTGATCTCCAGCATTAAGGGTTCGTCGAGTTTGTCAGTTAATGCGGGCGATTGCGCATTGGCCTTAAAACAAGGGGACACGCCTGTTAAGAAACTCAACAACACCATTAATATAAAACTTCCAGGCCATCGTTGTGCAAAGACGCGCATATAATACCGCCCGATGCGATAATCTGAGCGAAGTACGCTGTTCATACCCGCTTTACATTCATTCGATTAGGAGAGTTGTCTGGAATATTAATAGGTTAAACTTTTTTTTGAAAGTCCGTATCTTGAAATCGGCCGCTATGATGCATTGCGGGCCCCGGTCGACGTAACGCCACTCATAAATTTAAGATTTTCGAGAGTCAGAAAACTATGGCGAGTTAACTAAGATTTTTCTTTGAAATTCGTTAAGAATAGTTCCGGAGACATGATCGACCAATTCCCATTGGCCGATACAAAAATGGAAACCCCGACGCGTGGAAATTACGTTTTGATCAGACCGGTCTCTAACTTTGCCGTGGCGGCTTTGGATTTATCGACTAAGAAATTCGGTTTCGGAAGCAAGCAGTATGCGCTGGATATCTCTAATGACGTCTTTGTAATAGAAACGAAAGGCGGCGAAGTAGCAATGTATAACGTCGCCAATAACAGCCTGATTTCACGGGCATCCTTGCCCCGAAGCACATTTGGTCGTTTACGTGCGACGGCATTATCGCCCGACTTCAGGTGGCTGGCTATTTCCGAACGCACTCGAGGTGCGATGTGGGATGTATCCAGCGGTGAGCGGCTGCTGCACGTTCGTGGATTTCGCGGCGCGTACCTGGAAGACGAGGGTCTTCTTTATGCGGATTTCCCGCAAGGTGGCGGCAAAGAGCGTTCGATGGCCATCATGGATCGCGCTGGCGGTGCTGCAGCCAAACCGATTCCAGACAGAACCGCCAGGCAGTATGGACCTGTTGTTATCTCTACAAAGCCTTCAAAACCCAACGGCAGTTACAGCAAAGACGTAATTATGGACGTTCGCGATACCAAATCGCTGGATTCGTTGTGGACGAAACCATTTCCCCGGGAAGCTCCGCGTTATTGGGTAAACAATCGCGAAGGAACGATGGTCTTACTCTGGTCAACCTCAACTGACGCCGCCAGAACCGAAATTAAAAACGATCCTAAACTAGGGCAGCAACTGGCCGCGATGAAGGAAAGGGAAGGCAACTACTTTATTCAAGCGCTGGATTCTCGCACCGGAAAAACACTTGGCCAGTTGATCGTCGAAACCGGAAAAGGATCGTTCCGTATCAACAGCGTGTTTGCCGTCGACGACTGGTTGATAGTTTCCGACTCTGACAACCGCGTGCTGGTTTACCAGCTTTCAACCGGTCAACCAAAAGGAAAAGTTTTTGGCCAGTGGGTAACCGCCAGCGCCGTTAGCAAACTGATCTGCGTCGAGAACGAAGATGGCAAACTTGCGGTTTACGACCTTGGCTCAATGGAAAAGCGAGACCAGTTTACGTTTTCAAGTCCCCTTTCGATGATGCGTTTCAGCGCCGACGGTAAGAAACTGTTTGTGCTGGCCGCGGACCAGACGGCGTATGTCTTGGACGTATCATCGCTGGCTCGCTGATCTCTTGGACGGTGACGTCAGACTTATCTTTCTGAA
>DASRDY010000199.1:0-1171 GCA_035652355.1 Blastocatellia bacterium
TCGAAGAAATATGTGTTGCTCAGCATAATACCATCGCCAGCTCCAATATCGACGAACGTTCCGCCACGTTCGCCTTTGAAGACAACTTCGTTAAGAAATTTGTCCTGGCCGGCTTGGCTGAAATAACCAGTTTGCTCTGGATAATCCCGCCTGAAGGCTTTTCTCCTCAGTTTCTGCAAAAAGCTAGGAATCATTGTCTTACCCGAACGTGGCCGAACAAACCGCCGGACAACGGACGCACAAATACTGTTCACAGATTAGGATCTTTCTCTTCCCTTCTGCGATCGTGAGCGCGCGACTCGATGTGAGAGATGGGCAATGCGTTTTTCGCTTCGATGAATATAGGAAGATAACTGAGCAGACCGAATGAAAACACACTTGCGAATACCACTCCATTCACGCCCCAACGCTGCACGAGTATTATCGAGAGCGCGACATTGACGATCGCGGTCACCGTTCCGTAAATCGTCATTCCGGTTAATCGGCCGAGTGCGTTAAGCAAGAAGCTGCCTGTGCTTACTGTTGCCAGCATCAGGTTCCAGATCGCCATCCAGACAAGCAGGGAAAATGACGGAACAGCAGCGCTTCCGGCCCACCAGCGAATGATCTGTTGGCCGAAAACGACAAAGATAATTGTCAGCGGGAGCGAGGAGAGGATGCTGAAAAGCAGATTCGCTTTAAACGCGCGACGGATCCAGGCGACGTCTCCACGCGCCTTGGCCTCAGTGTAAGCGGGCCAAAGCGCGACGACCGCGAAGCTTTGGAAAATCACTGCGTAGGAGAGCAGCCGATAGGAGATAGAGTAAGGCGTGACTTCACCTGGCCCGAGGAAGTGGGAAATGATGAGATTGTCTGTTTGCAGGTTAACCATCCAAAAAACGGAGGTGACAAGAAACATCCAGCCCGACGCGAACAGATTGCGGACAAGAGAAGGATCCACGGAACGAGGCGAGGGCTTCAGCCAAGGCTTCGCGCGCCAGTAGAGCCAGACTGAAGTGATTAGGCTGACCAAAAGGCCGCAGCCGGAGTAGGCAAGGACAAGCCAGAGAAGTCCGCCCTTGAAGGCGATCACGGCAACAATCGCGAGGAGATTCCCGATCGAACCGATGATCGCGCAAACATTAACAATCGTTCGCTGCTGATGCGCGGTGAGGACTTCTCGGCAAAGGTT
>DASRDY010000200.1:0-1006 GCA_035652355.1 Blastocatellia bacterium
GTTACGTACTAAACGCACCGGGTCGTATTCTCGATAAAACCGGCAGAATCGTCCAAACCGCGATCAAACCCTGCGCTCGTGTGCGGGTTGTTTACGCACACACTGGCGACGCACGCGCAATTGATCACGTTGTTCTGTTAGACTGAGGCTGCGCAGAACTTCGGATAACTGATAAGCCGCAGGGTCCTACACCCTGCGGCTTTACCATTTCAAAGACGCAATACCATCAGTTCGATCGGACCTATCTGAGGTTCGTTTGCAACTGGCCAGAATCAAAGACGTCCATCGGCCTGCATGGATTCGATCCATTTGTAGCTCCCAATGGGAGCTAACACCAATGCGAACTTCTCTTAAGGGAATGACTTGGAGGACACCAGATGAATACAAACTCTTTACTTTTCAACGACGGTGAGATCGAGAGCACTTTGACCCGCTTCGCCAATCGCAAGTTTAACGAGCAACGGCGCGACGAGCGAAGACTGGCTGAGCAACGCGTTACGAAACATCGATTCAAGGCAAGGAAATCGTGCGTCGCCGACGCCCGCAGCTATCGAGTTGCCGGGGGGGTTCCGGGCCACGCCATGGCGCATTTTGACTGGAAAGGTTTGAGTCCGGTTGGTCGAACTGATCTTTTGGCAAGGCGCTGGTTCAAAAAAGTTCGAGACGCATTCGTCAAGCAGTGGTTGAGCGCGAAGCAGACCAGCCAATAATCTATCGTCGGTGAGTCTAATTCCAATTCGCCTTAGGCTTAGCCCCAACAGTTTGGAACAAGCCGGACGCGACGTTAAAATCGCATCACGTCCAGATTGACGTCTTGTTCGTTATCTAGTCAGAGCTGTTGTTCGCGACCGGATTTGTTGCTTGGAAACGGACCTTGGCCTTTTGAACGTTCGTTTGATCTCTCACCATTGCGGTCAAAGACGCCACGGCAGATTTTAACTCCGCGATGACAGCTTCCTGTTCTTCGTTCTTTCGATGTTCTTTTAGGAACTCATTAAGCAACATC
>DASRDY010000201.1:0-30825 GCA_035652355.1 Blastocatellia bacterium
TAAATCCTGCCATAGCTCTTCAGAAATACTTCTCACGACATTACGCCCTTTTAGCCTATTCTGGCCTGCCTGTTATTTCCCGAAGTTTACCCCATCTCCTTTCCGGGGTCCATAGCCCAAAAACTTGAACCACACCCTCGGCGCGGTGAGATTTGCTTGAGGCTGGAAGACAGAATAGGCGGCGGCAAGCATTGTTCGCCACATCATATTCAGGATTTGTGCCCCTCGTGCCATAAAACAGAATTCGGCCAACTGGCGTCACGCTTGTCACAGTCAGCATAACCTCTTTGGATTCTGTGACTAACGCTGTGACAGCTACTGTGACACCGAATGTAAAATGCCGAATTTGGACAGCTGCTGTCACGCTGGCAGCTCCGTCTGGAATGACAAAATAGCTTGTAGAGGAAAGCGTCTTTTGATTTGCCCAATCATCTGAACTATAGTTTGGCGCAACATCAATTGAATCCAGGAGCGCACTTCATGCCAAATCTAACTGGAAAGGTCGCCCTTGTAACCGGCGCAAGCCGCGGAATTGGTAAAGGGGTTGCCCAGGAACTCCTGAATTTGGGTGCTACCGTTTACATAACCGGAAGAACCGCCGAAGATATGCAGTATATCCGCGAATACGACACAACAGGTACCGCCCTGGTTTGCGATCACCGCGATGACCAGCAAGTTGAAATTGCCTTTGACAAAATCGGTGACGAACACGGGAGATTGGACGTTTTGGTGAACAGTGTCTGGGGCGGCTACGAAAATATGATGGAAGACGGGCAATTCACCTGGATGCAGCCGTTTTGGCAGCAGCCATTGTGGCGATGGGATGCGATGTTCCAAGGTGGTGTTCGCGCCCATTATGTCGCAAGCCGCTTTGCCGCGCGAATTATGACTGCCCAGCAGTCGGGCTTGATCGTTAACATTTCGTCGTGGGCGGCCAAAAAGCATCTTGGAAACGTTGCTTATGGTGTGTCAAAAGCCGCTACTGACAAACTGACCGCAGATACCGCTCACGAGTTGAGGAAATACAATGTTGCCGTGATCTCGCTGTATCCCGGCCTGGTCAGAACAGAAAAAGTAATGGAGGCGGCGCAGTGGCTGGATATGAGCAATTCTGAATCTCCGCAATTTATAGGACGAGCAGTCGCGGCGCTCGCAAATGATCCCAACGTGATGGACAAATCCGGAGAAGTACGGGTGGCAGCCCAGCTTGCTGAAGAGTACGGATTTGATGATATTGATGGAAAAAAACCGAGGCCGCTGACCATTGATGACGTTTGATTCAGAGCCTCAGCACAATCAGAAACCGATAGTTAACAGTTCCTACCTGTGTTAATCTGGCGTTGCTGTAATCGGAATATTCAGGCGGATTGAATGAGCGATAACAAACCCACGGTCGAGTTGGTCTATTCCATATTCTGTGAAGATGTCCGCCTCGAGGTCGGCAATAAGCTAAGCGTTATGGGCATTTTCCAGAACATATACGTTCAGCAACTGCCGATCACGCTGATGAAGCTTGCGGTTCTCAGTCACTGGCGTGGCAGAGGGCAGCATCTTTCTGAAGTGCGAATCCTTGGACCCGACAAGATGAGTACAATTGCGGTTTCGCCTCCTACAGCTTTTCAGATCCCGCCTGACGGACATGCGGACAACGTGACATTCTTCGCTAACCTGCAATTCGCCGTTCCGGGTGAATATTATGTCCAGACGCTGATCGATTCTACCCTGTTTTGCGAGCAAGTGATACCTGTCGGTGTCCTGGCGGAAGCGCCGCAACCACAGTCGAATGACAGAATTAACTAAGTTGCAGACTTACGAAACCCAATTCAGGATCGACAGATAAGCTTTCCACGGACCGACTTCCTGGGAATACTGTTTTGACATTACGCGGATAATCTGTCCCAGGTGATTCAGGTCGTGAACGACCCAGGTTGACAGCAACTGCCCCAGATTCACGAGACCAAGCGCAGGATGCATTCCTTCCCGCAAGAGTTTGTCAGACGTTATATTTAATGCCCGCAACTCTTGAATGCTCTCCGAGCGAGCCAATTGGAATTCGTCCAGAAGATCGTTCAAAGTCTTTCCCTTCGATTTCTCGAACATTGCAAAACGGTCGAATGGTTCAAATGGATGACTCTTGCCGTGTTCGAGGATCACCCGGGCCCGCGGAATCCAGTCGGTCTCTTCCCCGTGGATCAGGTGACCGACTACATCATACGGATTCCACTTTTCAGGACCTTCGCTGTTGCCGATCCATTCCTCAGGTAGATCGCGCAAAAGAGAGTTGAGCGTTGCGGGAGTGCGAGTTAAGACTGCGATTGCTTGTTCAAGATCGAATTGCATATTGTTTCTCCTGGGTAGAAAGATACAACTCTGGTTAAATTATCCCAATAAAGATGTTACGAAAGATGAAGTCAGGCTGTTCTTTGGGCGAATTTCCAGTGTTAACCCTATTCTGGTGCGGACGAATTTACTTTATAAATATCTCTGTTCAATCGGTTGATATGTGCTAGATTATACCTAGCCTACGCTGAGGAAGCTGAGATCCTGATGGTTTTGACAACCTGATGGGTTCAATTCCTGGTCAACCTTACAAAGAATAGTTCGCTGCCGGAAGGATCGCCTGCCGATGCTTTTTGCGCGACGCGCATTAGCGATTGCATCTCTCTACTTGATCCTGTCGCTAATATTTTCTGCAAGCACGCAGC
The DNA here is from genome assembly GCA_035652355.1 of Blastocatellia bacterium. GTDB lineage: Bacteria > Acidobacteriota > Blastocatellia > DASRDY01 > DASRDY01 > DASRDY01. The sequence continues at coordinate 2,706 of DASRDY010000201.1, forward strand.
ACCGTTTGCGGATAGCGGTTCTGGATTTTCAGGGCGGCGATGAAAAACACAGTGTCGAAATCGCGATGCGATCGGCGCTGACAAGTGATGAGCGAACAAGCGTTGTTGATCCGTCACAAATTGAAGCGGCCCTCGCTGCGGGATCCACTAGTTCTTTGAATCTCACAACCGACGAAGCTCGTCAGATCGGAGCGACCATTGGGTGTGACGCCTACGTTCTTGGTAAGGTTTTCGTCGAGCGAAGCTCGCCCGATGGGCATCCGAGCTTTGAAGTTTTCGTCGCATTGTTTCTGGTCGATGCTCGAACGGGGCAACTGGTAAAATTCGTTTCGCTCAGCGAAAACAGTGATTCTGTCGCAAGCGTTCTGAGCAAAACGGTGATCACGATCAAAGCTCAGGCAAAGCCGCTGATTGATCAAATGATCGCTTTCAGAGAACAACAGAGCGAGCTCTCCTCTACAGGTTCAGACAACGGCGTCGAGGATTTGCCCGAAGAGAATACGCCCGAAGCAAAAGGATTTACACCACCGCAGTTTTTCCGGCGTTATACGCCGAATTACACTGCACTGGCAGCGCACGCGGAAGTAACCGCGACTGTCGACTTGAACGTTTTGTTTCGCGCTGACGGCAGTATTGGAGAGATTGCGGTAACGCGATGGGCAGGTTACGGGCTGGATGAAGCTGCGATTGAAACGGTGCGTTCAATGAAGTTTCAGCCCGCGACCCGAAACGGTAAGCCGATTAGTGTTCGAGCTCCAGTGCGGTATAACTTTCGTTCGAAATAGCGCAAGCTTTCCAGCTTGCGCCCGGTTAAGTCGCTAACGTGACTATAGAACTGCGAATAGGGCGATGGCGCAAGCTGGAAAACTTACGCTACGCAATGAAGTGGAGCTTTCCTGTTGCTTTGGATTTATAGCTATTAACAAACAGTCTGCTGAAGAGTGCAGGCAGATGGCTCGATAAGAAATGCGATAGAGGTCAGTTTCAGAATCTGTCACAGAGTCGCTGATAGCGCTAGGTGATTCAATGAAGAGTGTAAGGTATAGAGAATGCCCCCATTAAGATTGCGTCTGTTTACTGTCGCAGCATTTGCTTTTCTGCTGCTTACTTTCATAATACTTTCAGGCGAAGCCCAAACACGAAAAGAGGCTGACGACGCCAGTCTTCAGTTAACAGTCAAGGAGAGGGTTTCGGTTTTTGAAGATACATGGCAGACAATATACGAGCGTTACTATGATCCGCATTTTAACGGCGTAGATTGGAAGCAAGAGCACGACGACTATCTTCCTCTGATTGAAAAAGCGCAGAATAACGACGAGTTCTATCGCGCGTTGAAAGCGATGGTTTCCAGTCTGCATGATGCGCACACTCGCGTTTTCTCGCCCGATGAAAAGTCTGACTGGGAACGTCCCAAGTTCATTTCTGTTGGTATTACGGTTCACAAGATAGAAGACGAGCCAGCGGTGTTTTCTGTCGAACGCGGATCACAGGCAGAGAAATTGGGGATAAAGCCCGGTTATATTCTTACCGCCGTTAATGATCAACCGATTAATGATGTGATCGCCCGGCTACAGACGATCTATAACAATTCATCCACCGAGCGATCCAGCGAGTTGCGCGTTTATTCAAAAATCTTTTATGGTAAGAAGGATACCACCGTCAAAGCGGATTTTCTGGACGCAGACGGACAGAAATTGAGCGTTACTCTGAAGCGATATGAAGAATACACGTCGCCTCAATTGATCTATCACAAACTACCTGGCAACATCGGTTATGTTGAATTCAACGGGTTCTGGCCCGAAACTGCAACGGAATTCGAACACGCAATTAAAGCTCTGCACGACACCCACGGTTTAATAATTGACCTGCGGGAAAACGGCGGAGGAGCAGCATTCAGCGCAGCCCAAATGGCCTCTTATCTATTTCCGAAACAGACTAGCCTTGGCAAATTCACCGGCCGCAATGGCAAGGTGATCGAGCCAAAAACTGAACCGGTCGACAAAACCTACCTGGGGCAAGTGGTGGTCCTGATCTCTGAAGAATCCGGCAGCGGCGCCGAGGTTTTCGCCGCGACTTTACAGGAGCAGGGACGGGTTTCTGTCATAGGTCATCCCAGTTGTGGTTGCGTTTTGGGAATTAATCGTCGCCACACTCTTCCGGACGGCGGCGCTTTGGATGTCAGCGAGGTCGACTACCACACCGCAATGGGAACACGCCTTGAAGGCGTAGGCGTAATGCCGAATCTGATTACCGATCTTCGTATCTCTGATCTGCTTGCCGGTCGTGATGCGGCGATGGATATGGCGCTTTCAAAGCTGCGCGGAATCGTCGTGACCGCCAATCCTCCATCGGGCCAGCAATGATCTCAGTGGTGCTTGCCAAAGATAAGCACCAGCAGAACTATTATCGCAATAACCGCGAAGACAAGCGTCAGGATCTTAACCCAACTCAAAGGCGCTTCACCGGATACTTTCCCGGTTTGACCGTTTACCAGAAACTTGTAGGACTTGTTGCCGTACAGGTAAGCCGCAATCCACAACGGCAGCAGGATATGTTTGAACGTTACGTTCGAAAAAGCAGTGTCGACCGTCAATCCGCGGTGCGTATCGCCTGGAATTAATTGCTCGCAGGCTGAGTATATCTTCTGCTCCATAACCTTCTGCCCGCGCTGCCAGCCTTCTTTCACGTCCAGTTTGTATTCTTCGGCAAGCCATCCTGCTAAATATGCCGACTGATATGGAGTAAGCTTGTTTGTATCGTAGGGATAAAGCCCTTCGACCATTGGTTCTTCGAGTCCCGTCGAAGCGAAGACAAGCTCGTCATCAAAGAACGCCTGATAGTGACCGGATACGGGTTCCCATCGAATATGCTGAACTTCGCGAGTGCGAACAACGGTATTTCCGTCCGCATCGGTCTCTGTATAAGTTTCAGTCGTGTAATAGTAATAGCCAGCTTCCGCTTCCCACCACGACTGTGTGTTCGCGTCATAGGTCCAGAACGGCAGATAGATGCCATTTATCTGGGCAAGCTCCGCCATCTTTTTCAGATTGCTGGGACGAAACCACAGACCCTGCAGCCACTGCCGGAACATCTGCGCGGCGGCGTTCTTGTCCACTTGAAAAGGAACCAATGACTCTGGTCGTATCAGGTTAGTATTCGATGGCGCTTCGACGACTTTAGGTGAGCCGCAAAATGCACACGCCGAGGAGATCTGGCCGGCCTGAAATGTAGTCTTTGCTCCGCAATTCTCGCACTGAATAGTTCGAGTTTCTGTCCCCCATCCAATTTCAGTCGGCTGGCTGAGCTGGTCGTTGTATTCGTATTCGCGAATCTCTTCTTTAGAGGTGGGAATGATCTCGCTGTAGCCGCAATAACCGCAGACCATCTGGTGCGTAGTCGCACTATAGGTCAACTGCGCTCCGCATTGTTTACAGGGATACTGACGAACTTCGTTACGAGCTACGGTTGCTTCGCCACCGGGATATGATTCAGAAGGCATATTTAAAGGCTAACCACAGAGACACTGAGGCACAGAGATTTTAAATTTCTTTCTCTGTGTCTCAGTGTCTCTGTGGTGAATTCTGATTTCCTTTAGCTAGCCAATTTTCGTTCCGCATTCATTGCAGAACTTGGCGCCGGGAGCCATCTCGGCTTTGCAGTTTGGACAGGTCGTTTTCACATCCTGTTGCGCGCCGCATTCATTGCAGAATTTAGCGCCGGCGCGTAATTGCGATCCGCATTTTACGCACGGTACGGTGGCGGGAGCTACCGTAGCTCCGCAATTCGAACAGAACTTCGATCCGGAGGGCATCGCCATGGAGCATTTCGGACACGCCATTGTCCCTGCGCTGGCTGCTCCACCCTGCGCTTGCTGGCCCTGACTCATCCCTTGGCCGAACGCGTTTGCCATGGCATTGCCCATTGCGAATCCAGCGCCCAACCCCATTCCTGCTCCGGCGTTTCCACCGGGATTTTTGGCAGCTTCTTCAATCGCATTGGCAGTCTGGAATTGAGTGTAGCGACCAAGATCGCCAAGAATGCCCATCTGCGTTCGCTTGTCCAGCGCTGCTTCGACTTCGGGCGGGAACGAAATATTCTCGACGAAGAACTTGGTCAACTCCATTCCCATAGTGTTGAAGTCTTCATTGAGTTTCGGTTTGATCAACCCGCTGAGTTGATCATAGTTCGAAGCAAGATCGAGCGCAGCGATATGCGATGCGCCAAGAATGCTGGAGAAATGAGAGACCAGTGTGCTCTTTAGCTGGCCCTGAATCTCTTCGACCTGGAATCTGCCTTCAGTTCCGGCGATCTGACGGATTATCGCTGCCGGGTCGCTGACGCGAATCGAATAGGTGCCGAATGCACGCAGTCTAATCGGGCCGAATTCCGGATCGCGCAGCATTATCGGATTTGCCGTGCCCCACTTCAGATCGGTGAATTGTCGTGTGCTGACGAAATAAACTTCCGCTTTGAAAGGTGATTCAAACCCATATTTCCAGCCGCCCAGCACGGTCAGAATGGGCATATTCTGCGTGGTTAATGAATAGTGCCCGGGACTGAAAACATCGGCGATCTTCCCTTCGTTGACGAACACTGCTGCCTGACCTTCTCTTACAATCAACTGAGCCCCATTCTTAATGGCGTTCTCGTAAACACCGGGAAAGCGATAAACCATCGTATCCTGTGTGTTATCCAGCCACTCAATGATTTCAATAAGCTGGGTCTTCAGTTTGTCAATAATCCCCATTTGAGGTGCTCCTTTGTGTCATACAATCGAAAAACCTTATGCAGTCCCTAACAATAGAAGTAAGGGACTTCATCAACAGATTTACGTTTTAAAAATAGCAAAGTTTCGAAAGCCGGCGCCGCCAATAATACCCGATTTTCGCTCAATATGGATAGTTCATGAAACAGACGGGCATTTCCGGATGCCGCAAGAAGAGAAACCAGAATTCAGGTTATTACCGACACAGGCGTTCCGGAACAGCAGATTTTGTGAGGAAGATCGGCACTATCGGATCATCCTCCACCAGGACTTACTTTGCCCAGGGATTTACATGAATAAAGTCGTTGAAGATTACAAATCCCATCAGCAGGAGCAGAATCACGAATCCGACCTGCATCATCTTCTCTTTGATCCCGAGTGTCAGCGGTCTGCCGAACCACCCAAGTACCGATTCCATTCCCAGCATGAATATCAATCCGCCGTCCAGCACCGGAATCGGAAATAGGTTGAAAATACCAAGGTTCAAGCTCAGTAAAGCCATCAGGTTGAAGATCGGATACCATCCCTTTGACTGCAGCGCCTCGCCTGAGATTTTGGCGATTTGAATCGGACCTGCGACCGTATCTCCGGCGCTACGGGTACCTGCAATGACCTGCCTGAATGCTTTATATGTCAGAACTACGGTTCGACGATTTTCATCGACGGCAAAGGCGAGAGCTTTGATTGGATTACGCTCGGTTTTGACAACTTTTTCATCATCAGGATAAAAACCTAAAACGCCTCGGGTGCCTTTTGGATCGTCGGGGCTTATCACCGGCGTAACTTTTTGCTCGAATTGGTGACCGTTTCGATCTATTGTCAGTGTCAGTTCTTTGCCCGCGCTGCTGTTGATGATTCGCTGCCCGTGATAGAAATCTGTCAACGGCTGGCCATTGATCGCGATGATTTTATCACCGGGTTTCAGACCGGCTTTATCCGCCGGTTGATCTTTAATGACTGCGCCGATGATCGGCGGATGAATTAATGCCGGATATATGCCGGTATCACCTTCTTTGGTGCCGGCGACGTCAATTACTTTCGGAGTCAAAGTCAGTGGAATCCGTTTACCCTGCCGCTCTACGACAACGGAGACGGGCTGACCGGTATTTACTACTGTTTCGTCATTAACATCGCGCCAAATCGGGTCGTTGATTCCACCGAACTGAACGATCTTATCTCCCGCCTGTATACCTGCTGCCTCACCCGCAGAACCCGGTTCGACCTTTCCGACCATAGCCGGTTCCATCGAGACTTTCGATACCGTAATACCAATCATTACCGCGACTGCAGGGATAAGTAGAGCAAGAATGACGTTGAAGACGGGACCTGCAACGGCAACCAGGAATCGATGCCACTTTGAGTGGCTCATGAATTCGTCTCGGTCACCCGTGAGCTGCTCGTCAAGGTTCTCGCCTTTCATCTTGACGTAGCCGCCAAGCGGAATCGCGCTGATCCGGTAATCGGTGTCACCGAACTTTTTCCCGATAAGACGGGGCCCGAAACCTACGCTGAAAACTTCGACTTTTATTCTAAGAAGCTTGGCGACGATGAAATGGCCGAACTCGTGGAAAACGACCAGCGTTCCCAGAACTATTATTACGCCTGGCAGCCAGGAAATATACTCACTCACTGAAACACCACTCCTTAACAGGTAAAACGCTAAATGCGGCGCCTGCGTTCCCGTTTAAAGCTTAGCATGGCCCCTTTTTGCAGGCGACTAAATAGTTTATCGGCAGATGGATACTCTACGGTTCATCTGAAAGGAGGCGGAGCATACTGTGACAGCAGTTGACGCCAACCAGGACCTGTAAAATAGAGGTGTCACAGCCTTATCTCAAAGAAATGAGAGCACTTAACCTCAGCGTGACACCTGTGACGCCAGTTTGCAGAATTCTACGGTTGTGTTACAGGTTGCCACGCTGTGTCACAGGAAGGAGTTTCTGGATTGAGTGGAAATTCGACCGTTTTGTTATGTTTTAGGCCGTTGCGCTGCTTGCGTTACGTTCAAGATAAAAGTAAAGCAGATCGGTCGATTGCGGGGTGTGACCAAGTTGCCGCAACAAAGTCGTAATCTGTCCTCGATGATAAGTCGAATGGTTGGCAACGTGTTGCATGGCCTGCCCTAAAGGGATTGAATACGGTTCTCCCTTTAGATTATGGTAAGAAAAGACTTGCTGTATGTCTTCGTCATTTAGATTGCGAACGAATTCTGAAACCGCATTTTCGACCGTTTGCCATCGTTCTCGCAGCACAGCTAAAGTCGGAAAGTCCTTCGCCTGGAAGAATGTTGGAGTTGGCAAACCCTTCCAGCGAGATAACCAGATATCTTCGGCGCCGGCAATATGGACCAGCGTATCGCGCAGGGAACTGAAGCTGCCCTGAATCTCGCGGGTGAACTCGTCGGCGGTGACTTGTTCGACCGAGTTCAAAACCCTGTGATTAGCCCAACTGTTATATTGATAAAGCGTTACGAAATCTGCTGCGTTCATGTTATTTCCTGTACCAACCCGTCAATACTTTATAACGCGTGAATCGGTTTCGCGATCTGGTCCTGCGCAGTGATTGTTTCTTTCACTCGACGATAAATGCCGTCTGCGTCCAGACCGTATTTAGCCAGCAACAGGTTCGGCGCGCCGTGCGTTACAATCTCGTCCGGAACCCCCATTCGATGAACGTGTGCAGGCAGGATTCCGTAACTTTCCAGCAACTCCATGACCGCGCTGCCAAATCCTCCAGAAAGGTAATGCTCTTCGATTGTGAACAGGTAACGTTTCGTTCGCGCCAGCGCCAGTATCAGATCCGTGTCTAATGGCTTAACAAATCTTGCGTTGATCACCGTGCATTGAATGCCTTCCTGTTGAAGACGTTCTGCTGCCTTAATAGCTGGATAGACCATCGTTCCGATTGCAAGCATCGCGATGTCGCCACCGTTTTTGATGACTTCAGCTTTGCCGATCTCCAGCGCCTGGATCTCTTTGTCCATCGGAACGCCGATGCCGTTACCCCGAGGGTACCGTATAGTCGCCGGCCCCTTGTGATCGATTGCGGTCTTTAACAGATGGCGGAATTCGTTTTCGTCTTTCGGCGCCATCACGATCATTTCCGGTAACACGCGCATGTAGGCAAAATCCATCAAACCGTGGTGCGTCGGACCGTCCGCTCCGACAATGCCCGCGCGATCCAGCGCGAATGTGACGTCCAGATGCTGCACACAAACATCGTGATAGATTTGATCGAACGCCCGTTGAAGGAAAGTTGAATAGATCGCCGCAACTGGCTTTAATCCTTCTGTAGCCATTCCAGCGCAGAATGTAATGCCGTGCTCTTCGGCAATTCCGACGTCAAAGGTGCGCGACGGAAATTCCTTCATGACCTTATCGATGCCGGTACCTTCCGGCATCGCGGCGGTGATGGCAATAATGCGATCATCCTGTTTCATCAGGTCGACCATTGCGTTGGCGAAAACGCCGGTATAGGACGGAGCTTTTGACGGCGAGCTTACGAATTTTCCAGTTGAAATCTCAAACGCCGACGTTCCATGCCATTTCGGAGGATCGGCTTCAGCCGGACCGTAGCCGTAACCTTTAACTGTCAAAGCGTGAATAATCACTGGATGCTTTAATTGTTTTGCTTCTTCCAGGGCGTGGACAATTGCCGCGCAATCGTGACCGTTGATCGGACCCATATATCGAATGCCCAGTTCTTCTGCCAGCACACCGGGCACGAACATTCGAGTGAAAGAGTCTTTGAATTTTTTGGCCAGTTTGAAAATCAGGCGACCAAACATCCCAAACGAATTTATAGTCGTCTCGAATTCATCTCGGAACTGGTTATATGCCTGTCCACTGCGGATACGATTCAAATAGCCGGTCAACGCGCCGAGACTGGGGCTGATTGACATTTCATTATCGTTCAGGACAATGATCATGCGTTTCTGCATGTGCCCCAGATTGTTCAAGGCCTCTACCGCCATACCATTAATAACGCTGGCGTCGCCGATAACTGCGCAGACGTGATAATCGTCTTTGTTCAAATCGCGCGCAGTCGCAATACCCAGCGCGGCAGACAGCGAAGTGCCTGCGTGGCCGGCGCCGAAGACGTCGTACTCGCTTTCCGAACGTTTCAGAAAACCGCTGATCCCTTCGTATTGGCGGATAGTGTGAAGCTGGTCGCGCCGACCGGTAACGACTTTATGCCCATAGGCCTGGTGACCGACGTCCCAAACCACTTTGTCGCGCGGCGTGTTGAAGGCGTACTGCAGAGCAACGGATAATTCGACGCCGCCAAGGCTTGCACCAGTGTGTCCGCCGATCTTGGACATGACTTCGATAATGTGTTCGCGAACTTCATTTGCCAGAGGCTGCAGCTTTGAAACAGGTAAACGTCGCAGGTCTTCGGGGCTGTTAATCGAACTGAGCAGGTTCTCCATCTTATTCTCAATACTCCATTCTGCCACAGATGCCGCAACAGCAGTTTAATTGGATGCGGGCGAAAGCGCAAAGAACTTTTTAGCGCAAACCTATGGAAGCATCTTAATTTTAATCACTTAAGTCCGGTTCCACAAGCGTCGGCCGAGAAAAAACGGTCCGACAGGCTGCCAGCCCAATGTACATTATGAACTTCTTTCAACGACGAACTTAGCCAGCTCCGACAAAATGCCGGTGTCTGCATCCAGCCCTGATAATGCTTCAACAGCCTGATCGCTAAGATGCCGCGCAAGCTCTTTCGATGTCTCAACTCCGTAAACGGCCGGGTACGTCGCTTTGCTGACGGCGAGATCCTTACCAGCCGTTTTTCCTAGCTGCTCACTTGTAGCGGTGACATCCAGCAGATCGTCAGCTATTTGAAACGCAAGTCCGACCTTTTCCGCGTATATTGTCAGTTGTTGCAGGTCCGAAGGACCTGCGCCTGCGATTATCGCTCCGGATCTGACTGCGGCACGGATCATCGCTCCGGTCTTTCCACGATGAATGTTTTCAAGCGCCGATTTGTCGATCTCTTTGCCTTCTGCTTCTAAATCCAACGCTTGACCGCCGATCAAGGCTTCGACAGTTCCGGCGGCTGAGCTGACTTCGTTAAGCACCTGTATTCGCTGCTGAGCACTGATATTGCCGAGCGAAGACTCACTCAGGATTTGAAATGCTCTGGTTAACAGTGCATCACCGGCCAGAATGGCCATAGCCTCGCCAAACATTTTGTGACAGGTCGGCTGGCCTCGTCGAAGATCATCATTATCGAGCGCTGGCAGATCGTCGTGAATAAGCGAGTAAGTGTGGATCATCTCTAACGCGCACGCTGTCGGGAGCAGATCGCTGGGATCGGCGCCAAATGCTTCGCCGCTAGCCAGAACCAGCACTGGACGGAGGCGTTTTCCGCCGGCGAAGACGCTATAGCGCATTGCCCGGTGAATGCTTCGGGGTTCGGTCTGTTCTGACGGTAAGAGCTGATCGAGCGATTTATTTACTTCGCGAACTGCGCGTTCGAAATACTCTTGCAGGTTCATCAAGGCTAGTTTCGAGCTTTCGTTGTCAAGTGTCAAACAGTTATGCCCGTGCTCATCTCGAGTTTGACGGAAATCAGTAGGTATCCACACGGAAAGACGCTCCCATGATGCTGTATTCCATCCGAATCCAGAACGATTTTCAGGTTATTTATGGGCACGCGAAATGCAAGATAACTGGCTGAGACGATTAATAATTTACCCCATTGTTTTTTGGGTAATAAAAGTCTCAAGGAGGAGATTTATGAAAATGAATTTTCTTAAAAAAGCAGTGCTTTCTCTTGGATTGTCAGCTTTGTCGATCGTATCCATCGGCGCGCTGACCAGCCCAACAGTGAAGGCCCAGGACAGAGACGACAGGTGGGAACGACACGACCGAAGAGTGGAGCGAAGAATGGAACGTCGTTGGGACCGGGATGACAGATGGATGCGCCGTCACAATTACAGAATGACCGGTTATTACGACGGTCTCGGCCGATTCCACCCGACGGGGTACTACGACAGATTTGGTTACTTCCACCCGTACTATTAGAGCTCACGAGCAGCACATCTCCGGTAGGGGATCAATTGATCAACAAGGCCGCTTAAACTGGCGGCCTTTTTCATTGTGATGTCGGATTCCTGTGACACCTGTCCGATTGATCCTGCGCTCAACCGATGGTCCGTTCGCGCAGGTAATAACATAAGCCCTGCGATTTCTGAGGTTAGCGGTCATTTTTGGTCTGGCACATTCAATGCACTATGATCTTCGCCTGTGGTGTCAGGCTTTGAATCAAGGTCAAGTTATTCAAAATTTTAGGTTCTAAAATTTCAGAGTTCTCTGCGCGGACAGGCCTTCTTTGACCTGTAGATGGAACAACGTCGATTGTGAGGTTTAAAGATTATGGAGATCACATCAACCGATAAAACAGGGGTAGACGTTTTGATCAGTGACAAAACGCTAGTCAGCGATTCTGGAATTTTCAAGAACCACAGCAGAACACAGGAAAGCATTTTGGCGCCTCTGGAAAAACGGTTTCTCAGGTGGGCGGCCAGCCGAATACCTGACTTTATAGGTCCCGACCATCTGACGATATTAGGCTTTGCTGGTCAAGTACTTGCGGGTGTCTTTTATGCTCTCACATCAAAATGGCCGCCATTTTTTTACTTTGTAAATTTTTGCATTGTCATTAACTGGTTTGGTGACAGTCTGGATGGCACGCTGGCACGTTATCGAAACAAACTGCGTCCTCGTTATGGCTTTTACGTCGATCATATCATCGACGTTCTGGGCGCGTTCGCGATAATGACCGGTCTCGCATTTTCGGGACATATCACACCAATGGTTGCGGCGGCACTGCTGGTAGCTTTTCTGATGTTTTCCGCGGAAAGTTATCTGGCGACTTACAGCGTCGGAGTCTTCAAACTCTCTTATATGAAATTCAGCCCGACGGAAATTCGGGTGCTGCTGATAATTGGAAATATTTTTGCGCTATATCATCCGATTGCGCACGTGTTTCATAAACCGTTCAAATTCTTTGACGTGGGTTGCAGCATCGCGGCATTTTGTATGTTCTTTATGCTGCTTATTTCGGCTGCCAAAAACATCAGAACCCTTTACCACGCGGAAAGGGTTTAGGCGATGGTAGTTCGAAGCTGGAAATCAACGGTCAGAGACTGGCTGAGATTTAACGCTGTGGGAATTATGGGTACAGCGCTGCAACTTGCGATTCTCTCAAGTTTGGTAAAGCTGGCCGGAGTTCATTATCTGATTGCAACTGGCATTTCAGTCGAAGCTTCTATCCTGCACAACTTCGTCTGGCATACGAACTGGACCTGGGCGGACAGAATGACAGAAGGTGTGTTGGGGAAAATGGCGGCGCTGCTTCGATTCAATTTGACGACCGGAGCGATTTCGCTCTTTGGAAATCTGGTGTTGATGCGATTGTTTGTCGGTTTTGCGGGATGGCCGGTGTTGATCGCCAATGTCACAGCGATCCTGTCGTGCTCGCTGTTAAGCTTCATTGTTTCGGACCGCTTTGTTTTTGTGCAAACCGTGGAATCTGTGAAAGTTAAGATATAAATCGCCTTCACTGTAAAATTGAAAATGACGGCAGATTACAAACGAAGTCGGATAAATACCATTCGGAAGATCCTCGCCTGGTTAGCTTTGGCCGCGGCAATTAACGCTCTTATCGCCACACTCATAATCTATTATCAATATCCTTATGCATATTATGTTCCAAGTCCTCCAGCGGCGCCTGTTTGGATGGATAGATGGCAGGTGGGTAGTATGTTGGTGGGCTTTGTAACCTCATTAATATCGCTACCAAAATGGCAATCCCTCGTCGCGTTGCCGTCGGTTTTGTTATTGTTCTTTTTCGCTGTTTACACAGCAGATTGAAATTGGTCGATGTAAATCAAGATCGGAAATCGCAAGAGCGGTTCGGCGTGATGGCGATTTCAACGATTATCTCCTTTCGGAAACAGAACCTTGTCCGGATTAGCGTTAAGCTCTGCCAGCATCTTTTGTATGAGCCTCGTTTTTACCCGGCCGGCTTCCTTCGGATGAACCAGGTAACGCACTATTGCGTCAAGCCACGTGTTATCATTAACACGAAAGACAACCACCGGCCGCTCCTGGACTTGCAGCTCGTCTACAGGCGTCTGGGCAAGAATCTCGCGAAACACCTTAACACGTTCCATCATCGCTTCACCCAGTTCTTCTTCCGCGATTCTCTGCATAACACTGCCGACCAACTCAAGATCACTGGTGTAGGCAACACTGAATTTGATCTCGTTCCAGATATACGGAAACAGCGGCCACGAGTAATTGTAAACTGCGGTGCTGAGAATGTTCGAATTGGGAAATCTGATGACACGACCGCTCGGGTGATCTGTCGAAAGATATTGACCGCCAAATTCCCACAGAGTAGTGTCCAGATAACTGACGTCGATTACATCGCCTGTGGAATCGCCGATCTTTATGCGGTCCCCAACCTGATATGGTGTTCTGACCAGGATATAGATCCAGCCGATCAAGCTTGTTATCGGAGTTTGCAGCGCCAATCCCAGGATCAGCGATATCACGCCGACCGAAACAATAGCAGTGTACCAGTTGGCAAACAGAACAGAGATGACTATAAAGGCGATTACCAATCCAACTATTAATCTAAGTATGCGTTTCAGATTGAACCGCGAGGCCGCATCTTCGATTTGGCCGATCAGGTAAATATCTACGACCTTGCCGATTGCCGATATCAGGACAAGCAGCATTGCAGCCGTGATCAGGCGCTGGATCAGTGGTATGTAAACAGAGATGAACGAGAAGAGCTTAAAGTTCAGACGAAACAGGTAATGAATCGCGGCCAGCGCAAGAACTATGACCAGGTGCGTTCCGAGCAATAGTTTGTCTTTTGTTTTGGCCTTTGGGTGTCCTGGGGGTTTATTGGTCGTAGTCTGTTTGAACGCTCTTTTTACGTCTTCCTGCTGCTTTAACTGCTCGGCCTGATCTTTTTTCTGAGTATCGGACGGTTGTTCTGCCATAGCACTCTGGAGAAGAATGTGTGGGTTAAACTTCTCTGGGGAATTGTGGAGGAGAGGAATATAAGCTTATCTTCGATAACGGATTTTCTCAATATGTTCCGGATTGATGGGCGGCCGAGGCCCGATTCCGATAAAGTAGGAATTACAGGTAGATTTACGATCAGGGCAGGGAAGAGCCGTGCCGTTACGGTATTTATTTGACGATACCGCTATCCAGAATTGAGCCGTTTTCGCAGATCGCCTGAAATGAGATGCGTTTGTCGTCGATCTCTACGACCATAAAGTGATTGTCTTCGTCGTAGCTGACGGCTCTGAAATCGCTTCTAAGATTTACATCCCCACGGCGGCATTGCCCTCCTGCGCCGGTGACGAAATATTGAATGCCGTTCTGCGGTTTGGTTCGTTCGTAGATGTGATCGTGCCCGGAAAAGACCGCTTTGACTCCGTACTTTGTCAGCAGTGGTTCTACTTGCCTGCGAAGCCGCATATCGGAGCCGTGCTTGGTACCGGACGAATAGATCGGATGATGAAAGACCGCGATCTTCCATTTCGCTGTCGATTTTTTCAACGCATCTTCGAGCCACGCCGCCTGTACGTTATCAAAATCCGTTGAATCCAGCATGAAGAACTCTGCCAGTCCGTCGCCCTGTTTGATCGTATAGTAATTACGGCCCTTCATATTGAAGAGCGCATATTGGTTCTGATCCTCTCGTCCGCTCTTAACATCGTGGTTACCCAGTACGGCGTAGAAGTTGACCCGGTCACGCAGCAGGCTGGAAAACGGTTGCTCGAAGTGGCGCTCGAAATACTTGCCGCTTCCATTCGGATAGATGTTATCTCCAGCGGCAATAACTAAATCAAACGCTCCCTTGCTATGCTGCGCAGCCATTTGATTTGCGGTCCTTATTTGATCGCCATCGCCTGTTCCGACATCTCCGACAATCGCGAATCGAATCTTGTCCTTCGCGTTTGAAACGCCAAAGATCGAATGTGGCGTAATCAACGCTCCCGCACCGATCGTCGCGAATGAGAGGATTGCCTGACGGCGAGAAATTAACGGGGTGATTTCCTTACCCACTGACGAGACTCCTTACAGCAGAACAGCACAGTCTGTTGACAGTTCGATCTATGTTATTGGTTAAAAAGAAGTGCGCGAATATTATAGCGAAGCGCCGCGCGCCTGAAAATTGCTGTCTGTGAAAGTGCAACAATTTATTCTTTATCCAGTACCTCTCGTACCTTGAATGCCAGCGCCGCTGGCGTGAATGGCTTGTGAATAAAATTCGCTTCAGCACCCAACAACCGGTTATTGATTATTGCGCTTTCGGTGTAGCCGGACATGAACAGCATCTTCATCTGTGGGCGTAAACTTCTTAGTTTTTCGGAGAGCTCCGGACCACTCAATTCGGGCATTATTACATCGGACAACAGCAGGTCGATGCCGGCCTGGTGTTTTTCGCAAATCGACAGCGCCGCTGCGCCATTTGCTGCTTCAAGAACGTGATAACCCTGCTGTTCCAGAACAGCTGTTGTCAGCTTGCGAACCTGCTCGTCATCTTCCGCCAAAAGAATGGTTTCGGTTCCTGTCGGAAGCTCGCCCGAATGTATCACTTTCTTTAGTTCTTCAGCTTCCTCGTCGATCCTCGGCAGGTACACTTTGAAAGTTGTCCCTCGCCCGAGTTCGCTATAAACCCAGATATTGCCTCCCGATTGTTTGACTATCCCGTAAACGGTCGAAAGTCCCAGGCCAGTTCCTTTTCCAGCCTCCTTGGTTGTAAAGAAGGGCTCGAATATATGGGATTGAACTTCGGAGTTCATTCCGATTCCCGTGTCGCTGATCGCAAGCATTACGTGAGTACTGTCGCCGGCGCCAACATGTTGCGCCTTATAATTTTCAGACAGAAAGACATTCCCGGTTTCGATTGTCAGTTTGCCTCCATTTGGCATTGCATCTCTGGCGTTGATTGCCAGGTTCAAAATGACCTGCTCTATCTGTCCTGGATCGGCCTTGACGCTGCCTATCTTTGCCTCCAGCGTTTCGATCAACTCGATATTTTCGCCGATCAGACGATGCAGCATTTTGTTCATCTCAGATACTATGCGATTCAGATTGATGACCCTGGGCTGCAACATCTGTTTGCGACTGAAGGCAAGCAATTGCCTGGTCAGGCTGGCCGCACGATCTCCTGCCTTCTTGATCTCTGTGATAGCGGGCGTCAACGGATCTTCCGGTTTTAACCTCATCAGAGCAATGTCGCTGTATCCGATAATGGCTGTCAGGAGATTGTTGAAGTCGTGGGCGACTCCTCCGGCCAGTTGACCTACCGCTTCAAGGCGTTGCGACTGACGAAGCCTCTCTTCGCTTTTTCGCAAAGCCGCTTCGGTATGCTTGCGGTCAATGGCTTGTGCAATCAATTCTGAGATAGACGCGAGTGCATCCAATGCGTCGTCTGTGAGAGCTATTTTAGCAAACATTGCGATAACGCCAATCAGTCGCTCCTCGACCATCAACGGATAGCCGGCGAATGAAACCATTTCCTCTCGTTTGGCCCATTCTTTATCACCGACTCGTGGATCGCTGATGACATCGTTTGTTAGATAGGGTCTTCTCTCGGCAGCTATCAGTCCGATCTTCATCTGTCCAACCGGTACGCGAGAGTGAAAGCCATCCAGATGGGTGTACATTCCGGCGCTCGCCTCAAGTTCCAGTTCGTCGCCCCGTTTATTCAGGGTCCAGATTCTGGCAAACGCGGCATCAAGATGTTTCACTACCGATTGAGCGCAAACTTGCAGCAGTTCCCGTAATGGATTGCCTGGATGGGAGAGGGCGACCGAAACTTCCGCTCGCAGTGCAGATAGTCGAAGGCTGCGCATCCGCATCTGTTCGGCCGCTATGCGGTCACTGATATCGCCGGCAAGAACTACCTCTGCCTGTTTGCCACCAAAATCGATTGGGTGAGATAGGATTTCGACATACATAATTTGCCCGCTCTTCTTCCGATGTCTGAATATTCCGGCAAGATCGAAGCCTTTCTTAAGATGAGCCAGCGCATCCGTCAGCTTTGGCATATCCTCTGTCGGACGGATGTCTTTAATCGTCATCGCGAGGAACTCTTCCTTGGAATATCCGTATTGATGAACGGCGGCATCGTTAACCTCCAGAAAACCCAGGGTTTCGACGTCGTAGACCCACAGCGGATGAGGAAGGCTTTCGAATAAAGTTCTATATTGTTCTTCGCTCTTTTTAAGCCTTTTCTCCAGCGTGTGCTTATAAGTTGCCATTTCGACGGTGGCGCGAAGTTCGCGGTCTTTCAGCGGCTTCAGCAGATACCCGAAAGGCTGAGTCATTTTTGCCCTCTGAAGCGTCTCTTCATCCGAGTAGGCCGTCAGATAAACAACCGGTATATCGAACTCTTCGTGAATGCGCTCTGCGGCCTGAATGCCGTCAATTGAACCAGGCAACACGATGTCCATTAGAATCAGGTCGAGCGGAGTGTCCTTTGCTTTTTGTAGGGCCTCTTCTCCGGAGGCGGCCACCTCGACTTCAAACCCCAGATTTTGTAGCCTGCTCTGTATGTCCAGAGCAATTATTGTTTCGTCCTCGACGACAAGTATTTGAGAGTTGTTCATTGGGCCAAGTTCCCTCACGATTAAGACTGCGGGTCGTTATCACCTATTCCTTGTTTTTGCCAATGCTGCTACTACCGCAACCAATTCCGCCGGATCGACTGGTTTCGATATATGGGCGTGGTAACCTGATTCGATGGTCAGGATTCGGTCTTCTTCCGACGTGTAAGCTGTGAACGCCACGGCCGGGATATCTCGATATGGTTGATCGAGAGCTCTGACACTTTTAATCAACGCGTGTCCGCTCTCCAATGGCAGTCCCAGCTCTGACACTAATATGTCTGGTTGCCATTCCTGCAGAATTCTGAGAGCTTCCGAGTTTGTCGATGTTGTTTTAACCTCAGCTCCGTTTCGAGAAAGAATGGTGCTGAAAACATCGCGGGCGTCTTCCTCATCCTCCACTATCAGTATCTTCAAACCGCGAATGATCGAGAGTTCGGGTGTCTGTGAGTTCGGTTTGTCACCGGGAGTGTTGCTCGCAACAGCAATGGTTGTCGGTTCTTCGATTTCTTTCTGATGGGATCCGTTCGATGGCAATTTGACAATGAATGTTGCGCCCCGTCCGAGCCCCTCGCTTTCCGCACTGACGCTGCCGCCGTGCAGCTCTACCAGGTGACGCACGATTGAAAGCCCCAATCCCAATCCACCATGGATCCTTGTTGCGGAAGAGTCTGCCTGTCTGAATCTGTCAAACACATACGGAAGGAATTCCGGGTCAATTCCGCAGCCGTTGTCACTTATGGCAAGGCGAGCGTAGCCATCGTCAGTAGTGTCGAGGCGAACGGCGATCTCACCGTTTCTGCCGGTAAATTTGGCTGCATTGGAAAGCAGGTTCCACACGATCTGTTGCAGGCGAGTCGAATCTCCGAAAACTCTGCCGATGTGGGGATTAACATCAATCTGGAGATTGATCGCTTTTGACTCAATTGCCGGCCGCAAGCTGTCGATGGTACTCAGCACGATCGTAGGAAGATAGACGCTCATGGGATCGAGTCTGAATTTGCCTGTGATTATTCGTGAAGTATCAAGAATGTCCTCGATAATGCGAGTCTGAGTCAGGGCGTTGCGCTCGATTACATCTATAGCTTTTTGGGCGTTGGCTTCGCCTAAGTCGCCCTGACGCAACAGATGTATCCATCCTCTTATTGCAGTCAGTGGAGTTCGCAGCTCGTGTGAAAGAATGCTCAGAAACTCATCTTTGAGTCGGCTGGCCTCTTCGGCCTGCCGGCGCGCGGCCTTTTCACGCGAAAGCAGTTCCTCGCGCTCCTGCTGCACTCGTCGCAATTCCGTGATGTCGCGGGCCATTCCACGAATGATTGGCTTATCGACGCCTTCGACTCGCAGGGAGTTGTTGTATTCCAGAACTCGCGTTTCACCACAATTGGTCAGCGCGAGCATTATCCCGCTGGCTCGACCATTAGCCAGGATCTCGTACATATAGTCGTCAAACTTGTCAGCGGATTCCGGTGCAAGAATCTCTCGAATATTTGTTTTGCCGTCTTGCTGACTACAGCCAAGCTTCTTAGCGGCGGTTTTGTTTACCGAAAGGATATTTCCGGCCAGATCGTGGGTGCAGATGAATTCACTGCTGTTCTCTACCAGATCGCGATAACGGTCCTCACTTTGCCTCAAACGTTTTTCGAGGCCGTGCTTGTACATTGCTACTTCCAGCATCGGGTACAGTTCACGTTCTTTCAACGGTTTCAGCAGATAACCGTATGGTCCTGTTTGTGTTGCGCGTTCAAGGGTTTTTTCATCCGAATATGCAGTCAGGTATACAACTGGTACATCGATACGATTCTGAATCTGTTCGGCGGCTTCGATACCGTCCAGGCTTCCGGGCAGAACAATGTCCATCAAAATAAGATCGGGATGCTGTTCGGTCGCGGCGGCGACGGCTTCTTCGCCGGAAAATGCGACTTCGGCCTTAAACCCCATCCTGTTCAGCCTTGCCTGCAAATCCAAAGCGACAATACTCTCATCTTCAACGATAAGGACTTGTGAGTTGAGCATAAGTCACTTTAGATCCTTTCCTTATACTTGGCAGAGTTGGCGTTAATTCGAACCTGAGTGCCGCCATCAGAAAGAAACTCAATATTGCCTCTTAGTTGAGCCGTCAACGCATTGACCAGTCTCAAACCAAGAGATGTTGTTTTTCGATAGTCGATACCGTCGGGGAGACCGACACCATCGTCACTTACGACAAGCTGGAAACCGTCGCTATCATTTGGATCGAGAGTGATGTTTATTCGGCCCTTTCTGGAGTTTGGGAATGCGTGTTTCAGGGAATTCGAAACAAGTTCCGTGATAA
Organism: Blastocatellia bacterium; assembly: GCA_035652355.1. GTDB lineage: Bacteria > Acidobacteriota > Blastocatellia > DASRDY01 > DASRDY01 > DASRDY01. The sequence continues at coordinate 22,434 of DASRDY010000201.1, forward strand.
TGAGGCTGCAAGGGATCGCAGTGTCGATATTGACGAAGATCGGTTTCAAGTCGAGTGTCAGCTCGATTCTGGAGTGATCTGCCCCATACGAGATCAAAAGGTCGTTACAGAGTAATTTTATGTAATTCGGCAAATCTACACCGCTTTGATTACCTGATTGGTACAACTGCTCGTGGATGAGTGCCATCGCGGCAACTCGATTTTGACAGTCTTTGAAAACCTCCGCAGCTCGTGGATCGTTCAGACAAGCCGATTGCAGGTTGAGCAGGCTTGAAATGATCTGCAGGTTATTCTTAACCCGATGATGAATCTCTTTCAGCAGCAGTTCTTTTTCTTCCAGCGAAGCGCTAATCAAAGCCTCGACTCGTTTGCGCTCGGCGATCTCCTGCTGCAGCTGGCTGTTCGCAGATTCCAGCTCGGCGGTTCGTTCTTTAACGCGAGCTTCCAGTTGATCGCGGGCCTGTCGGAGCGCAACTTCCATTTGTTTGCGCTCGCTGATATCACGAATGGCGCTCATTACCATCACACCATCATCTGTTTCGAGCGGGCTTAGGCTGATTTCTGCCGGAAATTCGCTGCCGTCTTTTCTGCGAGCGTATAGATCGAACCCTGCTCCCATGGGTCTGGTCTGTGGATCAGAGTAATAGCCGGCTCGGTGGCTGGCGTGGCCGGCCTTATAACGATCTGGCAGTAACGTTTCAATTGGCAATCCAAATAGCTCTTCACGGTTGTAGCCGAATAGCTTTTCCGCCTGGGTGTTTACGACTATTATCCGTCCGTTAGCATGAACTCCTACAATCGCGTCAGGCGCAGACTCCAGAATTCCGCGGAATTTCGCCTCGCTCGCGCGAAGAAAACGTTCTATATGTTTTCGTTCGGTGATATCTCGAAGAAAGACCGTGAATATTGTTTCTCCGTCAATGATAAGCTTGGAAATAGATGCTTCGGCCGGGAATTCGCAGCGATCTTTTCGCAGGCCATATATCTCGGTACGACTCCGCATACTCCGCGAATTCTCAGGCGACTGACCGAATTCCTTAATGTGCTGACGGTGAGAGTTGGCAAAACGCTCCGGTAATAAGATGTCCAGCGGTTTTCCCAGGACTTCGCTGGCCGAATAACCAAATATTCGTTCCGCTCCCTGATTGAACATAACTATGTTCTGTCGACTATCGTGGGAAATTATTGCTTCGTCGGCGATCTCAATGATCCTTGAAAGCCGACCGTACTCTGCCTCAAGGCTGCGTCTGTTGATCGAATCGGTGTTTTCTGCCATAGACTACGATAGATGCCGCCTGAAATATCGTCGACATCAGTTATTCCCACGGTTCAAAGTAAAAGCGTCGACGTTGAATTTCAGGTCGACATTGTTTTAAAAGGAAGAGCTCAATCAATACGAATGCTGATAAGCGTCTGCCCGGTGTTCGAATAGAATAACTATGAAACCCATCCAGGGTGGGGGCTGGATTACATAGCCAGATTTGCTTCGCTGGATTCCACCAACGTTTAAATATGATTCATGCCATAGGCCTTAATCGCTTCGCATCTTGCGGGGAAAAGCGCTGCGTAGCTTACCCGGTTAAGAGAATTTACCGCAATGATTTAAAGTTCATGAGTCCGTCGATGATCTGAGCCGAATCGACAAGACCCTTTAACCCGCCACTCTCTGGCTGGAGTGGTTCACTGTCAATCGCTGATTCCGCTACCGACTAGCCAATCTCGAACTTATTGGACTCTCCTGAAGAATGGCATTGATGTGGAGACTATCAACATTGGTCAATGCCAGCTAAGCGCTTCGAACTGTATTACTAATATGCAATCCTTCTAACATACGGGGATTGGGTAAGTCAATCAGCAATTAACCTCTAAGATTAATTTTTGATTAATTTGTCGTGAACTCTAATGTGCTCATGGTAAATTGGATGCCGAATTCTGGAAAGGTTTCCTTATGAAAAGAACCTGGAAATATGCGGCTACGTTTTCGCTGCTGTGCGCACTGACATTTGCGGGCTGTCACTCGGAATCGGAGAAGTTCAATCCGCCCGAATCCAGCTATAAAGCCGCGTTTTATATGTATTCAGACGGAAATACGACCTTGAGAGTGAAGGGTGCGGCCGTAACGGCCGACTTCGTAAAGGCAGCCCGAACTCAGCCACTTCTGGGCAGATTTTTTACCAAAGATGAATTCGGTGGCGACGGGCGAGTGGCGATAATAAAAAAAACTTTTTGGGCAAATCACCTGGGAAGCAATCCTTCTGTTATAGGTAAAAACTTCACGCTGGATGGTATTCAATATACACTAATAGGTGTTATGCCGGACTCCGACTCGTTTAATATACCGGAAGGCGCACAAATCTGGATTCCTGAGCAAAAGCCTTCATAAACACAAAATGCCCAACGGAAGGTTGGGCATTTGGCTACTGGATTTAGCTGATTAATCCTGCGATTAATCAAATAATTACTATGGTTGAGCTTTGACCTGCGCAGAGGTTGCACTCGTTTGCGAATCTTTAGCCACTCCCACGACTGTATTTTTGTAACGGCTGAAGTAATCGTAAACATAATCCTTAGTCGGGCCGTGTCCGAACCTTGAATACCAATCGTATTGCTTCATCTCCTGAAATGCCTGATCCGCTGTCCAGTTGTCGTGCGTGATACGGTAGATGGCGGTCATTTCTCCCGTACGGTGTCGTCCTCCTGTGCAATGAACGTAAACCGGGAGATTGGCTGGATCGTTAACGACAGATAAGAAGTAAGCTGTCTGCTGGTCAGTAGCCTTGCTTGTGCTGGAGAGCGGGATCCTGAAGTACTGCATTCCCGCGTCGCGAACCCAGCTTTCTTCCTCGGCTTTTCCGTCGTCCTGAAGGTCAATAACAGTCTTAACGCCCAGCTGCTTCAATTGAGCAAACCCATTGCGGTCTGGCTGACCACCACGATAATAGTCTTTATTTATCTGTCCAAAATTATCGATGTTAACTCCGAGCGAGTTATGCGCTTTGCCCTGGATCGACAGACCTAAAGTTGTGATAAATAGAACGCTGACCAATATTTTTGCAAGAATTCCATTTTGTGACGGTAAACGACGGATTTGCACCGGCAGACTCCTTAAAACCTAAATTAATTATTAAATTCGAGAAGAGTTATTCGTAACAATGTCCGATTGTTCCATCGGATTTATCGTTTTTAACCTGACTGATGCGCCTGCAAGGTAACCAGTCTCAGTTCTCTTGTATTTACGATTTCATCTCAAAGGGATTCGTTAGGTTAGATGTCAACTTTGCGTAAAGTTTGCTCGACAATATGGTGGACTTCCGCGAGTGAAGAGAAAGTACACAACTGACTGCCAGCCTGTTGACGGTGCGATTTGTCGCTGAGTCAGTTTTGTATTTGAAGCATCCTAAGCCGGCTGGCAGTCCGCTGTACGATTATTTGATTATGCGGCCTGTGTCGCCCCATCTGGTATGGGTAAAGAAATATTTAATAGTGTCTACGCCCCTTCTGAATGAGGAGGAATCCGGCGACTGAACCCATTGTGAATTTGGATCGTTTAAGTCGGCCTCGTCCAGTGACCAGTAGACAATTAAGGCTCGCCCGATTATGTTTTCGCGCGGTACGGTGCCCCAGAATCGGCTGTCCTGACTGTTATCGCGATTATCACCCATCGCAAAATATTGACCCTCTTGAATCGTGCAAGGCCTGCCAACGCCGAATTTAGCGAATGATAGCCCGGGATTCGAGTCCAGCGCTTCCTGGTTGAACAGGCAAGGTGGGACATCATCGAGTTTGCCGGTGGAGCGATGCGGAGCATTATCCTCGAAATCATCGTAGAGATATTCGCCATTCTTGAAGTAGAAGACGTTATATTTGCGAAACGGCTTGTCGTCATAAAATTGCTTGTATGCATTGTCAGGAGGCACGGTGGCTTCGCGGGTCGGACTTGGCTTCAACTCCGCTTTGTCATTCACCGGAGGGACGGTCCAGGTGATCTGCTCCGGCAACGGCTTATCGTTTATGTAAACCTGTGTTCCCCGTATTTCTATTTTTTCACCCGGTAACCCGATCACTCGTTTTACATAATTAACCGAAGTGTCGCCGGGATATTTAAATACAATAATGTCTCCGCGTCGTATATCGCGGTAAGGAAGCCAGCTTAGTAATTTTGAATGGTTCGGGGCAAATATCCATTTGTTGACAAGTAAATGGTCACCGACCTTTATCGTATTTTCCATCGAGCCGGTCGGGACTTTCACCGCTTGAACCACAAACGTAATTCCGAACAGTGCCATTATCACGGTGACAACGGCAGACTCGAAATATTCTCTCAGAATCGATTTAGGCAATCCGGGCGGAATTTTGTGCGCTGACGTCTTCACGACTTCGGATCCCGGCTTTTCGTCGGGGTGTTTTACAGGCTCGATGTCGGCGATTTCAGGGGCCACATCTGGCTCAGTGCTCATAATAGAATTAGAATTCCTTCCATTTCTTAGAAACCTTATACGAACAAGCACCGTACTCGTTCAATCAATAAAAAGCAAAACCGAATTATAACTGTCCGCAAAAAGAGTTTCCATCTCTTTATCCTCTTTATCTGGGAATATGATGCTGTGACTCAAATTGCCGATAACGGAAACGGACGCAGGCAGAAGTGATCTGCCAGCATATTTCGCCGAGGAGTGCCTTGTAGCGATGCTTGAGATGCAGAATTTCACAATAACAATAATAGGTGGACTGATTGCGGCGGCGTTCGGCTTATATCTGTATCTGTCCTCAAGTATTCGGCGATTGAACCTGGAAGTAACCTCGCTGAAACTAATGCTCGAAGCCGAAACGGCACGACGGCTGATTGCTGAAGAATGCCAGGTCGAGCCCGCTCCGGTTTTCGAATATAGGGGCGAATTTACCGACACGCTAATCGATTCATTTAGCGGATTGCCAAACGAGCGGTCTCTTCATCAATTCTTTGTTGCCGAGGCAAACAGGGCAAAAAGACACAAGTACAAACTGATGGTCCTGTCCATTGAGATCAAGAATCTGGATCTGATCGGTGAAAACTACGGGTACTTTGCCTGCGACCAGTTTCTGCAGGAAGCAGCCGAGGCTCTCAGGTCCTGTCTGCGCGCGTACGATTTCCTGGCCAGATGCAGCGCGAACAAATTCGTCGCAATCCTCCCTGAAACCGCCAATGAAGATATCAGCGGTTTAGTTTTACGACTGAGGGATTCGGTCGAAAGGCTGATATATCGTCGCTTCACAAAACTGACCAATGAAGAGAGCGTCTATATCGGCTCAGCAGAGTTCGGTCAAGATGGCGAAGGTCTGGAAGAGCTATTGTTCGTGGCAGAGCTGGCTGCCCAATCATGCAGCGATGCGATCCCGGTAACGGGAGTCGTCGATATCAGAGATTACCAATCCTCATTGCACAGCTAAAAAACGAGCTCGTGTGGCACTGCGGGCGAGCTACTCTTGTGTGTAACCGTAGCCACGATCATGCTGCTGAAGCAGGCCGTTGAATAAAACGTATTTCGTACGTGCGGGTTCGACGGTAGCGTCTCATAGCGGTTTGATCCCCATCTGGTTTCGTCAATATTTGTCACGCAATTATTGCAGTTGGCACCGTTGGTGCTAGAATTCAATTACCTTAAAAATTCCGTCGTGTAATGTATTCAAAGAATTGAATACAGGGCACTTGTTTGACAGAGAATAACCAGGTCCAGGCCAAAAAAAGAAACCGGTCTGGATGTATGGGCGTAACAACATCGAGGATTTCAAAACTGGGAGGTTTCCTCGTTCATTCCTGAAGTTTAGGAGGTGTCAAAGATGTCGCTGCGAAGAAAGCTGTTATTCGGACTGATTTCGTTAATATGTTTTTGTATCGGCGTAACCGCAACCGTTCTGTTCTCGCCGGGCCGCGATTTCAAGTCGGTTTTTCCGCACGTGCGGCATCGCTCTACATATTATTCTCCATACGCCTACCGGTTGAGCACCTCCTGTGAAGACACCAACGGAAATGTCGACGAAATAATGGCAAACAGTGTTGCTGCCATTGACGGAGTCGCCGATCAGCAGACACTGGATCAATTCAAGCGTCAAGTTGATCGCCTGGAAACAGGCGGACGCGCCTTTCTCGGGATCTACATGGGAAGAGAATACAACGGCGTCCAGATCTACGACCTGATTAATGGATTTCCGGCTGAAACAGCAGGTCTGCAGAGACGAGACGTCATTACCGCGATTAACGGTCGAGCTGTCAGCGATCATGCTGCCTTAGTCAGGGCGCTTTTAAATACGAATCCATCAGAGAAGTTAACAGTTACTTTCCGACGATACGGAGAAACTTCCGAAGTAAGTTTTTACCCCGCGACACGCCAGGTTCCGAGTATGCCTATGACTCATCGCGCGTTGGGTTATGCGTTCGCGTCACTGGGCAGAAAGTTGGACGCGATCGGGCAATTGAACAGCTATCTCAGCGAACAGGCCTATCCGAGCGACGATACCGCGATTCGAGCAAAGATTGATAGTTTGAGATAGTTGCTGCGGGTTCAGGGTCTCGTACCGATAACGAGATCCTGATCCGAAAATCACTTTACGGGTTTTTCCTTAACTTTCACAAGTCGCAGATTCTGATTGTCAGGCTGGTTTACCTTCCGAACGAGCGCATCGCCGACTTTCTTTGGCAGAAATACAACGGCAAGATTCACGATCGTTTCCGCTAATTCCTTGATGTCGATGTCGCCATCCCAATGCTGTGCGACAACATTCTCGCCAGAGCGATTGATTAGACGCAAAATGGCGAGCGCAACAATGTAAATGTCATCCACCTGACCTATGAATGGGATGAAATCCGGGATGAAATCCAGCGGACTGATGACATAGATGATCGCTCCGGCCAGGATGGCCTTGTCCAGATTAGAGACGCGTTTGTCACGCAACAATTTAAACAGCAGCTTTAACAGTCTGGGGATAAACAACAGTAATCCGGCCATCGCGTGGCGCAGCGACTTGCGATCTTTCCGGCTGATTTTTTTCGGCTGACTAGTGGTATTCATTGATTGTGATCCTATTTTGAGATCGATTGGATCATAACTTCGAGAGGTCCGACGGTCAATCTATCAATAGAAATGGCTCGAAAAAAAATGTCGGGCCTTGCGGCCCGACCTTCTGAGTAGAGTTTCAGGCAAGTGTTGTCAAGAGGAGGAATTCACTAATCCTCTCGTCACTTACCATGACGCCGGTACCCCATGAAAAGTTTCCGATCTTGTAAGTAAATATAAATAAAATAAAGTGGAACCAAATTAGGGCGTAAGGTTCTGGTCATACGAGTTTATGAATTCCAAAAACTTGGAAACTTCGGTCATATCTTTACCCACAAACCGGATACTGTGTGAATCGATCCGTTTCACGATGGATAGATAGCTCAGTAGCTCCGCAGGACGATAGTTTTTGAATGTAACATCCAGCTGAACGGGATGACTGACTTTGTAAGGTTTGAACTCTTTGATCCTTGCCATTGCAGCTCGAACTTTTTCCGCAATTATGTCACAGGAAGCTTTAGGCGTGAGGGATCGCGCAGAGTGGAATCCATAGTTCCATTTTACCGTTGCAGCTTCGATATTGCCCAGCAACGCAGTTGCTTCTTTGGCAATCGCATCATCACCGGAAATCATAATTATTGGAACGTTGAAATCGCCCGCTATGGCTGCATTTATTCCTGCTTCAGGCATTGAAGTTCCATTGAGCTTTATATCAGTCAAATGGGCGCTGGATATCGTATGCGCTCGCACGCCTTCGGTGTTGTTGGTACTGGCGTGATAGCCGATGAAGATCGCTCCGTCGAATGTTTCGTCTATTCCCTGCATCATCATCAGCGGTCGCGGCCAAGAGCGAACGAGAGTTACGTCGGCCGGCAATTCTTCAATCAGCAGATTCTCTCCGTTACCATGGGAATCGCTAACAACAATTTCAGTCGCGCCCGCATTTTGTGCGGCCTTAATAGCCGCGTTTGTTTCCTGAGTCATGAACTCGCGAAAGCGGTTGTATTCAAATCCCTCCGGCGTGAGCTGGTCTTGCGTAACGACACCAGCGACTCCTTCCATGTCGACAGAAATGTATATCTTCAGCTTTCTGTTCTGTGTCTGAGTTCTCGCGCCCGCGGAAAATATCAGGGCGAAAATTACTCCGATAGCGACAGTAAATTTTATGGTTTGTTTCACAGTTGAACTCCGTAAACCGGCTGGTGAATGGCTTGGGAACAATCGCATCTTAGCGTTAGAAAGGCCGGGTTTTCAATCGCAATTAACGTTCAACTGTGTGTCCGGAATTTATTAGTGCGTCGATGGCGGTATTCAGATCGCTTTCCTTCACAAGAAAATAATCGGTATTGTAGGTGGATATC
>DASRDY010000202.1:0-39694 GCA_035652355.1 Blastocatellia bacterium
AATAAAAGAATTGTCGCATAGCAGTCGATAAACAGTAGTAAACAAAAAATAAACAAAAGCAGGAGACAGCAATGGCAAAAGAAGCGTTTCAAAGATCTAAACCGCACATGAACGTTGGCACCATCGGCCACGTCGACCACGGCAAGTCCACCCTGACGGCCGCCATCGTCGAAGTCCAAAGCAAAAAGGGTATGGCTACCCCGATCAGCTATGCTGATATTACAAAGGGCGGCACTGTGCGCGACGCCACCAAAACGGTGACAATTGCTGTGTCCCACGTGGAATATGAAAGCCCCACCCGGCACTATGCCCACGTTGACTGCCCTGGTCACGCTGACTACGTCAAGAACATGATCACTGGCGCTGCCCAGATGGATGGAGCAATCCTGGTGGTTGCGGCAACAGACGGTCCGATGCCTCAGACGCGAGAGCACATCCTGCTTGCTCGTCAGGTAGGCGTGCCGGCAATGGTCGTCTTCATGAACAAAGTTGACGCTGTTGACGATCCTGAGCTTCTTGACCTGGTTGAGCTGGAAGTTCGCGACCTTCTGTCATCCTACAACTTCCCCGGAGATGACATTCCAGTGATCAGAGGAAGCGCACTAGGCGGACTTAATGGCGAGCCGCAGTGGGAGAAGACCATCGATGAGCTGATGGCGGCAGTAGACAGTTACATCCCGCAGCCTGCACGTGAAATAGACAAACCGTTCCTGATGCCTGTTGAAGACATCTTCTCGATTTCCGGTCGCGGAACAGTGGCGACTGGCAGAATCGAGCGCGGACAGGTCAAAGTCGGTGAGGAAGTAGAGATCGTGGGGATCAAAGACACTCGCAAGACTGTCGTGACCGGCGTGGAAATGTTCAAGAAGCTGCTTGACAGCGGAATGGCGGGCGATAACGTCGGATTGCTGCTTAGAGGTGTTGAAAGAAAAGAGATCGAGCGAGGGCAGGTAATCGCGAAACCGGGTTCGATTACTCCGCACACCAAGTTTGCGGCAGAGGTCTACATTCTGACGAAGGAAGAAGGCGGACGCCACACGCCGTTCTTCACTGGTTACAGACCGCAGTTCTACTTCAGAACAACGGACGTGACCGGAGTTGCGTCATTGCCCGCGGGAACAGAGATGGTGATGCCCGGCGATAACGTGGCAATGACAATCGAATTGATTACGCCGATCGCGATGGAAAAGGGATTGCGCTTCGCCATTCGCGAAGGCGGACGAACGGTCGGTGCTGGCACCATCGCCGAGATCATTCAGTAGCATAAGAAGACACGGGCATTGATGTTCGCCCGTGTTTTTTATTTTGGTTTGCCGGATTTACCGGAGGCATTTAGATGTTGAACGAGAAGATTAGAATCAGACTCAAGGCTTACGACCACCGCGTGCTTGATCAATCGACGACGGAAATCGTCGAGGCCGCTCGCCGCACAGGAGCGCGTGTAGCAGGACCGATTCCGCTCCCGACGGTGAAGAACAAATACACGGTGCTGCGCTCGCCTCATGTCGACAAAAAGTCGCGTGAGCAGTTCGAGATTCGCACGCATAAGCGTTTGATGGACATTCTTGACCCGACGCCGCAGACGGTCGACGCGCTGATGAAGCTGGACCTGCCCGCGGGCGTGGACGTCGAGATCAAGGCCTTTGGAAAAGACCATAAGTAGGTCTTGACTGACAGGCGGAGACGTTTCTGCAGGCTCTGCGATTTAGCGGTTCTAATACAAGTTCAGGATTGCAATTATGGTTAACGGGATAATAGGTAAGAAAATTGGAATGACCCAGGTTTTTGCCGAAGATGGCACGGTTACGCCGGTCACTGTGATTAAGGCCGGCCCTTGCGTCGTTGTTCAGCGAAAGACTGTGACGACCGATGGCTACGAGGCGGTTCAGATCGGGCTGGTAGAGCCAAAGCCGGTCAAGCGCGTGAACAAAGCGATGAAGGGTCACTTTGATAAAGCCGGCGTTCCGCCGGTCAAGATTCTGCGCGAAATTCGTGTTGACGCAGAGTCCGGTGATGCAAAAGTCGGCGATAAAGTTCTGGTCGATCAATTTGCAGCCAATGAGCTGATTGAAGTCATCGGCACCAGCAAGGGTCGTGGGTTTGCCGGGTTCGTGAAGCGTCACAATTTTGGTGGCGGTCGCGATAGCCACGGTTCGATGTTTCACCGCGCTCCTGGTTCGATCGGCGCGTCCGCTTATCCGTCACGCGTTATTAAAGGTGTCAGAATGGCTGGCCATATGGGCGTTGATCGCAAGACTGTTAAGAACCTTCGCGTAGTTGCGGTCGATGCAGACGAGAACATTCTGATGATTCGCGGCAGCGTGCCGGGACCGAATGGCGGTTACCTGTTGATCAAGAAATCGCAGAGATAATGTTCAGAGTAAGTTCAGAGTACAAGCTTTAGCTTGCTTTGAACGGAAAAACGGCAAGTTAAAGCTTGTACTCTGAACGCTCTGAACCAAAGAGGAATTATGCCTAGTGTTGAGGTAAAAAACCTGAAAAACGAAGTGGTCGAGAGTCTCGACCTGAATGACGTCGTCTTTGACGCTCCTTTGAACAAGGCGCTCATTTACGACGCGCTCAAAGCATATCTTGCTAACCAGAGAGCGGGCACGTCCGCGACAAAGACGCGAGGCGATGTCTCTGGCAGCGGCAAGAAATTGTGGAAGCAGAAGGGTACTGGTCGCGCTCGCGTGTCTTCATTGCGAACGCCATTGTGGAAAGGTGGCGGTAACGTCCACGGTCCGCAGCCGCGCGATTGGTCAGTTTCTTTTCCGAAGAAGATGCGTCGTGGCGCAATCAAGTCGGTTTTGTCAGAGCGTTTGCGCGAAGGCAACCTGACGGTTGTTGATCAGTTCAATCTCGAAGATCACAAAACCAAAGCATTTGCATCTGCTCTTGCCGGCCTCGGTTTTGAAGCTGGCAGTGTTCTGGTTGTTGAATCAGGAGAGAATCGCAACCTGGAATTGTCATCCCGTAATCTCAGCGGTGTGACCACCACCAGCAGCCTGGGTTTGAACGTTTACGACCTGCTCAATCACGAGCGAGTGGTGTTGTCGCGAGCCGCGGTCGCAGAGCTGCAGGATTTATTAACTCGATAGGAGGGCCCGAAATAATGCAATCCGTTTGGCAAGTAATCAAAGGGCCGGTAATCACGGAAAAGGCGCTTTCGCTAAAAGAAGCGAGCCAGGATACTGGACAACTTCTGACCTTTCGCGTCGCTACTGAAGCAAACAAACGCGAGATTCGTGAAGCGGTCGAAACGATCTTCAAAGTAAAAGTATCCAGTGTCCGCGTTGCCAATTACAAAGGCAAAGTCGTTCGCCGAGGCAGAACGTTCGGTCGTCGCAACGATTGGAAGAAGGCTTACGTAACGATCAAGGCCGGTGAAAAGCCAGTCGAATACGCGGAAGTGATTTAGGCGGAAATGATTAACAGGATATTAGATGACGAGCGCGTGTAAATCGCTCGGAATCCGCTGGAGCAAGTATGGGTATTAAAAAACTAGCACCGACATCATCAGCGCGACGCTATCAGACATTTCTGACGCGCGATGAGATTTCAACCGACAGGCCGCACAAGGCACTGTTGGAACCACAGCTTCGCTCGAATGGTCGTAATGCTCACGGTCACATCACTGTCAGACGAAAAGGCGGTGGGCACAAGAAGATGTTTCGCATCATCGACTTTAAACGGAACAAGCTCGGCATTCCGGCCAAAGTCGCCACAATTGAGTACGATCCCAATCGCTCGGCTCATATCGCGCTGCTGAACTATATTGACGGTGAGAAGCGATATATTCTGGCCCCGACCGGTTTGTCAGTCGGACAGACTGTGGTTGCCGGACCCGAAGCTGACATCATCGTCGGAAATGCGCTTCCGCTTCGTAACATTCCGCTCGGCACGCAGATTCACAATGTCGAGCTGAGACCTGGTAAAGGCGGACAGATGGTTCGCAGCGCCGGTTCTTCGGCCCAGTTGATTGCGAAGGAAGGCGATTACGCGCAGTTGCGCTTGCCTTCGGGCGAAGTTCGTCGCGTGATCATCGACTGTATGGCGACGATTGGTCAGGTTGGCAATATCGAGCACGAAAACATCTCTCTCGGTAAAGCCGGACGCTCGCGATGGCGTGGAATTCGTCCTCACGTTCGCGGCGTTGCGATGAACCCCGTGGATCATCCGCACGGCGGCGGTGAAGGTAAGACATCCGGCGGTCGTAATCCTGTAACTCCGTGGGGACAGCCGACTCGCGGTTACAAGACCAGAAACAACAAACGAACGGACAAGATGATCGTTCGCCGAGCTAAATAGAGGATAAGTAGAGGCTAAGTAAGGAAGACATATGGCACGTTCGATTAAAAAAGGACCGTTCATCGATCATCACCTGGATAACGCGATTGCCCGAATGAACTCCAATAACGAGAAGCGGGTTCACAAGACCTGGTCGCGGCGCTCGACGATCTCTCCGGATTTCGTCGGACACACGCTGGCGGTTCACAACGGCAAAAAGTTTATTCCGGTTTATGTCACCGAGAATATGGTTGGTCACAAACTGGGCGAATTCGCTCCGACCCGCACATTCAAAGGCCACTCAGGTGAAAAGACCGAGAAGGCAGTAGCAAAGAAGAAGTAGGCACAAGCGAAGCTGATAGAGGATTAGCAATATGGAAGCAGTTGCCATTACACGAAACGCAAGAGGCTCGGCGCAGAAAGCGCGATTGGTTATCGACCTGATTCGCGGACGAAGCGTCAACGACGCGCTGGCGATTCTGACGCACACGAACAAGCGAGCGGCCGCGCCGATCAAGCGAACGCTTGACTCTGCGATTGCCAATGCGGTTCAAAAGGCAGACAAACAGAATATTCTGGTTGATGTTGATGATTTGGTTGTGAAAGGCTGCGAGGCAAACACGGGACGCACCAAGCATATGCGTCGTGTTCGTCCAGCCCCGATGGGACGCGCGTATCGCGAGCGTCGCCATTTTTGCCACATCAAGATCACGTTAACGAACGAGAAAGAGTAAGCCGCAAGTAACGCGCAGGAGTTTTATGGGACAGAAAGTTCATCCATATGGTTTTCGCCTCGGCTACAACCGCGGCTGGCATTCAAACTGGTTCGCCAAGCGCGATTACGGTCCATTGTTGATCGAGGATCTGAAGCTGAAGGCTGACCTGAAGCGTCGCTTCGCTGGTGCGGGTGTATCGCACGTCGATGTCGAGCGCGCGGCGAACAAGCTCAAGATTATCATCCATACTTCACGACCGGGAATCATCATCGGTCGAAAGGGTGCGGAAATCGACAAGCTCCGCGATGAGATCAAAGGCAAAACCGGGCGCGAAGTTCTGGTTAATATCCAGGAGATTCACAAGCCGGAATTGAATGCGCAGCTCCAGGCAGAACAGATCGCGCTGCAACTGGAAAAGCGAATCGCGTTTCGACGCGCAATGCGCAAAGCGGTGGAAAACGCCCAGAGGTTCGGGGCGCTTGGAATTAAAGTGAGAGTTTCCGGTCGATTGAACGGCGCTGAAATCGCGCGTTCGGAATGGTATCTGAACGGTCGATTGCCGCTTCACACTCTTAGAGCAGACATTGATTACGGATTTGCCGAAGCACGAACGACGTTCGGTGCGATTGGCGTTAAGGTTTGGATTTATCGAGGCGACATAATGGGGCAGCGAAAGAGCGTTGCCCCGGTAGTAACAAATGCTCCGGGTACCAGACCGCAGCCGCGTGGCCCGCGGCCGGGTGGTGGTGGAAGACCGGATCGAGATAGAGACAGAGCTTAGGTTGGATTTGGCTCGCGCAAAAAAACGAGCCCGCTTTTTTGGAGATAAATTGTCATGTTGATGCCAAAGAAGGTTAAGTACCGAAAGCAACAGCGAGGTCGCATGTCCGGCAAAGCCGTTCGTGGATCGAGCCTTTCTTTCGGCGAGTTCGGGTTGAAATCACTCGAACCGGCATGGGTCAGCAGTCGGCAAATCGAGGCCGGCCGTATTGCGATGACTCGTTTTATCAAACGCGGTGGGAAAATCTGGATTCGAGTGTTTCCGGACAAACCGATCACCAAAAAGCCCGCGGAAACCCGTATGGGCAAAGGCAAGGGAGCGCCGGAAGACTGGGTAGCAGTGATCAAACCGGGCCGCATTCTTTATGAAATGGAAGGCGTTACACCGGAGATCGCGAAAGAGGCTATGAGACTGGCCGCGGCCAAGCTTCCGATCAAGACCAAGTTCATCTCCCGCCACGATCAGGAGGCAGCATTATGAAGGCTGAAGAGTTGCGCGATATGTCAGTGGAAGAACTGAAAGTTAAAGAGAACGATTTGCGAGAATCGCTCTTTAGACTTCGCTTCCGCCTGGGTCTGGGCGAAACGGACCCGGTTAAAAAGTATCGCCAGGAAAAGAAAGACTTGGCCAGGGTGCTAACAGTAATGCGACAACGGAGCTCGCAGCAGTAAGAGATTTGGGAGCAAACCCAACTTAACGTCGACTTAACAGGGTGTGAAAATGGCAGAAACCGAAGCTAATCAGGCAGGAAACGGAGAGGCAGCGCCGGCGAAGCGAAAGCAGGAACTGGTCGGCACCGTTTCCAGCAACAAGATGATGAAGACGGTTGTCGTCAAAGTAGACAACATGGTGCGTCATGAAAAGTACAAAAAGATCATTCGACGCACATCGAAGTTTATGGCGCACAACGAGCTCGAAGGTGTGAACATTGGCGACAAAGTGCGCATTGAATCGACGCGGCCGCTTTCTGCTCACAAACGCTGGCGCGTAGTCGAGGTAGTTCAGAAAGCAACGAGATAGTTCAGAGTACAAGCTTTAGCTTGCACTCTTTGGAAGAGCAGCCTGAAGGCTGGACTCTGAACATAGAGAAGAGGCAAATCATGATTCAGATGCGAACAATTCTAGAGGTGGCCGACAACAGCGGCGCGAAACGCCTTGCGGCTATTCTGCCAATTGGCGGATCGACGGGATTGAAAGCTTCCCTTGGCGACGTGATCACCGCTTCAGTTAAAGAGGCGTCCCCGGACGGAACCGTTAAAAAGGGACAGGTCGTCAAATGCGTGATCGTGCGCACCCGTAAAGAAGTTCGTCGAAAAGATGGCACGTACATCCGCTTCGATCAGAATGCGGCAGTTTTGATCAAGGCTGACGGCGAACCAGTAGGAACGCGCGTGTTCGGTCCGGTTGCTCGAGAGTTGCGCGAAAAGAAATTCATGAAGATTGTAAGCTTGGCCCCAGAGGTCATCTAGTCGGAGATTGCGATGACAAAAGGCGTTCAAAAAGTAAAAGTCAAAAAGAATGATCAGGTGATAGTCCTTTCGGGTGGCGATTCCGGCAAGCGCGGTCGCGTCCTGGAAGTATTCCCGGACAAACACAAGGTTCGGGTTGAAGGCGTTGCAATGGTCAAGCGCCATCAGAAAGCCGATCCTAGACGGAATATCGGCGCCGGCATCGAAGAGAAAGAGAGACTGATTGACATTTCCAATGTCAAAGTTGTTTGCCCGTCCTGCAAGCGACCGATGCGCGTCGCTCGGGACGTCACCACGGACGGCAAACATACTCGCATCTGCAGAAAGTGCGGCACGAACCTGGGAGAGTAAAGATTAGCCCCGGGAGAGTAAAGATTAGAAGGATCGATTATGACACCGAGATTGAAACAGAAATATAAAGAGCAGATAGCTCCGGCGCTGATGAAAGAGTTCAGCTACAAGAACACCATGGCAGTGCCGAAGCTGGAAAAAGTAGTCCTGAATATGGGACTGGGCGAAGCTCTGCAGAACCCGAAGATTGTCGACACCGCGGCTGAAGAGCTTGGAACGATCACCGGTCAGCGTCCGGTTGTTACTCGCGCAAAGAAATCGATTGCGCAGTTCAAGCTCCGCCAGGGACAGCAGATCGGTGCGACAGTCACATTGCGCGGCGACAGAATGTATGAATTTCTCGATCGTCTGATCAACGTAGCTCTGCCACGTGTCCGCGATTTCCGCGGTGTTTCACCGAAGAGCTTTGACGGCCGGGGAAACTACACTCTCGGTCTGCGCGATCAACTGATTTTTCCTGAGATAGATTTTGGTAAGGTTGAGAAGACTCGCGGTATGAACATCTGTATCGTCACCACCGCGAAAAGCGACGAAGAGGCGCGTACGCTGTTACAGCATATGGGCATGCCCTTCAGGCAGTAATTGAAACTTGATAAGTTTTTAAGAGTTTAGATGGCAAAAAAATCACTTATAGCGAAAGCGAACAGTAAACCAAAGTTCTCCAGCCGCGCTTACAATCGCTGCAAACGCTGCGGTCGTCCACGTGGGTATCTGCGCAAGTTCAACGTATGCCGTATCTGCTTCCGCGAACTGGCGCTTGATGGTCATATCCCCGGAGTGACGAAGTCGAGCTGGTAAGAATTACGCAAGCCGCAAGTCATGCGGCTCTGCAAGGTTTAATCGGTCGCCGGGCGTTGTTTGGCGGCCTGTTTAGGAGCATCTATGACTGATCCGATTGCTGACATGTTAACGCGCATTCGAAACGCGATAGGCGCAAAGCATGCCAAAGTGGACGTGCCCGCATCAAACCTGAAGGTTGAGATCGCGCGCATTCTGAAAGATGAAGGTTACATCGCCGACTATAAAGTCAGCGGCGAAGGGGCGCGCAAGTCGCTTCGCATCCGCTTGAAGTACGGCAGCAAAGGCGAGGCTGTTATCAGCAACCTCGAGCGCATCTCGAAGCCGGGTCGCCGCGTTTATATTGGACGCGATGACATTCGCCTGGTGCTTGGGGGGCTCGGACTCAGCATCATCAGCACTTCAAAAGGCCTGATGTCCGGTCAGCAGGCACGCAAGCAGAACATGGGCGGCGAGCATCTTTGCAACATTTACTAGTTGTACCGGCCGCGCAGGGCCGGTTAAGTGGAGATTGAGTTATGTCACGTATTGGTAAAAAACCAATCCAGATACCCAAGGGCGTCGATGTTAAAATCGATGAGGGCGAAGTGAACGTTAAGGGTCCCAAGGGCCAGTTGAGTACGCCATTGCCATCAGGCGTGACTGCTAAAGTTGATAACGGCAGCCTCCTGATTGAACGCCAGGACGACGAGCACCGTGCGGTTCACGGTCTGGCTCGAGCTTTAATTGCAAATTCAATCAAGGGTGTCACCGATGGCTTCACCAGGCAGCTTGATGTTGTTGGTGTCGGTTACAAGGTAGAGCAAAAAGCCGGAGCATTGCTGTTCAGTTTGGGTTATTCACATCCAATTGAATTTCCAATACCGAAGGGAATGGAAGTCAAACTGGACAGGATGCAGAAGACGATACCGCAGTATCAGACGACGATCAGCATTACCGGAACGGACAAACAGCGTGTCGGTCAGTTAGCGGCCGATATGCGCGGCTTGCGTCAGCCTGATGCTTACAAAGGCAAGGGCGTTCGTTACTCTGAAGAGACCTTGAAGTTGAAGCCGGGCAAGACTGGCAAGTAAGCATGTAGCGTAGGCTTCCAGCCTGCGTACGTTACGGATGCGAGGCGTTTTAAGGTAATCGAACATTTGGCAAATGCGTAAGCTGGCAGCTTGCGCCACATAGTAACTGTGACGGTCGAATAAGACACTCGATAAACGGTGTCCGACCTATTCCCCAGAGCGGGAGCAGGAGAAGAAAATGGCTAGAAGAGCAAAAGCAGACATCAGGCGTGCGGTTCATACCCGAATCCGCAAAAAAGTTTTGGGATCGGCGGAACGTCCCCGACTGTGCATTTTCCGCAGCTTGAATCACATTTACGCGCAGGTCGTGGATGACAAACAGGGACACACTTTGGTTGCTGCATCCAGTACGGAAAAGGATCTTGGCAAAGGCGGCGGAAACATTGCCGCGGCAAAGCGGATCGGCGAAGCAATCGCAAAGCGAGCTATAGACAAAGGCATCAAGCAGGTAGTTTTCGATCGCGGCGGTTATATCTATCACGGGCGTGTTAAATCATTAGCAGAAGCCGCTCGCGAAGCAGGTCTGGAGTTTTAGACGGGTACTGGTCGGCTGAAGGCCGGCGTATCTGATTTCGGAGGTTAGTTTGGAACGAGTTAAATCCGATGGACTCGATCTCAAAGATCAAGTGGTCTCGATCAATCGCGTGACCAAAGTCGTAAAGGGCGGAAAAAACCTGTCCTTCAGCGCTCTGGTTATTGTCGGCGACGAAAACGGCGTGGTGGGCTTTGGCTCCGGAAAAGCCAAGGAAGTTCCGCAGGCGATCCGCAAAGGGATAGAAGCCGCCAAGAAGAACCTGATCCGCGTGCCGCTCAAGGGCAACACCGTCCCGCACGAGATCAAAGGCCGCTATGGCGCAGGAAAAGTATTGTTGAAGCCGGCGCCGGAAGGAACCGGCGTTATCGCTGGCGGACCGGTTCGCTTGATCATGCAATGCGTGGGAGTGCGTGACATCGTTACAAAGTGTCTGGGCTCGAACAACCCGCACAATATTGTGCGTGCGACATTCGAAGGCCTGGGCAGTCTGCGCGATCCGAACGAAGTTGCACGGCAGCGTGGCAAGATTGTTGAAGAGCTCTAATAAAACCAGATAATGGTCGGGGAAGTTATGGCTGACGGAAACAAAATCAAGATTCAATGGTATCGCAGCGCGATCTGCACACCCAAGACACACAAGGTGATTGTGCGCAGTCTGGGGCTGACAAAGCTTAACCAGATCGTCGAGCGCCCTGATAACGAATCGATTCGCGGCATGGTAGCAAAAGTGCCGCATTTGCTGCGAATAATTGATTAGCATGTAGCGTAGGCATCTTGCCTGCGCATGCACGGGTTGTGTGATTTACGTGAAACTCGTGCTCTTCGAAACGGCGCAAGCAAGGATGCGTGCGCTACATCAGACGGAGTTTTTATGGCACTGGGATTAAACAACATCGAAGCGCCCGAGGGCGCTAACAAGTCAAAGAAGCGAGTCGGTCGCGGACCTGGTTCCGGACACGGCAAGACCTCGACTCGCGGTAACAAGGGACAGAAGTCGCGATCCGGCTACTCCGCCAAGAGGGGATTTGAAGGCGGACAGATGCCATTGCAGCGCCGGTTGCCCAAGCGCGGCTTCACCAATATCTTCAAGAAAGACTGGACTGAAGTTAACCTGGCAACTTTGGAATCGCGCTTTGAAGCAGGCGAAGCGGTTACACCCGAAGCCCTGGTTGAAAAGGGAATCGTCAGCAAGATCGCGTCTGCAGGCGTCGTCGTTCTCGGCGAAGGCACGTTGAACAAAGCTCTGACTGTCCGTGTACAGCGTTTCAGCAAAGCAGCACAGGAAAAGATCGCGGCTGCCGGAGGAACGGCGGAAGTTACGGCCTACGGCAAAGCCAAACGAGAGTCGGCTGAAAAATAGGTCGCTGGCAAAATTCAGCCAGGTAAGGTCTCGAAAGACTGCAGCGTCATATTTTGATCTGCCAACCACCAATCAGCACCGCGCGGGAATTAAGCAAACCACTCGGTACTCATTGGTGGTTTCTGCTATTATAGTTTTCCTTACTTTTATTATCGGTGTGGGTCGCCACTCGCGGAGAAGTGCAATATGTTCGAGAATTTCATAAACGCAATCCGAAATATGTTTTCCATTCCGGATTTGCGCAAAAGGATATTGTTTACGTTGGGAATGCTGGCGGTCTATCGCCTTGGCTCTCACATCCGAACCCCAGGTATTGACGCTGATCTGTTAAAACAGCACTGGGAGCAATTGGCAAATTCGCTCCTCGGCGTTCTCGATCTCTTCACTGGTGGTAACCTGCGCGTCGTTTCGATCTTCGCTCTCGGAATTACGCCATACATTACCGCGTCCATTATCCTTCAGTTGATGACCGTAGTGTGGCCGTACCTGAAGGCTCTGCAGGAAGAGGGCGAGCTGGGACGACGAAAGATTACCCAGTACACTCGCTACCTGACAGTGGTGCTTTGCGCGGTTCAGTCATTCTTTATCGCTAACTTCCTTTATTCTGCCGGTGTTGTTAACGAGAACGTCGGCAAGTGGAGCTTCTTCGCAATGACGATGCTGGTTCTGACCACCGGCACGACATTCGTCATGTGGATAGGCGAGCAGATCACCGAACGTGGCGTCGGCAACGGTATCAGCTTGCTGATCTTTGCCGGTATCGTCATCGGTTTGCCACGCGGCATCCAGCAGATCTATGCCAAGATGACCAGCGGTCTGGCAGTAACTGGTATTCTGCTGATGCTGGCCGCAATGGTTGCGATTATTGCGGTGATCGTATTTGTCGAACGAGCTGCGCGTCGCGTCCCGATCCATCTGGCGAAACGTGTTGCGGGTGGACAACAGATCCCGGGAAATCAGTCTCACCTGCCGTTGCGGGTAAATATGGGTGGCGTTATTCCTGTGATTTTTGCCGCTTCGATTTTGGCAGTGCCGCAGACTATCGGCAGCTTCGTGCAGAACGAAAAGCTGACCAGCCTGCTCAGCAGGCTTCACGGCGGACATCCGCTCTATATGCTGATATATGTGTCCGCTATTGTCTTTTTCACTTTCTTTTATGTGACCATTATTTTTCCGGTTGACGAAGTATCGGATAATCTCCGCAAGCACGGTCAATTTATACCAGGTATCCGACCGGGCAAGAGAACTGCGGATTATCTGAACGCCATATTAACCCGGCTGACTACAGTCGGAGCGATATATCTGGCCGTGATCTCGATCATTCCTCAGGTGCTTTTGAACGGATTCAACGTATCGGCTTTACCATGGATTGGCGATTGGCTCGACGCCCTTTTACGCCAAACCCCGCTTACAGCATGGATCACGACCGGAGCTGGCTTCCAATTCTATTTTGGCGGTACTTCCCTGTTGATCGTGGTTGGTGTAGCTATGGACACCGTCGCGCAAATAGAAGCTCAATTGATCATGCGGCATTACGACGGATTCCTCAAGCGAGGTACGCGCATCCGAGGGCGGCGTGGCTAAACCTAAAATAATAGTCCTTATTGGACCGCAGGGCGCCGGCAAAGGGACACAGGCGAACTTGTTGTCCGAACGGCTCCAGTTGCCTCATATCTCGACCGGGGATCTCCTGCGAGAAATCAGTCGACAGGACACGACGCGGGGTCAGGAAGTCAAGGCAATCATTCGTTCTGGCAAACTGGTAAGCGACGAAATTCTGGCTGAGATAATTCGCGACCGCACTCAGTGCGATGATTGTTACAAGGGCTACATCCTTGACGGGTACCCCAGAACAATGCCCCAGGTTGAAAATCTGGAAGAAGTAGCCAGAGACCAGAACAAGGATATTCTGGTAGTCAATATAACGGTGCCCAGAGCGACCTTGTTGCAGCGCCTTTCAGGCAGGTTAACTTGCAAGACTTGCGGACACGTATACAATATTTTGTTGCGTCCACCCAAGTCGGACATGGTTTGTGACCTGGATGGAGGCAGCCTGTTTCAGAGAGCGGACGATGTTCCGGAGGCAATCGACGAGCGATTGCGCATATTTGAGGAACAAACAGCGCCTTTGCTGGATTATTATCGAGCGACAGGGCGTCTGACGCAGATAGACGGCGAACGGGAAGTTGAAGCGGTGTTCAATGAGCTCCTTCAGGTCGTTAGTCAGTAGAGTTATACCGGGGATGATAGTCTGTAAATCACGGAACGAGATCGAGAAGATGCGGCGCGCGGGCGCGATCGTCGGACGCGTGCTTAAAGACCTCAAGACAATGGTCGAGCCGGGTATGGCAACAATCGACCTTGATCGCTATGCGGAAAAAACGATACGCGCCGCCGGCGCCTATCCGACTTTCAAAGGATATCACGGATTTCCGTATTCGCTTTGTATCTCCGTTAACGAAGAGATAGTTCACGGTTTTCCGTCTGAGCGAAAACTGAAGGAAGGCGACATCCTCTCAATAGACTGCGGTGCAACTTTGGACGGCTATGTCGGCGATGCGGCGTTGACCGTCCCGGTAGGAAAGGTAAGCGAAGAAAAAGCCAAGCTGATAAAAGTGACAGAGGAATCGCTCCACAAGGCAATCGAACAGGCTCGCATCGGAAACCGCCTTTTTGATATTTCATACGCAGTGCAATCGTACGTTGAACCGCTGGGTTATACGGTTGTCAGGAACTATTGCGGTCATGGCGTGGGCAAAGAAATGCACGAAGAACCGCAGGTGCCTAATTACGGGCGTCCAGGCACCGGTCCGAAGATTCGCGAGGGGTGGGTTCTGGCAATCGAGCCGATGGTTAACATCGGCACATATAATACAAAAACCTTGAAAGACGGCTGGACGGTCGTGACGGCGGATGGCAAGCCGTCGGCTCATTTCGAGCATACAATTGCCATAACGGCGAATGGCCCTGAGATTCTCACAGCGTTGCCGGTCAACGGATCGGCGTAAGGCTGTGGCGCAGACATTCAGTCTGCGCGGATAACGGAAGAGCCGACTCCGTCTATTCAGTGAATCTCAGCAAGGGCAGACCGAATGTTTGCGAAACTGTCGGGTCATCTGATTTCGGCTATTTTGCGGGATTTCAACATGCGCAGACTGAATGTCTGCGCCACAGCGGCTAAATTTGTCCAAAACGCTTTACAACTATTGACTGTTACTATAGAATTCTCGGTTTGGGTTGCGGTAGCATCGCTGTGTCTATGCGGTATCTGACCAGCGTTAATATCTATGTCAAAAGAAGATGCAATTGAAGTTGTAGCCAGTGTGATCGAACCGCTGCCCAATGCGATGTTTTGGGTCGAGCTGGAAAACAAACATCGAGTTCTGGCGCATATTTCGGGCAAAATGCGGAAGAATTTCATCAAGATTCTTCCCGGCGATAAAGTTCTCGTGGAGTTGTCTCCGTACGATTTGAATCGCGGACGCATCGTCTATCGCTACAAATAAGATTTAGCGCCGGTATCGGAGTCGGAGGAAAAAGTGAAGGTCAGAGCATCGGTCAAAAAGATTTGCGATAAATGCAAAGTTATCCATCGTCGCGGCGTTGTGCGGGTAATCTGCACTAATCCCAAGCATAAACAGCGACAGAAGTAGTATTTTGGTGTCGAGCGGATTGATACGCGGCTCGACGAAATGATTCTGGAGGAAGAATGGCACGTATTGCAGGCGTAGACTTACCGCCGAATAAGAGAGCGGAAATCGGTCTTACCTACATTTATGGCATTGGGCGCTCGCTCTCTCAGACGATTCTGAAGGGAGCAGGCGTGGATGTTAATACCAAGGTTCGGGATCTGACGGACGACGAGCAGAATCGCATTCGCGCGTACATCGATCAGAACGCTGAAGTCGAAGGCGATCTGCGAAAGCATATCCAGATGGACATCAAACGACTGATGGAAATCGGTTGTTATCGTGGGATACGTCACCGCCGCGGATTGCCGGTACGTGGTCAGCGCACGCACACAAACTCCAGGACCAGAAAAGGTCCGCGTCGCGCCACTGTCGCCAAGAAGAAGGCCCCGGGCAAGAAGTAATAATTAGTTTTGCGCGCTTGCCTTTATTTGATTTGGCGAGTCGCGTTTCGATGGGAAGAGTTTAAACTGGAAGAGTAAGATGGCAAAACAAGCAACCAAGGCACCCGCCGGAAAAAAGAAAGCTTTCAAGCGCAAAGAGAAAAAAGTTGTACAGCAGGGCATCGTGCATATTCAGGCCTCGTTCAACAACACATTGATCAGCATCACCGATCTTCAAGGTAATCTGGTTACACAGTCCAGTTCGGGCGCGCTTGGATTTCGCGGGTCGCGAAAAGGAACACCGTTCGCCGCTCAGCAGGCCGCAGCCAAGGCTGCCGGTATCGCTAAAGATTCAGGAATGAATTCCTGCGAAGTCCGTGTAAAGGGACCAGGATCGGGACGAGAGTCCGCTATCCGAGCCATCCAGATTGCCGGAATTGACGTTCGGGCAATCCGCGATGTTACACCGATCCCCCATAACGGTGTGCGTCCGCCAAAGAAACGTCGCGTTTAATTTTTTATTTAGGACCCGCCCGAAAGGGCGCAAAGGAAGAAGGGCCAGTTTCATTGGTCTGTAAACTTTTACTTCAGAGTAGGAGAGATTAGATTGGCAAGATACAGAGGTCCGGTGTGCCGTTTGTGCCGCCGCGAAGGTGCAAAGCTTTTCCTAAAAGGTGATCGCTGCTTTAAAGCTTCCTGCCCGATTGAAAAACGTGGCACCCAGCCACCAGGGCAGCATGGCAAAGATGCTAGACGTGCAAAACTGATCGGATACGGTGAACAGTTGCGCGAAAAGCAAAAGGTAAAACGAATTTACGGAATCCTCGAGAACCAGTTCCGGGGATACTACGAGCGCGCTCTGCGTCAGAAGGGCGTCACCGGCGAACAGCTCCTGGCACTATTAGAGCGACGGCTGGATAACGTTGTCTTCAGGCTCGGTTTTGCGCTGAACCGCTCTCAGGCTCGCCAGTTTGTGCGACATGGTCACATAACAGTCAACGGCCGGAAAGTAGACATCCCTTCATTTCAGGTCAAGGTTGGCGACGAGGTCTCCATTAAAGAGAAGAGCGCAAATAATGTTCATATTCAGGGCGCATTCCAGACGGCCAGCGGACGCGGGCGTCCGGCCTGGCTTGAGGTAGCTGATCAGACAAAACTGGCAGGACGCGTTAACAGCCTGCCGCGTCGAGAGGATATTTCGCAGAATATTAATGAGCAACTCATCGTCGAGTTGTATTCGAAGTAAAGCAACATAAGGAACAGCATGACCGCTGGTTTTCACGAGCCAACGGACGGGCTGTTCGTTTTGTGCTTTC
Organism: Blastocatellia bacterium; assembly: GCA_035652355.1. Taxonomy (GTDB): domain Bacteria; phylum Acidobacteriota; class Blastocatellia; order DASRDY01; family DASRDY01; genus DASRDY01. Next base: position 16,762 of record DASRDY010000202.1, read on the forward strand.
TTTCGCGAGGAGAGAATGGAACAAACTACTTTGTGGAAGGGTTTTCAGAAGCCGAAACACTTAGTCCCAGACAGCGAGACCATGACCGACAAATATGGTCGGTTCTACGCCCAGCCGTTCGAGCGCGGGTTTGGAATCACTATCGGTAACAGTCTCAGGCGCGCCTTGTTGTCTTCGATTGAAGGCGCCGCGATAACCGCGGTAAAGATAGAGGGCGTGCTGCACGAGTTCTCGTCTATTCCCGGTGTGGTCGAAGATGCGACCGACATCATTCTTAATCTAAAGCGAATCCCGTTCAAAATGCACGGAGATCGCCCCGAGACTATCCGTGTATCACGGGAAACCGCCGGACAGGTTAAATCGGGCGACATCGAAGTGGATTCCGGTGTCGAGGTTCTTGATCCCGATATTCACATCGCCACCGTTAGTGAAGGCGGCGCGCTTCACATCGAAATGCGAGTCAAAAAAGGCAGAAGCTATATTCCTGCAGACCGTAATTTCGACGAGGATTTGGCCGTCGGTTATATTCCGGTAGATAGCGCCCATTCACCAGTGAAAAAAGTCAACTATATCGTCGATGCTGCTCGACTGGGGCAGGACACCGACTTTGACAAGTTGACGCTGGAAGTCTGGACGAACGGAAGCGTCCGACCAGCCGATGCAGTCGGCCTTGCCGCAAAACTGATCAAGGATCACATGGCGATCTTCATCAACTTTGAAGAAGAGCCAGAAGTCGTCAGTCGCGACGTTGCGGATTCACGTCCGGTGTTCAACGAGAATCTGGACAGATCGGTTGACGAGCTCGAGCTCTCGGTCCGTTCGTACAACTGCCTGAAGAACGCTGAAATTCGGACGATCCGCGAGTTGGTCCAAAAGAGCGAAGCTGAAATGCTCAAGACAAAAAATTTCGGTCGTAAATCATTGAACGAAATTAAAGAAATCCTGACATCGATGGGACTCGGCCTGGGCTTGAAACTGGATGACCAGGGAAACGTAATCGGTCAGGAATAGTGTTGTAAGAAATCGACGGACCTCCATCGGGTCCGTCTTTTAATTTGTCCTAATTTTATCTGGAGAAGGTCATGCGACATCGCGTTGCTCATAGGAAACTAGGCCGGACGTCATCGCACCGGCGCGCATTGCTTCGTAATTTGTGCACCTCGCTTATTGTGCACGAGCGGATTATCACCACTTTGCAAAAGGCCAAAGAATTACGGCCGTTCGCGGAAAAGGCTATCACTCTCGGTCGTCGCGGCAGTCATGCCAATACCGAACCGGCCGCGGCCGTTCACGCGCGCAGGACCGCAGCCGATTATTTCATCGGTGGTCATGCAGAGCGAAAGCAGAGAGCCTTCAGAAAGGCTTCACTGCAAATCGAGCCGGCGACAGGCGGAGTGCAGGCGCTGGACAAGTTGTTTGATGAGATTGGACCCCGCTTCGCCGATCGAAACGGTGGATACACTCGTATCATCAAACTGGGTTATCGCAAAGGCGATGGCGCCGAGATCGCATTGATCGAATTGATCGGCAGTGAAGTTGCTCCGACTACAGTTAAGGAAGAGAAATCGGCTGCAAAGGGGGACAAGAAAGCCAAAGGTAAGGACAAGGGCGAAGAGAAAGTAGATAAGAAAGCTAAAGGCAAGGGCGCAAAGGAAACCACGAAGGAAGAAGAGAAGCCCGCAAAGAAGACCAGAGCAAAGGCTACAGCCAAAAACGAAGAAGAGCCCAGGTCTGAAGAGAAGCCGGCCGCAAAGCGCCGCAAGAAGAAAGAGACTGAAGAGAGTTAGTCTTTAGACTGGCCCTCTGAAACTGGTGCCCCAACCCAAAGAAAAGGTTTAGGAATGGGCGGTTGGGGCTGTTTTCTGTAACATACCTGTTCAAGTAACTGTGCTGGCAGTTTGCACTTTTGGAAATCCACAAATGAACCAAAAGGAAATTAGAGAGCTGATCGAGCTGGTTGCAGAGAAAGAGTTCGCCGAATTCGAAGTTGAGCGGTCTGGTTTTCGGATGAGGATCAAGCGCAGCTCCGAACACGTCAACCATGTTGCGCCGGTTGTATCGTCTCAGCCGCATGTGCTGGCTCCTGTTCCGCCGCCACCGATCGAGTTCCCAACGCCCGCGCGTCATCAGGCGCCTGTGGTTTCCGAGCCAAAGAAGAGCGAGGCGGACCAGGATGCCGATCTCCATCAGATCAAATCCCCGATAGTCGGAACGTTTTATCGCGCCCCGAGCCCCACGTCACAGCCGTTCGTAAAAATCGGGGACAGGGTCGAAAAGGGAGCGGTCCTTTGCATCGTGGAGGCGATGAAGCTGATGAACGAAATTGAATCGGAGGTCTCCGGGACGATCGCTAAAATCTACGTCGAGACCGGGGTGCCAGTTGAGTATGGCCAGGCGCTCTTTGGAATTAAGATATCGTGAATTGAATACTGGGCATCGTGCCAGGAACCGCGGGCTGATGCTCCGCACATAATTTCTGATCTCTTCTTATTATGTTCAAGAAGATTCTTATAGCGAATCGCGGTGAGATTGCCTGCCGTATCATCTGGACCTGTAAAGAACTGGGCATCAAAACTGTAGCGGTTTATTCCGAGGCTGACGCTGACGCGCTACACGTTAGATTCGCCGACGAGGCGATCTGTATCGGTCCTCCGTCTTCAGCACAAAGCTATCTGAATATACCTGCGGTCATCAGCGCGGCCGAAGTTGCGAATGTCGATGCCATCCATCCAGGGTATGGCTTCCTTTCTGAAAATGCTTATTTCGCGGAAGTCTGCGAGGCTTGCAACATCAAATTCATCGGGCCGACACCTGAACAAATCCGAATGATGGGTGATAAAGCCCAGGCCAAAGATACAATGCGCAGTCTTGGCGTCCCGGTCACGCCAGGCAGCGATGGTGTAGTCCGAAGCGAAGAAGATGCGCAGGAAATAGCCGCAAAGATAGGCTATCCGGTAATTATAAAGGCTTCTGCTGGCGGCGGCGGGCGCGGTATGCGCATCGTGACAAAAGCGGAAGACGTATTGGGCGCTTACCAGACAGCAAACCACGAAGCAACCACAGCGTTTGGCAATGGCGATGTTTATATAGAGAAATACATTACAAGCCCGCATCACGTTGAAGTCCAGGTAATGGGCGATGAGCACGGCAACGTCCTTCATTTCGGAGAGCGCGAATGTTCTGTCCAGCGCAGGCATCAGAAACTGCTGGAAGAGACACCTTCGCCGACGTTGACTCCGGAATTGCGCAGGAAAATGCATGAAACGGCTGTCAACGCGTGCAAGAAGTTTGGTTATATCGGTGCGGGAACGATAGAGTTCCTGGTTGATGACGATCAGAACTTCTATTTCATGGAGATGAACACTCGCATTCAGGTAGAGCATCCTGTGACTGAAATGGTCACGAATTCAGACCTGATTCGAATGCAGATCCGCGTTGCGGAAGGAGCAGCGCTTGGTTATAAGCAGGAAGACATTATCTTCAGCGGTCATTCAATAGAATGCCGAATCAACGCCGAAGATCCTGTCAGATTTACCCCAAGCCCGGGCCGAATCACGGCACTGAACCTGCCAGGTGGCCCCGGAGTCAGAGTCGATACGGCCGTCTATCGTGATTATGTTGTCCCGCCGAATTACGATTCAATGATTGCGAAGATAGTTGTTCACGCGCGCCGGCGCGATATGGCGATTGCCAGAATGAAACGCGCATTGGAAGCGACGATAGTAGAGGGAATCAAGACAACAATTCCCGTTCATCTCAGGATTCTTTCCGACTCGGACTTTATGGCCGGCAAATACACCACAAAATTTATGGAACGATTCCACCAAGCCAACGGCAAAGGAATGGCCTGATCTAATCAGCAGCCTCGTCAGGTTTGACAGTCTGATTCCGAAAAAAAGCCCGATGCAAACGTTGTTGCACCGGGCAATTTCCTTTTTTGGGTCCAATATGGACTAGAAGTAAAGCTTCAATCCAAACTGGATGATGCGCGGATCGTGGGTACTGGTGATCTGGCCGAATGTGCCTGCGGTGAAACTCGTGCTCACATTGAGGAAGTTAGTATGGTTAAACGCATTGAACATCTCGGTCCTGAACTGCAGTTTCACATCCTCTTTGATCGTGAAGAATTTCGCCAGGGAGAAATCCCAGCGCCCAAAACCCGGACCCAATATAGTGCCGCGTCCGGCGTCACCTGGGCGGTGCACTGTTCCAGGAACCAGGGCAAATGCATTTTTGTCGAACCATTGTAACAGCGTTCCTGGCGCGTTATTCGGATCGCTAATCTGATCCGGTCGTCCTCCGGCTGCGCTTGTGCCAAGGAAACCGAGACCAGCTGGATCAAAACCGGAGGTGGTTGCTGTCAAAGGGAGGCCGGAGGCATAACTGGTGATACCAGAAATTTCCCAGCCGCTGAGCGCAAGTCCTTCTACACCTTTCGCACCTCTAAAGAAAGGCAATTCGTACACGTAGTCGACGGTCAGGATATGGCGACGGTCAAACGACGCCGGACCATACTCTGACGCTCGATCATACACGTTTTGGGGAGCATTGCTTCGGTCGCTTTGGTTGTCTGTCAGGTTGTGAGACCACGTATAGGCAGCCTTTATCAGGGAGCCGGCGCTGAATCTCTTTTCAACCGACATCTGCATCGAGTTGTAATTGGAGTTGAACCAGTTTTCCAGCGAATTAATTGCGACGTAACCCAGGAATGGACGAATCTGGTTAAGCTTGTTTGTGGCCGCGCCCGCCGTTACCGCAGTGCCAGCAGGAGCAAGTCCTGCTGCGACAGCCGCGCCGGGGGGAACCTCATTGAGATCGACGATTCCCAGCAGATGAGTGCCTTTTGATCCGTAGTAGCCAACCTCAACGATGAAATCTTTCTTAATCTCGCGCTGAAGATCAAGACTCCATTGCTGGATATATGGGACCTGGAAATCTACTGGCGTTGCGTGCAGGGTCAGGGGAGCCGCTGATACTGACGCCAGTACCGAGCCAGGATTTGCGAAATTCGTGTTGCTGATGCTGATGTTGTTAACAAACGGCGGATTGGCAAAAATGTTCTGCTCGAGCGTCCCAAACAGGGTTGTGTCATAACTCAACCCGTAGCCACCGCGGATCGAGGTCTTCGAGTCCTTGAATGGATCCCAGGCGAAGCCGAAAACCGGCGCAAAAGCTTTATAGTTTTCCGGTCCGACTTTATTGCCGAATGGTGAGTTTACGCCGGCGATGATGATTCCGTTGAGCGGGTCGCAGGGGGAAACACACGGCAGTTTATTTCCGCTGGCATCAATGCCCACCGCGTGGGCCGGATTGTACAGTGCCGGATCGAATGTTGTCAGCTCGCCGTTTTTATCAATAGGTTGACGGAACATCGAGTAACGAACACCCATATTCAGCGTCAGGTTTGACTTAATGCGCCAGTCATCCTGGAAATAGAATTCGTGCTGGCGAGCTCTGATGTCAGGAGTTATATCTTCAGAAGCCTGTGTGAATGTTGCCACATTACCCAGCAGGAAATTTGCCCATCCCTGTTGTTGAGCCAGAGTACCGGCAGTAGTACCGTCATTGGAGCGCGAGGTTGAAAAAGCGTAAGTTCCCACGTTGTTCCCCGCCGCATTTTCTGTCTTCTGGTAGAAATTGAGGCTGAGTCCGAACTTCAATGTCTGTGCTCCAACGATCTTGGTCACATTGTCAAAGATGTTGTGATTGCGGTTGAAATCACGGTATGGACCAAACCCGGCGATGGCGCTCATTCCATTAGATATACCCGGCACACGGTTCAGCGTCGATTTGAACGGCAGCGTGACCTGAATATCAGGTGAGTTGACCGAAGCTTCCAGTCCTGTCGTATCGCTGATGATCGCGCCGTAAGAGAAGGCGTAACCGATCTCATTCAGAAATGTGGGACGAAATGTCTGAACGCTTCGCAGGACAAGGCTTCTTCCCGGCGAATTGGTCTTTGTCGTAGCAACGCCGGGCAGAACGTCTCCTGTAAACAGCCCGCCCGGCTCAATGGTCGGAATTGAATCGTTCAAATAGCGGCCAGAAAGGCTGACTTTGGAATTGAAGTTATGGTCGATGCGAATCAGATCTTGTCGATGATTGAAAATGCTCTGAACCGGAGTGATCAACCTGTTCGGATCAGCGGTGGTGCCCGCATTGGGAAGCGGCAACTTGCTATATATATCCTTAATATACTCAGCCGCGATTGGGTCGATGTTCGATATAGTGTTGGAAGATGGACAAGTTGTTACTCCAGGCGAGACCGTAGTGATGGGCCCCGTGCAAACCTTAGTCGCAAAGATGCCCTGTCGTTCGTTAGCTGTCGGCACATCGGCAGTAAACGTTCCGTACGTGATGATCCGGTGATATTCCTGGGAAAAGAAGAAGAACGTTTTATCTTTACTGTCGTTATAAACACCGGGAATATACAACGGTCCGCCGATCGTATACCCGAAGTTGTTGTACCTCAGCGGCGGTCGCTTGACATTTGCAAGATTGTTGAAAAAGTTATTAGCGTTTAACGCATCGTTGCGGAAGAATTCGTACGCATCACCATTAAACTTGCTCGTTCCTGATTTTGTGATTACGTTAACCTGACCTGCCGCGTCTCGTCCATACTCAGCGCTGTAGTGGTTGCGCGTGACCCTGAATTCAGCAATTGCGTCGATGCTCGGGGTGTTCAGCAATGTCAGATTCGATCCGCGGTCAATATTGTCAGCGCCATCGACCGTGTAACTGTTCTCGCTGGTTCTTCCTCCGTTAATCGCAAACGATACGGTATTAGTCTGACCAGAAGGATTGGTCGTTCCGATGAAGAGCTGATCGCTTGATCCGTTGCTCACACCAGGCATAAGTGTTAACAACTGCAAATAAACCCGGCTGTTCAACGGCAATTCTTTTACTTCCAGGTTAGAGACGACCGTACCTGAGGTCGCTGTCTGCAGCTCGACCTCTGTCGATGCTGCCTGCACAGTTACCTCTTCGTTGACCTGACCGACCTGCATTGCGGCGTCAATTGTCAAATGATCATTGACGTTCAACTCAATCCCGGTCTTCACAAATTTTTTGAAATTTGCCGCTTCGACGGTAACCGAATAATGACTTACCGGCAGCAGAGTAGCCGTGTACTCGCCATTCGAATTTGTCGTCACTGTTCTAACAACGATGTTCTTATCTGTATCTCTGATCGTGACATTTGCACCGGCGACAGCGGCGCCGTTGGAATCTGTTACTGTTCCCACTATGGTACCAGTTACGTTTTGACCGAATGTTTGCGTCACAGCCGAAAGGCTGAGAGCCAAACAAACAGCCAGTAATATCTGGATGCCCAGTTTTGACATCTTTTTCATAGATTAACTCCAATCACAAAGCTTGGTCTCACTCAAAACGGTTCGACGGAGATAACCCGCCGACTTTACTGATCGCAATTGATTCAGCTCCGCACACAACCGACTGCTGACCTCCATGCGGGACTCCAAGACAACAATCCGATTGCTGCTTAACTAACTGCTGGCCGCGAAAGAATTCTGCTGGAATGATTGAGCCAGTCCTTTAGATCAGAACGATCCTCATACTTCGGCTGACCCTTACGATAAATGCGCAACAACGACGACAATTTTAAGAGCCGATCTGATGTTCCCCCAGATCCATAACGATCCGGTACCGGTCACCTCGCATAACTGAATAGACCAATTCGAATGGCTCGCCGCTCGGAACAAATGTAACTCGTTCTCCAGCCAGTCCCGGTGATCCCTCTGGAACCTTCAACTGTTTTGCCTCTTGCGGGCTCAACAACACGGCATAATGAAGTTCTTTCGCGCGCGAGGCTATAACTCCATATTTGCTTTTGAGAATTTCGTATAACGATACTGTCTCAAAATTTTCGTTCAGGAGATCTGGCGCAAAGCGCAGGGCAACAAATGCTGTCTGAATTCCCATCGGTTCCCCTTGAGCCATTCGCAATCGTTTCAGTTCAAGTACTTCTGTTCCTTCGGAAAGTCGCAGTTTCTCCGCCACATCGTTTTCTGCTTTGACCATCTGCTGTCTCAAAACCCTTGAGCTCGGTTGAAGTCCATAACCGCTCATCTCTTGTGTAAAACTGGTGAGCTCGCGTGGACCCAATTCGATCTTTGGCTCAGCGACAAATGTTCCGCGGCCCTGTTCGCGTCGAACCAACCCTGACGACACCAGCTCGTTCATAGCCTGTCGAACAGTGGCCTTACTTACTCCAAAACTGGCGGCGATCTCGTCTTCGGCCGGCAGACGATCGTGAGCCTTAAACGTGCCTCCCTTGATCTGATCGATCAGAATAGTCCTCAACTGATAATAAAGCGGTATGGGAAGATCCTTATTTAGGACGCCAGCCTGAATTTTCATTATTGCTTTTGCTGAGAAAACTTTATTATTCGATTTAAGAGGTGCTCATAATAACAGGTCTTCCGTAAGACATCAACACTCTTGTGACAATGTTGTGGCAATACGGGCCAGTTTTAGGCCCGAGCTCGCGTAAATAGCTGAAAACTCTGAATTCTTAAATTTGTTTTTGGGCAGTTTAACGCACATACCTATTTGTTATCGATCTTCACAGGTGGGCATGTGAAGACATCTCGACAAATAATGTAAGATTCTAATTGGTCCTGTTGATATTGATTCGGTAAAGATGGACGAAGAATGAAAATCCTTGTTTGTGACGATATTTCCTCGGCAGGAACCGATCTGTTTCGCCAAAACGGATTTGAAGTGAACGAGGCTGGCAGCCTCAAGCCAGAACAACTCGCAAAGATAATAGATCAATATGACGGATTGATTGTTCGCAGCGCCACAAAAGTTCCTGACACTGTTTTGAATTCTACAAATCGATTGCGCGTGATCGGCCGAGCCGGAACCGGAGTCGATAACATCGACACGCGTGCTGCAACCCGACGCGGTATTGTCGTGATGAACGCCGCGCAGGGAAACACCATAACAACGGCGGAGCATACCATCGCGATGTTGATGTCAGTAGCTCGGCTGATACCACAGGCTACCTTGTCGTTGAAAAACGGCAAATGGGAGAAAAACAAATTTGTCGGAGCCGAAGTCAACAGCAAGACTCTCGGCATCATTGGAGTCGGAAAGATCGGAGCGGTGGTCGCATCGCGCGCTATGGGACTGGGCATGCGCGTGATTGCTTTTGATCCGTATCTTTCCAATGAAGCCGCTGCGAAAATTGGCATCGAGCCGGTTTCACTTGATGATCTCTATGCTCGTTCTGACTTCATCACGATTCATACTCCAATGACAGCGGAGACCAAAGGAATGGTAAACCGCGACGCATTCGCAAAGATGCGTGATGGTGTGCGCGTTATCAACTGTGCTCGGGGCGGCCTTATTGATGAGGAAGACCTGCTTGCGGCATTAAATACCGGTAAAGTGGCCGGCGCCGCGCTGGATGTATTTGAGCAGGAGCCTCCACCTGCAAATCATCCCTTGGTGATTCACGAACGAGTCATATGCACCCCTCATTTGGGAGCCTCAACCGAAGAGGCCCAGGTCGGGGTGGCAGTGACAGTCGCGGAACAGATAATCGATTTCCTGCTCAATCAAACTGTGCGAGGACCGGTTAACGTTCCCGCATTGAATTCGGAACAGCTTCGACTTATTCGGCCTTATTTAAGTTTAGCCGAGTCAATCGGCGATTTCTTCGGCCAAGCGTTTGGTCACAGCATCAGCGAGATTACGGTCGAATATAGCGGAGACGTTGCCGACCTCGATACAACAACGGTTACTCAGGCAGTACTTGTGGGACTATTCTCTTCGGTGATCGAGCGTTTGAATTTCGTAAACGCAACGCTGATACTGCAGGAACGCGGTGTGAAATTGATTGAAACTCTTGACCATCGCGCACGCGATTTTGCCAGTGCAATTACAATAAAAGCTCAAACTCCTGAAGGGGAGCGTGAGGTTTCAGGTGCTCTGTTCGATGGAAACAATCCACGGCTGGTTCGAATCAACGGTTTCAATCTGGAGGCAATTCCGAAAGGCGACATGCTCGTCGTTCTCAACCACGATGTTCCAGGAGTTATCGGAAACATAGCGACTTTTCTAGGCAACCAGGGGATAAACATCGGCAGGTTTCATCTTGGTAGAAAAGAGATCGGCGGAATTGCGATCTCAATCATTCAAATAGATGCGTCTCTGATAACGAGCCAATTATCTGAGATAGGTCATTTGCCGAACGTTATATCAGTTAAGCAGGTTCGCTTGCCATAACACGGAAGTGTGGAAGTTTGTCGACTGTTTCGCGTATACTTGCAACAATAACTCGAAAATGTTGCATTTGAATCAGGAGCTTATTTTGAGCAGGATCATTCGTCTCCCCTTTAAATCAGCGATTATCTCGCTCGTTATTCTTTTATTTCTGTTGTCATCGACCAACGTTCTCGGCTGGAGCGCCGCGGGACACATGATCGTTGCCAAGATTGCCTACGACCGACTTAACAGTCACGCGAAATCTGAAGTCGACCGTTTGATGGCTGTTCAGCTCGGTCCTGATGATGCAATCAAATCCAGCGATTTCATCAACGCCTCGCATTGGGCAGATGATATTAAAGGCAGCAAGACGTTTCCGCGTTTCGACGACGATCATTTTATCGATTATCCATTCTCAACTGATGGGACTCCGCTGCCCAAAGATGAGCCAAAACCAGAGAATATCGTCAAGGCTCTGAACGGCGACGTAGAAATATTGAAAACCAGCAAAGATGACAAAGCTCGGGCTCAAGCTCTGAGGTTCATTATTCATTTTGTGGGCGACATTCACCAGCCGCTGCATGCTGAGACTCGGGTATCAAAGGCATTTCCCAACGGGGACAGAGGTGGCAACGATTTCAGGATTGACACAGAGCGGTTGCATGCCTTGTGGGATAACGGTATCGACACATTTCCGAAGTCCAGTCCTCCGCCGGAATATGCGCCCCCGCCAATCAGTTCCATCGTCCCGATTGCTGAACAGGCAGTAAAAGAGTATCCCGAATCCGATCCAGCCTGGAAAGCTGGCGGACCGTTTGATTTTACGGGATGGGCCAAGGAGAGCTTTGAGATATCCAGGGACTTCGTTTATAAGGGACTTAGCGAGAATGCAGCCCCAAGCGCTCAGTACCGTAATGAAGCTGTCGCAATCGTGCATCATCGAATTGCATGGGGCGGTTATCGACTCGCGGCTTTGTTGAATTCTATTTGGCCGTAGCCATAGGCCCCTAACGAACTTGCTGCGAACAGCCTTTGCAAGGTTCGATAGGAAGACAGTTCAAATTAGTCCGGTTAGCCGGAAACGCGCCTGGCAATTTGCCGGCGCTAATTCCACGCATTATCGAGGAAAGCCTTGGCTCAATCGCTAAGAATACCTTTGTATACCGGAACATGATGGCTTAAACTATTCCTGCTGCTCGTATTAAACCCTTAGTTTTTCGATTGAGCCGCGAGGTCTTATCTCTATTTCTCCCCTAGGAGATAACGAATGAAGATCCTGATCGCAGACGACGACGCCATTTCGCGACGCGTACTTCGTTCATTTCTGGCCAAATGGGGATACGAAACCGTGGTCGCAAATGACGGACTGGAAGCCATCAAGGCTCTGTCTGCTGCTGATGCTCCCAAACTGGCAATTCTTGACTGGATGATGCCCGGCCTTGATGGCTTGCAGGTCTGCAAACAAGTGCGCGAACTTCCGGAAGGCCAGTATTACTATCTAATATTACTGACCGCCAGAGATCGAAGCGAAGAGATCGTAGAGGGTCTTTATTCCGGAGCGGACGATTACATCAGCAAACCATTCAATGCGGAAGAACTGAAAGTTCGCCTGCGCGTCGGCGAGCGCATAATAGTCCTGCAAAAGGAACTGCTGGCTGCCCAGGAAAAACTCCTGTTTCAGGCGACACACGATCCCCTGACGAACCTGTGGAATCGCGCCGCAATATTCGAGATGCTCCAACGCGAGACTGCGCGAACCGGTCGACTCGGCGGCAGCCTGGCGATAATTCTTGCTGACCTGGACCATTTCAAAAGTGTAAACGACACCTACGGGCATCCTGCCGGAGACACTGTGCTCCAGGAAGCGGCAAAGCGGATGAGCTCAGTTTTACGACCTTACGATTCAGTGGGTCGTTACGGAGGCGAAGAGTTTTTGATTGTGCTTCCTGGCAGTGACAACCATTCGACGGAAGGGGTCGCCAATCGAGTTCTTGCCAGTCTCAGCTCTGATCCAATAGTTGTGGGTAGCTTTAATATATCTGTAACCGGCAGTTTTGGCGTTGCTGCCAGCGACAAACCTCATACTATCGGGTGGATGGCCATGATAAGCGCGGCAGACAAAGCGCTGTTCAAGGCGAAAAAAAACGGACGAAACAGGGTCGAAGTTGCCGATATAGAGGATGTGCAGGAATAAATAGAGAGTGATTAGAAGTCAGCTTTCACTCCGCGTGGGGAGGTCCACGCCTGCAAATCTGAAGCGCAACTATATGATAATAAAGGCGGGAATTAGCCACGCCTAACAACGATGACGGCCCTAACGCCCACGCACGAGCGACTCGCTGACAGGATAACTCTGGCTGTCCTGTTTGCAATAACTGCCGCCGGACTTACCGTTATTGCAGGCTGGCACCTCCACTTCGCCTCGATCATTCATATTCTCCCCGGCGCCATTGCAATACAGTACAACAGCGCTGTCTGCTTTGTGGTGCTTGGCCTCAGCGGCATGATTGCGATTCGCTTTCCAAATTGCCGGTCAGTGCTGATGATCGGTAGCTGCTTCATCACCATTCTATCGCTAATGGTGGTTGTGGAGTTCTTATCCGGAAGATCGTTAGGGATCGACGTTGCGTTCTTTCATCCCTGGGATACGATACTGAACCAGTATCCCGGACGAATGTCTTTAATTACCGCTATAAGTTTCATGGCGTCCGGCATTGCGCTTATTACCGTCGCAGTCGGCAACCAGAGAACGTATGCGTTCTTTGCGATAGCACATACATTGCCATTAAGCCTCGGACTTTCGTCGCTGATCGGCTACGTGCTGGGCATCACATTTCTTATCCCATTCGCGATGGGCTCGCAGATGGCCGTCCAGACGGCAGCGACTTTTACGATCTATGGCGGATTGATGATCCATTACGCTTGGCGCAACTCGGCCGTCGAAGCTGGTGGTCTGCCCAATTGGATCCCCGGCATGGCGGCGATGGTTATACCGTTTCTGTCCGTCGCATTTTCGGCTACGACTCAATCCAGCTCTCATTCAGTAATAACTAATCTGTTACTCGCGTTGGGCTCTGCGGTTCTACTGGGAATCGGCATCAGGAAACTGATTAGCGTAAAGATGGCCTATAAGGGGCTGATTCTGACTTCGATTCCTCTGATATTTCTGATGATCTTTGTAGGTTTAGTCATCCAGATTAAACGCTCAAGCGAGGATGCGCAGGCCTGGTCTCTTCATTCAAAAGATGTTATCAACAAAGTGGCGGCTCTGTCGGAGTCCATTGTGACTGCGGAGGACTCCATCCGAGCCTACGTCTTAACTGATGATGATCGATACGTCGAACGGTACACGGCCGCTGCAACGAATGCCGAGAAGCTCTCCGCTGCCTTAAAAGATAAGGTCAAAGATAATTCTCAGCAATTTCTGATGGCTTCGGTAGTCGATTTGGATGCTGCGAACATCATTTCGTTTCTGAATGATATTGAGAGAACCGTAAAGTCAGGCAACCTGGAATTGGCCGCGATTTTGATCGGCAATGGATATGACCAACAGGTCCTGGCCACATTCAATCACGATAAGCAACGGTTCCTGGACGAGGAAGAGAATCTAGATCTGACCCGAGACCAAGGCGTCCAGGCTTCCTGGCAGCGCTTTAACTGGCTGATGGTCGCGGGAATCTCTGCCGACATTCTGTTAACGCTGATCCTATCGTTCTTTTTCAGTCGTGGAATCAGCAGTCGAGTCACCTCGCTAGCCAGAAAAGCGCAGTCATTGGCTGAAGGCAAGGAACTGGTACCTCCTGTTCCCGGCTCTGACGAAATCGCGCATCTTGACGAAGTATTCCATCAAATGGCCATGGCGCTCAGGGAAGCCGCGCAGAAAGAACGGGCCGTAATAGCGAACGCATTGGATGTAATCTGTTCGATCGACAGGCGGGGGCGATTCATTAACGTCAATCCCGCTTCGCTGAACGTGTGGGGATACGCGCCGGAACAATTGACCGGCCGGACTCTTTTCGAATTCCTGGATAAAGATGACGTTGAGAGAACTCGACGCGCACTGGTCAAAGTCGTTGGTGGCGAGCCCACCGTTGATCTATCGAATCGATTTATACACAAGGACCGTTCGCCCATCAGCATGGTTTGGTCCGCGCATTGGTCCGAGGGCGAGAAGCTGATGTATTGCGTGGCCCATGATATTACGTCACGCATCCGAGCTGAAGCAGAGTTGAAGAGGGCGAAGGAATCGGCTGAGGCGGCAAACAGGGCGAAAGGCGAATTTCTCGCCAATATGAGTCACGAAATTCGCACGCCGATGAATGGGATCATCGGAATGACAGAACTTGCGCTGGACACGAATCTTAATTCAGAGCAGCGTGAATTTCTGGAAATGGTTAAGAGTTCGGCCGACTCGCTGCTTGGCGTTATAAACGACATTTTGGATTTTTCCAAAATTGAGGCCGGAAGGCTGGATTTGGACCCGACGTCGTTTAGTTTGCGAGAAAGTATCGGCGATATCATAAAAGGTTTGGCGTTGCGGGCTCATCAAAAAGGTTTGGAGCTGGTCTTCCACGTAGCGCCTGACGTTCCGGACCACCTCGTCGGCGATTTGATTCGATTGCGGCAGATAATCGTGAATTTGATCGGCAACGCGATCAAGTTTACCGAACGCGGAGAGATAGGCTTGTATGTCGAAGTCGATTCAAAAATCGACAAGCACGCGTGCTTGCATTTCAGCGTTAAAGATACAGGAATCGGCATCCCGCGAGAAAAACAGAGTGCGATATTCAGCGCCTTCACTCAGGCAGACAGTTCCACTACACGTAAATATGGTGGCACAGGGCTGGGATTGACTATATCGTCTCAGTTAATCGCACTGATGGGGGGAAAGATTTGGCTGAATAGCGAGGCTGGAAAGGGAAGCACATTCCATTTCACAGTGAATCTGCAATGCCAGACTGAGGCTATTGAGAACAACAGGTTCTCGGGTACAGCAAGTCTGGCCCATTTACGCACTCTGATCGTCGACGATAATTCGACTAATCGCAAAATATTGGAAGAAGTTCTTCTTAATTGGCAAATGGATCCGATAGCTGTCGATGGTGGCCCCTCAGCGATTAAGGAAATCGAGCAGGCAAATGCAGATTTCCGATCATTCGATCTTTTCCTTGTCGATTCAGTGATGGACGGAATGAATGGATTCGAGCTGGTTGATCGCATCAGGGAGATGCCGGGTCTCGCCAACGCCAAAGTGATAATGCTGACCTCCTCGAGTCAAACCGACGACCTTGCCAGGTGCAAGACGTTAGGGTTTGAGGCCTGTTTGGTCAAACCCGTTA
Source organism: Blastocatellia bacterium (assembly GCA_035652355.1). Classification (GTDB taxonomy): domain Bacteria; phylum Acidobacteriota; class Blastocatellia; order DASRDY01; family DASRDY01; genus DASRDY01. The sequence continues at coordinate 32,334 of DASRDY010000202.1, forward strand.
AGCATTCAGATCTATTGAATGCGATTGAGGATGCGTTTGGACGCCAGTATTCCTACGCGCGCGATTTTGAATCGCGCTCCGCCGCGGCCAGGCGAAAGTCTGTTACCCGCCGCATCCTGGTCGCCGAAGATAACAAAGTAAATCAGCGATTGGCGGTTCGACTTTTAGAAAAACGCGGACACCACGTTGTTGTGGTAAACAACGGTGGCGAAGCCATCGAAGCGTGGGAAAAACAGCCTTTTGATTTGATACTAATGGACCTGCAGATGCCCGAACTGGGTGGGTTCGATGCTACTAGTGCGATTCGGGGCAAAGAACAACTCAAAGGGACACACGTGCCGATCGTCGCAATGACCGCGCACGCAATGAAAGGGGACCGCGAACGATGTCTAGAGTCCGGAATGGATGGTTACGTCTCGAAGCCGATTCAGGCCGAAACCCTCTACCAGACTATCGACGATCTGTTCCCTTCAATAAATAATAACGATAGCGAGCTAAAGGAAGGAAACGCAATGACCGCTTTTCTTGATGAAGACGCCCTACTCGACCGTTATGACAATGACGTCGAGCTGATACAGGAAATAGCTGAATTGTTTTTGTTAGAACTGCCTGTGAAGATGTCCGAGATCAGAGATGCCATCGCAAACAGAGACGCAAAGGCACTTCAAATAACGGCACATACTTTAAAAGGCGCTATTGGCAACTTTAATGCTCCCGAAGCCTTCGCCCTGGCGCAGACTTTGGAGTCAGCCGGTCGCACGATGGACTTTTCACAAACGGATGAGACTTTCGGTCGGTTTGAAGAAGTCGCAGCCGGATTTGACCAGGCCCTACGTGCCCTGTTGCGAACGCTTGGGGGTCAGGAGATCGCCGGAGCCGCTCCGGCAATATCCGCCTCACACGAGAATGCCAAGAGCTCCGCTGAGTATTTGAGTTAACCTGTTGTCGCCATGGTCGTGAAGCCCTGTGCTTTGCGATCCATCGGCGATCAGGTTGTCTTCGGCCCGATTAATTGCACGCCACGCTGATTTTCTATAGATCCCCGGCGGGGACGAGGGTTTTCTCTCTCCTAACATCGAATTCACGTTACTCTGTTAATGTCAAGAACTTTGTAACGCTATGGCTGTGTCTGACGTCCTAGCAGATGACAAGAACAAAAGCTGCCGCTGGAATCAACGAAAGATAGTTCACCAGGAGTTGGGGAGCGACCATTACTATGCGGTTCCGTTAAGGAGGAAGAGTAATGTCCTCGAAGACAGACGGCAAGCTTCCCGCTTTTGCGGCTCCCTACGCTTTGGCTGTTGCGGCCAGGATTTTAGCGCTCCTTCTTTCGCTGGTTATTGACGATCCAAGAATCGAACGAAATACGCAGCTTCTCTTCATCGGAGCCGTGTTCGTGCCTCGCGTTTCGGTGGGATTGGGCCGGGATTACTGGCAACATTGCTGAATGGTATGTTCATAGCTTTATTTTATAACCATCCTTCTTATTCATTTAAGATTTCAGAGGGGATAGGCGTTTTATGAGTGGCCGAATTAGCGTGCCTATCACATATAGGCACGCTAATTCTGGACTGGATTAATTCTTAGATGTATTTGTATCTGTTGTAGCCTTGACAGTAGACTTCTCTTTACCTTTTTCGAGGAACGGTATCCCGCGCTCCATCCAATCCGGCTCCGGCGCTCCTTTCAGGAAATGATCAAAGAACTGCTGTAACCTGACCGTATAATCTTTTTGATTGGGTCGGCGGCGAAGACCGTGCGGCTCGCCGTTATAGCTGAACATATAAACTTCTTTGCCGAGACGACGTAACGCCAGGTAATACTCAATACCCTGATACCACGGCACGGCATCGTCGGCATCATTGTGAATCATGAGAAGCGGGGTCTGAACACGATCAGCCATAAAGAGAGGAGAGTTTTCGATGTATCGCATCGGATATTCCCAGATACTGCCACCGATTCGGCTTTGGGTATGCTCGTATTGGAATTGACGCTGAATACCAGTGCCCCAGCGAATACCGTCGTACGCGCTGGTCATATTTGCTACAACCGCGCCGGGTGCCGCAGCTTTGAAGCGATTGGTCTGTGTGACCATATATGCGATCTGGTAACCGCCCCAACTATGACCTTGTATGCCGATGGCGTTTTCGTCGACAAACCCCATATCGACAACAGCCTGTACGGCAGGTAACACGCATTTCAATGCGCTTTGGCCAGGATAGCCAATCGTATATACGATGTCTGGTTCCAGAATCAGATAGCCGTTGCTGACGTAATACGAGGCATTGATCGTATGCCGCGGGGCCGGATCAACGAAACGATTAACGTTTTCCGACAGCGTCTCGTAAATATAGACAAGCATCGGATATTTCTTATGCGGATCGAAGTTTTCGGGTTTGTACAACGTTCCGCTCAGAGGCACTCCGTCCGCGTTCTTGAATCGGATTAACTCAGATGTGCCCCACAACATCTGTGCCTTTTGCGGATTGGCGTCACTGACTTTTTTGAGGTCTTTGAAATTGGAATCCGTCACAAGGAGATCAGGAAACTCATTGAAAGTAGATGCAGTCAGCAATAACACATCGGCATTTTTTGCTTTGACAGGAGGCGTGAAATTTTTTGCCTGCATAATCAGCCTTTCAGCCGCGCCGCCGCCGATCTTGACGCGATAGAAACCTGAATCGCGAGTCCATTCGTTTTCGGCGCGAAGCAGTAACGGCTCAGCAGGATCGATACCGCCACGGTCACTGCCACCCCGAGCTCCGCGACTACGTCCTCCCGCACGTCCTTCGGGATCAAGCTGAACGTTTCTGAAAATGATCTTCTGTTTGCGACCAATACCGGTAAGGTTCTTTGCACTACCACCGTCAGGTGCGACTTGCCAGATGTCATAACGATCGTAGAGCAGCACGTATTTATCATCGGAGGTCCATCCTGCCGATCCGTACGATGGAGGAGTGCTGGGGCTGTCGTGGGTTTCATTAGCAAAGCTGACGCCGAGTTTACCGGTTAGATTGGTTACCTTTCCGTCAGGAACCGAAATCGTATTCCAGTCTTTGCCGTCATAGAACAGAGCGTACTTTCCGTTCGGCGACCATGACAACGGTGTCTGTTGCTTTTTCAACAAAGGTTTGCGGCTACCATCGGCAATGTTAACCAGGTAAACATCCTGGTAATCCTGATCGTAACCGACCAGAGTCCTGTATGCCCGATCATCCTGTCCGATTGCAAAATGGCCGTCATTCCCTGGATTAGCATCCTGCATTGTCTCGTCGGCCAGTTGTACCAGTTTCTTGTCTTTGAGGTGATAGACCGCGCGATACGAACGATTTCGATCCTGTTCCGCGCGAACTTTCTGCATTGGTTGGATGTAATCATCTTTCCAGTGCCAAAGATCGACGCTGACTTTTTCGTCGACCGGAGTATCGTCTTCGCTGGGATCAGGTTCAGGATCCGGTGCATGACCTATACCGAAGAAGAGGTCGGAGCCATCAAGCGAGAAATTGATCGCGCCGCGCTCGCTTATCGCCATCCCTTTTCTGAAATTTGCAGTTTCAGTCGAAACGAGCTCCTCCGCAGCTTTGCCCTCTCGAGTCCACTGATAGAGTTTAAGCTTCGGCTGCTTTGCGGCGGCGTCATCCCGATCGCTTAGAAATGCGAGTTGTGTCTGTTTGTCGTCCCAGACCAGGCGAGTGTACCTGCCTTTACCTGTAATCACAGCGATGGGAGCATCCGCCGTCGCAGTTTTAACGGCATACAACCCGTTCGTCTCATCTTTCCGCGACGAGACAGTGTAGATCAGACTACCGGCATCTTTGCTTATGGTGAACTCGAGAGCATCAGGAAACGTGCGTTCGCTTTTATCACTCATGTTGCGAAGAACCAGGTCGGTACCGTATTCCTTTCTCGCACCCGCACGACGCCGGCCCAAATTCTGACCTGCATTATTCTGCGCCCCGGCATTCTGGCTTCCCACGCCCTCAGTGTTGTCGCCCGCGTTTGAGTCGGCGCGTCTTTCAACTGGCTTTGCCTCTAGCTGATATGCGATGAACGTGCCGCTATCTTCGGGAACCTGAAACCTTCTGACGCGATCCACGCGAGCTACATTACCATTTGAGAGCTCCATGATCCCCATACCGTTTTTGGGCATATCCTCTGGGCGTTTCTTCTGACGCTTAGCTTTTTCAATGTCCGCACGATTCGGAAAGATAGTGAAGACCACATTGCGACTGTCTGCCGTAAACGAGAGAAGATTTGCGGCTCGCGTCACAACTGCCACGGGCTCTGCGCCATCGCCTGCCGCAGTGGGCTCTGGGCGATGACCTATCGGTTGACGCCAATCTGTTCCGGTGGCTAGATTGCGCACGACAACTTCTCCATCACCGTCCTCGGGGATCAATGCATAGGCAAGAAATTTGCCGTCAGGCGAAAGCTGTTGTGACTGGATAGAACGCCAGCTGTCGTAGTCGTTGTGGTTGATAGGTCGTTTCGCCGCAACCTGAGCCGGAACGGAAAACGGCAATGATGACAGAAGAAGCGAAACTGCAATCAGAGTCTGCAACAAAACAAATCTGGTGGAAAGCGGCCGCAAGCGTGTGATCATCACGGTAGCTCCTTGAAGTCGATAACCGATGAATCTGGAACTGAGAGAGTTGAGAAGACGGTTAGTTTAGCATGATTTGCCGGATTCGCGAGGTCTTCAAAAAGCGGCATTCAGATATTAGACGTTGACAATTATGAATTTCGGTGGATATACTCCTAAAAGTTTAGGAGTTCCGGTCTGTTACGGCCGTAATGCAGCTCTGATTACGACGGGGCATGATGAGTAATACTTTTGCAGACCGCCCGGCGGCGCTTTGGCTGTCCTTGGTTTACCTGCAGGGCAAGGAGATGTTATGAAAATAAGAAAAGCACTGCTGACCGCTCATCTTATCGCCGGTCTGGTATCCGCGGTATTTCTGATTATCTCAGGTGTAACGGGAAGCGTAATGGTATTCGAAGAACCGCTGGATCGCGCGCTTAACGCGAAACTTTCCTATGTAAATCCGGAAAATCATCGTCTTTCGCTTAATGAACTAAAGACGCGACTGGAAACCGCGCATCCTGGTTATCGATTGGCGTTGATCACGATGCAGGACGTTAACAACCTTTCCTGGCCAGCATCATTAGTTAATACGGAACAGAAGCAGCAAATGGATATTGCCGTAAATCCCTATAATGGTCAGATAATTGGATCGCTCGATCAATCCAATAGTCTCATAGGGGAGGTTCATCAATTCCATATACGGTTGCTTGCAGGTAAAGCCGGTCAAACTGTCATGTTTATAGCCGCTATTCTTCTCCTGCTGCTGGCAATCAGTGGATTGATTCTCTGGTGGCCGAGAAAAATCTTTAAGATAAATCTTCGTTCTTCGGGCAAGCGGTTCACGTTCGATCTTCATAATGCGGTTGGAATATATTCATCTCTTTTCCTGTTGGTTTTTTCGATTACAGCCATAGTCATTCATTTCGACAACGAGCTGGCGGATTGGATTGATCACATTTCCGGCACGACGGCCAAAACTCCTGAAAGGCCAGAACCGCCCAAGCCCGATGCTCTGCAAATGAGCCCGGATCAGCTTGTCGCAATAGCGGAACAAGCTGTGCCCGGAGCTCATGTCCGAACTATCCAGCTACCTGGTGATCCAAAGCGATCTGCTGTTTTTGCCATGCGCTTTCCGGAAGACCTGACTCCCGGCGGTCGAACGCGAGTTATGCTGGACAGCTATACAGGCAAAGTGTTGTTTGTTCAGGACTCACGCATGGGGCCCCTGGGTTTTCGCATGATCAAAGTTTGGAATCGTGCGATTCATACAGGAGATGTCCTTGGTTGGCCGAGCAAACTCCTCGTTTCCTTCTTTAGTCTAATGCTCCCTGTTATGGCAATAACTGGCCCGTTGATTTGGTGGGGCCGTAGAAAGAAAGAATCACAACCGAAAACAGTCGGCCAGATGGCCTGAATGCGTCGTTTCGAGCGGCGCGCTTTGATTGCTGGACATAAGTGAATCCCTTACAATTGCCTCGGTTATATTTTTGAGGCTTGATTACATGAGTTTCCGCTGCGCCACTTGTGATGAGATTCACGAAGGACTTCCAGATATCGGTTGGGATAGACCTGACCCTTGTTATGCTATTCCCGAGGGCGAGGGCGAGGGCGAGGGCGATCAGAGAATAAACCTGACCTCTGATACTTGCATCATCGACAACGAGGATTTCTTCATCCGTGGAGTCCTGGAAATCCCGATCAACGGCCAGCAAGCATCGCTTGGGCTGGGTGTTTGGGTGTCTCAGAAGCGCGAAAACTTCTATAAGTATCTGGAGAATTTCGATTCTGCGGATATCGGACCGTTCTTCGGCTGGCTTTCCAACAGTATTGGTTATTATCTCGAAGACACATACTGCCTGAAGACGATGGCGCATTTTCGTGGCTGCAATGACCGTCCGACTATCGAGTTGGAACCGACAAATCACTCTCTGGCGATAGACCAGCGTGAAGGGATAAGTCTGGAAAAAGCCTGGGAAATCGTTCATAGTCTGATTGGATCCAAGATTACGGAAGGCTTAAGCGAATAGGTTTGAAGTAACACTTATCGACATCTTCACTCCTGCGCCATTCCATAGTAACATCCGACCAACCACTGCCGACTTGGAGGGCTTATGTCACAAGAGAATAGAGCGCTGGTCCATCGATGGTTTGAGGAAGTATGGAATAAAGGTCGCACCGAAGCTATCGATGAGATGTTTCACTCTGAAGGTCTGGCGCACGGACTCGCTGATCATCCCGACAAGCACCTTAAAGGACCGGAAGGATTCAAGCCGTTTTTTCAGGCTTTTCGTTCTGCCTTTCCAGACATAAATATAGTTGTAGAACAAACCATTGCCGAAGGCGATTTGGTATCGGCACGGTGTCTCGTTCGAGGAACTCACACAGGCGATGGTCTTGGTTTGGCGGCAACAAAACAACCTGTCTATTTCACCGGAATGACAATCGTTCGTATCAAAGACGGGAAAATAATTGAAGGCTGGAACAATTTCGATATGCTGTCGATGTTTCAGCAATTGGGCGCTGTTCATTTGCCTTCGTAAATGCCCGCTGCTCTCATGGCAGCAGACCTAGTTGCCGGGTACGAACGATAACCTGTGTGCGGCTGGTCACCTGCAACTTTCCGTAGATGTTATTGATGTGCCATTTAATTGTGCTCAGCGCTACGAACAACTTGTCTGCTATCTCCTGATTCGAATGACCGGCGGAGATCAGATGAATTATCTCAAGTTCGCGACCGCTGAGTGGCTCGACCAACGCCTTATTCGCTGCTGATATT
>DASRDY010000203.1:0-8244 GCA_035652355.1 Blastocatellia bacterium
AAGAAAGCACTCATTGTTGTTGATGAAGGAAAACCGGCCTATGGAATTAGCGAGAGGATTGGCGGAGGCGATGCGATTTATTACGAACTGCCTCTTCGTGCGAACTGGTATGTTCGTCTCACTTTAAATCAGATTTCAGCGGATCTAGCAATTACGTTAATCGGACCAGACCAAAGGGTCTTGCGAGTGGTCGATAAGCCTGATGGTGTTCAAGGTATACGGTATCTGCCTTGGCTGTCCACCAAAGCTGGATCATACACGGTGATTATCAGGTCAAAGGATTCGCACGCTCTAATAGGTGACTTTGAGTTGTCGGTCGAAGTACCTACACCAGCCACTGAAGCGAATATGAATTTCATTCAAGGAGATATGCGTACCTGCGAGGGCTGGAATGTAATGAGCGCCGGAACTGATGATGCCATGCGCCAGGCGATCAAGTTGTTCGCCGAAGCTGCCCCATATCGTCATGCATCCGAACCTCCAGAACTGGAAGCAGATAATTTCATGTATTGGGGACTTGCCTACCACAACTTGAGCGAGTACCAGAAGGCCATTGAATATTATCTTCAAGCGGTCCCGCTATATCGCCGTGCGTGGCCTCATGGACAACTCGGCTGGGCGCTTAATCAGATTGGCTCCGCCTACAGAGATATGGGTAACCCATACAAGGCGTTGGAATATTACCAGCAAACTCTGGACGCCTATAAGAGTGTGACGGACAACGGTGGGATCGCCATAGCCTATACCAGTATTGGCTCGGCATATGTGATGCTGGGAGACAAACAAAAGGCCATCGATAATCTTGATCAGGCGCTTTACTATTGGCGTGCGCAAAAGGATCTTGAAGGAGAAGCGCGAGTTCACTATCGCCGCTGCGAGCTGTATCTCAGCCTTGGCGACGGTGTTCAGGCGCAGAGACCCTGCGAAGAAGCACAGCGACTCTGGAGATTAACAGGTGAAAAAGCTCGTCTGGCAATGGCGCTAGATGGGACGGGTCGTGTCTTTTTGCTGCTCGGTGATAAACAAAAGGCGTTCGATTGCTTTACGCAGGCGTTGCAGGAGCGAAGCGGAGCGACCGACCGGCGTGGGGGCGCATACACTCAAACTTACCTAGGACTACTTTATTATTCGCAGGGCGACCTCAAACAGGCAATGCAATCGCTTAACAAGGCTCTGTCAATCTTTGAAGAGATTGGCGATCATTACGGCGAAGCGCGCGCCCGTAATTATATAGGCCTTGTTAATTATTCAAATGGAGATAGAGACAAAGCGACTGAGAACTTCGAGAAATCGCTGGTGATGCGGCGCGAAGCGCACGATATAGAGGGTCAGGCCGAATCGCTATATAACATTGCCCGAATCAAACGCGACAAAGGTTACCTTGATGAAGCCCGTAAGCTTGTAGAATCATCGTTGGAGCTTGTCGAAACGGTACGCTCGAGCGTTGCTGATGAGGAGCTTCGAGCCTCCTACCTTGCCACAGTACAGGATTATTTCGAGTTCTATACTGACCTGCTGATGCGGCTGCAGGAACAGCGACCTGCTGAAAGATATGATCTTCTTGCGCTGCATTCTGTCGAAAGGGCGCGAGCACGCAGCCTTGTTGAGATTTTGGCAAAAGCTAACGTCAGTCTGGGCAACGAAGTTGACCCTAAGCTACTGGCGCACGAGCGCGAACTGAGGACAACTATAAGATCCCGGATGGAGCATAACGCTCAGCAGTACGGGAGAATCTCAGGTCGGCAGTTCGACACAATAGTGGGTGAACTGGCTCAATTAAGCGCCGAGTATCTTAAGGTTAAAGAGCAGATCAGGCAGATAAATCCTCGCTATGCAGATTTGATGCAGCCGAAGGCTCTTACGGCAGAACAGGTTCAACGGCAGCTTCTGGCTGATAACTCTGTGCTGCTGGAGTATGCGCTTGGTGTGGATCGCGGCTTTCTCTGGGTGGTAGGTTCCCATTCGATCGAGAGCTTTGTTCTGCCAAAGAAACAGGAAATCGAAGAATTGTCTCTGCGTGTTTATTCACTTCTGACAGAGCATAACAAGGAGATGAAAGATGAACCGCCTGAACAGCGTCAACTTAGACTTGGGCGTACCGATGCTGAATACAGATTTGCGGCGGCTAAGCTTAGTCAGATGTTGCTGGGGCCTGCAAGGAAACAAATCATATCAAAGAAGCTACTGATCGTAGTGCAGGGGGTACTCCAATTCATTCCATTTTCGGCGTTACCAGAACCGACCAATAGCCGCAGATCAGTCACGACACACAACCAAAGTAGTGACGACCAGCCTCTGATTGTCAATCACGAGATCACGATGTTGCCGTCTGCCTCCACTTTGGGAGTTCTCAGAAGAGATCTGGCGAATCGCAAACGTGCACCAAGAACGGTTGCTGTCCTCGCCGATCCGGTTTTCTCAGCTACCGATGAAAGACTCCTTACATCTCGCCTGGCGGATAAATCAGAGCCGGACAGAATTTCGCATAATGACGATCTGCGCCAGGCGCTTCGTGATGTCGATCAGGACCAGAATGGAAGCCAAACCGAACACGAAAAAGGACGATTTCGCCGGCTGTTCAATACCAGATGGGAAGCAGAACAGATTAGCTCACTCACCGGTCCAGAAAACAGACTATGTGCCTTAGATTTCTCGGCAAACCTGAATACGGCAACAAGTCCCGATCTCAGTGAGTATCGAATACTGCATTTCGCTACGCATGCGCTTTTGGACAATGTCCACCCGGAATCCTCGGGAGTTGTGTTATCGCTTGTGAACGAAAAAGGGGAGAGCCAGGATGGGTTTCTGCTTGCCAGAGACATCTACAACCTGAAACTTCCTGCTGATCTGGTCGTGCTCAGCGCGTGTCGAACAGGACTAGGCAAGGACGTACGCGGAGAAGGATTGATTAATTTGACACGAGCCTTCTTTTACGCGGGCGCGGGAAGGGTGGTTGTGAGTCTGTGGTCTGTTGATGATGTGGCCACATCAGAACTGATGGCAAAGTTCTATCGACACATGCTCGGGCCGGAAAAACTTTTGCCTACCGCGGCGTTGCGGGAGGCGCAGATTGATATGTGGCGGAGCAAGAAATGGGCGTTCCCATACAATTGGGCCTGCTTTATCATTGAAGGAGAACCACACTGAGGCATAGCTCTGCATACACGCTTAAGTATCTATTGTGATTCAGCACTTTAATCGTTCTGGAAGCCAATAAAATGAACCAAACTACGTAGGTTCACAGTCAATATCCGTTGCTTCCATTGCTGAGGCCGTATGAAAAAGAATCTTCACAATCTGACCTCTTTCTTATCCGGACTATTCATCCTGGTTTTGATAGCGGGGTCGATGCAGCGGACAAAAACATCTACTGCCGATATTCAGGCCGAGGTTAAACAAACATTTGATGTTGAACGCGAAAGCGAGTTGTCCGGTGGCGCGTATGAACTAGGCGGCGGGGAGTCTCGCTATTATGGGATTGTCTTACCAGCAAACTGGTACATTAAGATCAACGTGACCGAGCGTTCAACCGATGTTTCAGTCAAACTATTTGGCCCGGACGGAAAGCTCCTGAAGGAAGTAGTTCAACCAGACGGTATTCAAGGGACGAAATACTTAAATTGGATAAGTCAGTCCAGCGGAAGGTACACGCTTCAAATTCAGTCCAAAAATGCAAAAGCGGCAAGGGGTGTTTATGAGCTAGCGTTTGAGCGTTCGCTTCCTGCTAACAATGACACGAGGAACTACATTACCGCGGAGATATTAACTTCAGAAGGATGGATGCTGGACAATCTTGCGACTGCCGAGTCTTTGAGGCAAGCGATTGAAAAATACCGCCAGGCGGCTCCTTTCGCTCATCTGGCAAACCAACCACAGCAGGAAGCTCAGAATTTTATGTTTTGGGGTTTGGCACACAGCAAGCTGGGCGAATACAAGTCAGCTATTGACTTGTATCTGAAGTCAGTCCCATTGTTCGTTAGAGCGGAAGATAAGAATGGTGTCGGATGGGCTTTTAATCAACTAGGTTCAGCATATAGAGATTCGGGCGAGCCTTACAATGCGCTGGACTATTATCAAAAGGCGCTCGTCTCTTATAAGGAAAAAGGAGAGAACAGCGGTCTTGGAATCGTTCTCACGAATCTGGGTGCAATTTACGTTTCTATAGGCGAGAAACAGAAAGCGTTGGACCATTTTGATCAGGCGCTTTATTACTGGCATGCGGACCATGAAAACAAGGAGGGTGAGGCCCGCGTTAATTATCGAAAGTGTGAATTGTTCTTGAGTCTCGGCGATGCTTTACAGGCACTAGATCCTTGCAATGAAGCTCAACGATTATGGCAGCTTACAGGAGAGCCGACCGGAGTGGCTTCTGCGTTGAACGAAACAGGACGTGTATATCTTCTGCTTGGAGACATACAACGCGCTACTGGCTGTTTCACCCAAGCATTGGATATCAGAAGAACAGCGTCTGACAGGCGTGGCGAGGCCTACACACTGATCTATCTTGGCGTACTCGGTTTCTCGCAAAGCCAAATCAATCAATCCCTGGAATTTTTGACCAAAGCTCAAAAGATCTTTAACGAGATTGGTGACAAATATGGTGAAGCGCGCTCCCTCAATTATTTAGGAGTTGTCAGTTATTCAAGCGGTGAGACAGGTAAAGCGGAAAGTTACTTCAATGAAGCCTTGGCGCTGCGGCGGGTTGCATCCGACAAAGAAGGAGAAGCCGAAACTCTCTACAATATCGCACGAATTAAAAGAGACGGGGATGAACTGGACGAAGCGCGAGACCTTATCGAAAACTCGATCAGGATGGTCGAATCTGTAAGAGCCAGTGTAACCGACGAAGAGTTACGCGCTATCTATCTTTCCACGGTGCAAGATTACTATGAGTTCTATACCGATCTGCTAATGCGATTGCACGAAAAACGTCCAGGTATGGGCCTGAACCTACTGGCTTTGCAATCAGTCGAAATGGCGCGAGCTCGTAGTTTGGTTGATATGCTTGTCAGAAATAACATCGATCTTGAAAAGGGAGCAGAAACTCCGTTGCTCTCACGTGAGCATCAACTTGAGCAGACTCTCAGGGCGAAGATGAACCGGAATACGGAGCTTTACGGTAAGATTGGCGAAATCCAATACCGAGCTCTGACCGAAGAGGTCGCGAGCCTTACGACCGAATACTTGAACGTGAGAGAGGAAGTCAGGCTCAACAGTCCGCGTTATGCAGATTTAACCCAGCCTCGACCTCTAAACGCAGAACGGATTCAGCAATTATTGGACCAGAACACTCTGTTGCTTGAATACGCGTTAGGTTCTGAGCGTAGCTTTCTTTGGCTTGTCTCTTCAAATTCAGTGACGACCTTTGAATTACCAAAAAGGGATCAGATCGAATCTGTTGCACTACGAGCATACAATCTGCTTACCGAAAGAAACAGGACTGTAAAAGGCGAGACTGCAGAGCAACGTCGCAATCGGATCGAGCAATCGGAACAAGAATATAAGCAGGTTTCGGTAGAGCTGAGCCGCATACTGTTACGACCTGTGGACGATCGCCTCGAAAAAAAGCGGCTTGTCCTGGTAACACAGGGCGCCCTGCAATTCATTCCCTTTGCCGCGCTTCCGGATCCAAGCATCGCTGATGATAACCCAATCGCAATTCAGCAGGCGCAGGACAGCCATGCGCAGCCACTGATCGTGAAACATGAGATTGTCACTATGCCTTCCGCATCTACTCTTGCGCTAATACGGCGGGATTTAGTTAGTCGAAAGCCCGCGTTGAAGACTGTTGCGGTATTTGCCGATCCGGTTTTCTCTGCGAATGATGAAAGGCTAAGGCAAAGAAATAGCGAAACGGCAAACTCGGTAGCTGTAACTGCTTCAGATACAGACCTTCGCGATATGCTTCGGGATATCGATCCATCGAATGATGACAAAGCTGTCACTTTCCGGCGATTATTCAATACGCGCTGGGAAGCAGAGCAGATTACATCGCTCGTTCCCGCTGATAAACGAAAGGTTGCGCTGGATTTCCTTGCCAATTGCGAAGCGGCTCGCAATCCTGATCTGGGGCGATACCGGATCGTACATTTTGCCACCCATGCCTTTCTTGATAATGTCAGGCCTGAGCGGTCGGGACTTGTGCTGTCACTATTAAACAAAAACGGAAACCCGCAGGACGGATACTTGCGGGTGCGGGATATCTATAATCTTAAGCTGCCGGTCGATTTGGTTGTGTTGAGTTCCTGTCGCACCAATATCGGAAAAGATATAAGAGGTGAAGGCCTAATAAATCTCACACGTGGATTCATGTATGCCGGTGCTGCAACGGTAATGGGCAGCCTATGGTCCGTCGATGATGTAGCGACGTCTGATCTGATGGTAAGGTTCTATCAAGATATGCTCGGCAAAAAAAGTAAACTCTCACCTCCTGCTGCTTTGCGTGCTGCACAAATGGAATTGTGGCGGAGCAGGAAATGGTCATCACCATATTATTGGGCCGGTTTTGTGCTGCAGGGGGAATGGCGGTGACATATCAATAAAAATTTGAAATCTATGACCAGTCTTTCCATTTCAGATCCTCATATCAATGAAGGCCGTTGATGCTCGAGTCGTTAAGGCCGAAAACGGGCCTCAAAGATTTCTGTACAAAGCACAAAATCAAAAAGAAGCAGTAAGGTTATATGAATGTCCTCTATATGACCGAAGCATTTTGCTGCCTGATACTTCGGTAATCGACGAAGCTTTTCAAATAAATGGAGACATAGGAATGGCCTCAGTAGATTCAGCAACAATTCATCTTAGGCGGGCTTTCGGCCTCTTACAGGGAGTCGATCAGAATTTAGAGCAGCTCCGAAGCCATGTTTTGAACCATAATGAAAACCTGGATCATGACGGGCCATTTCTCGCATCGATGGTGAGCGGTTTCAAGGGAGCGCGTCAATTGTCTGTTCACAAGGCGGCATTGCACAATGACCTCCAGCTTGCATCTGCGGAATTGGATCGATCGATTGCCATGAATCCAGATGCAATCATCGAGAACGAAGACGGTGTGTTCAACGCCGTGACATTGAAGGCTTGGGTGTTGCAACTGGGAGGAACGATCGAAATGATTGCAGGATCCGGCGAGTCTGCAATACCGTTGTTTCAACAATCGCTTCAGGTCGTTGAGCTGCCGAACACACATTATATGCTCGGTCTTGTCTATGAAGATCGATATAACTCGCAGGCTGCCGGTTGGCATTTTGAGAAATGTCTCGAACTGGATCCTGACGGAGAGCTCAGCGTTGCCGCCATACGCGATGCAAATCGAATGAGGAACTACAAAAAGAAATTTCGCGGCGACTGGGGATTGCTGGCTATCTCAATTGTCTTTTGTTTCCCGGTCGCGCCTATTTATTTCATTCTGAAATACAAGTGATAAACAACGAAAGAGGCAGGAATTGCGAGGCTGAAAAGAATCATTAGAACAGGAGATTGGATATGAGTTACAAATGCGTCCGCTGCGGCCAACAGGTGTCTCGAAATATATATTATTGCTCGTACCATGAATGGTATATGTGCTGGAACTGTGTCAACAAGGCAATTATGACAACTCGCCTATCCTGCTATAAGTGCGGTAGAGATGTAAGTCGGGTTGATTAAAGTTACACTGCTTGGAAAAAGGTTGACCGATTTTCCTTTGCCGCCTCCTCATGCTAATGAGAGGAGAGATCGGACAAGTCTCCTTATCAATGCCTTCAGTCTGCCATCTTAAATTGATGAACTGAAGGCGATTGTCAAGCATGGTCTCTCCGTAATAATCCGAGCTGATTGTTGTCTTTATCCAACTGCAAGCGGGAGTGTGTGCATGGTGAGATTTTCGAACAAATTGTTGCTGTTGGTGCTGGTTATTCTAACAATCAATTCAATCCCTGGACTGGCCCAGGGAACAGCCAAAGAAGAGATCCTTACGAATGAAACGATTCTAACGCTGACAAAAGAGAGCCTACCGCCAAATCTAATAGTTAACAAGATCAAATCAACCAAAGCCAACTTTAACACAACAACCGAAGAGCTACTGCGCCTGAAACAGGCTGGCGTAGCGGACGAGGTAATAAACGCAATGATATCGGCCGGCAGTCCTGGGGCAACCACCAAGGTAAATGACTCCGGACCAGTGGACGTAAACGATGCCGCTTCTCCACACCCTTGGTTATCGATTTGAGTGTGAAGGAATTGGTAAGCAAAACCTTATCTCAATTG
>DASRDY010000204.1:0-9184 GCA_035652355.1 Blastocatellia bacterium
CTCTTTGCAGAACATCTCCCTTCCCTATTCGACCGAGCCGGTGGGGCAAATTTGATGTTATTTCAACGGACCTCTCTGGCGATCAGCAAAGTCACAAGCACAGCTTTCGGTATGGCCAGCGCGGCTGGTTCGGCGATATGGACTTTTCCGTCGGTTCTGTTTTCAGCAATAGTCATAGCCTGGGGGGCAGAGGCCGCGCAGTTTTTGATCTCGCAGGGACTGGCTTTGGCAATTCTAGCGTGGCTGCAGACACTGCCTGAATTCGCGGTTGAAGCGGTGATAGCGTGGCAAGCCGGAAAGCCTGGCGGCACGACGCATCTGATGACAGCAAATTTCACGGGCAGCTTGAGACTGCTGGTCGGTCTTGGTTGGCCAATGGTTTATGCGACTGCATCTTACTTTTCGCGAAAGAATAAAAAAGGAGCGATCGGGCACATTGAACTTGAACCCGAACATTCGGTCGAAGTCATGTCGCTGGCTCCGCCTATACTTTATTTCTTCGTTGTCTATTTCAAAGGGACGCTTGCCTGGTACGACAGCATTGTGCTGATTGTTTTTTACGCTGTGTATCTGATCTTCCTGAACAAAATACCGCCGCAAAGCGACGAAAAACTTGAGGACATCGAGCGGATTCCGCGTTACATCCTCTCCCAGCGACCAAAGGTAAGAAACGGCATAATTGCATTTCTGTTTATATTCGGGGGACTGATTCTCTACTTCGTCGCCCATCCGTTCCTGGAGAGTATGAAAGCGCTGGCATTATCGGCGGGAATATCCGCTTTTGTGTTCGTCCAGTGGGTCTCGCCGTTCATGTCTGAGTTTCCGGAAAAGGTAAGCGCTTTCTATTGGGCGCGGAAAGTCACGGGGGCTCCGATGGCGCTGATGAACCTTGTATCGTCCAACATCAATCAATGGACGGTGCTTATCGCGATGCTGCCTGTCATATACGCAATTTCCGGAGGCGGACTTCATACAATAGTCTTTGACGAGCATCAGCGGCTGGAGATTATCCTAACCATAGCGCAATCGTTGCTGGGCATGTTGCTGCTGGCCAATATGCGTTTTCAATGGTGGGAGGCGGTTCTGCTATTCGTATTATGGCTGGTTCAATTTGTGGCCTCTGGCTTTGAACGACAGATCGTGGCTGATGCGGCGGCGACAGGCAGTCTGACGGACACAGCCGCGCACGCCCTTGCGATCGGAAAAGTATCGCTGGAGAACTTTGCGCACGACATTAAGGTTTTCATTACAGCCATCTATTTTGTATGGTGTGCGATTGTGCTCGGGTTCAGCTTCAAGGACGGCGGACCGCATGTCATCCCGGTGTTTCGTCGAATAGTGAAAGAGTACTGGTAAGGAGTATGCGAGCTGTCGTTCAAAGAGTAACCAGCGCAAGCGTCGATGTCGACGGAGAGATGACTGGCGCCATCGGCCAAGGACTTCTCGTTCTGCTTGGCGTGACACACGAAGACAATGAATCAGACGCGGATTATCTTGTCGACAAAATCATCAATCTGCGAATATTTGATGATGACGACGGAAAAATGAATCGGTCGCTGGTCGATATTGGCGGTGCGCTGCTGGTTGTTTCACAGTTTACTTTGTTCGGAGATGCGCGCCGCGGTCGTCGGCCCTCATACACTGATGCTGCGCCGCCAGAAAAAGCGAACCTGCTCTATGAATACTTTGTAGCAAAAGCCCGCCAAAGCGGAACCCCAGTCCAGACCGGCGTGTTCCAGGCGATGATGAACGTTACACTGGTCAATTTTGGACCCGTGACTATCATGCTGGACAGTAAGAAACTTTTCTAGGACTGGCATAAGAGGCAAAAATGAAGAAATACCATTTTGTAATCGCAGACGTGTTTACTGACGAAGCATTTGGCGGCAATCAGCTTGGAGTATTCGTCGACGCGCGCGGGCTGTCGGACAACCAGATGCAAAAGCTCGCCAATGAAATGAATTACGCGGAAACGACGTTTTTATTCCCAAGCAGCCGTCCTGATTGTGATTTTAAGGTTCGAATATTCACCCCCGCGGAAGAGCTCCCGTTTGCCGGGCATCCTCTGGTCGGAACCGGTTACGTGCTTGGAGCGCGGAACATGGTAGGGCTTCAGGGCAAAGTCAAAAGGGTGAATCTCGACGTCAAAGTCGGCGTGGTGCCAGTCGATCTGGACATCAAAAACGACCAGATTACACGCACCACGATGACGCAGCCAAAACCGGAACTTATCGGGAGATACGATGACAAAGCCGCGCTTGCATCTGCTCTCGGTATCAGCGCCGAAAAAATAGGACCGAATGGATTACCCGTCGAAGTCATCTCAACAGGTCTGCCTTCGATGATGGTGCCTGTCGATTCACTGGAGACTGTTCAGAGTATAAAAGCTAACCCGGATTTATTGACCTCTGTGTCGCAGAAGGCGGGAGCAAAGACTGTCCTGGTTTTCACTAATCAAACCGTGCAACCGCGCGCCAATGTGCATTGCCGGGTTTTCGCTCCTGCCGCCGGAGTCAGCGAAGATGCGGCTACCGGATCTGCAAACGGACCGTTTGGCTGTTATCTGGTAAAGCACGGCATAGTCTCGACTCCACCAAAAACCTCGATTGTCAGCGAACAGGGCTTTGAAATGAATCGCCCAAGCACCCTTTATATAGACATCGAAGGCGTGGGCGAAGCTATAACCAGCGTCAAAGTTGGCGGAGATGTCGTAATCACGGCGGAAGGTGAAATGTTCGTGGGCGATTAAAAAACAGGGCGCAGTCGTTTAGCCTGCGCCAATCTCATTTTGCACTCTCAACATCGTTCGGACTTTTCTTGCATCGGGCGCGGCTTAAGCTACAATAACAGTTTTCGCGCCGTGAGCAGACCGTCACGCATCACGGCAACCAGTTCAGGAAAACAACGAGACTAGGTATACATGGGCACGAGTTGGGAACACAAGCTTTACTCAACAGCAGATAATTCCGTCGGCGGCATCAATTCCGCAATTAAGACACAGGAAAAAGACGGCTGGCAACTTGCAGCGCTCGGTCAAACTGAAGAGAGCCTTACCTTCATCTTTAAAAGGCCACTGCAGGACAAACCATACGTGATATGGGAGCACAACATCGTCGAGCTCGATTCAGACGAAAATGTCACGCGGCGACAGATAAATTCTGAGATCGAAAAAGCTGTTGCGCAATACGGAGCTAACGGTTGGTCGGTTGCGGCAATGGGTGAGTCACCAGATGGTTTCTTCCTCATCGCCACTCGCCCAGTCAGTTAGCCAAAAATCGGCAACCGCACAGATAATCGTAAGTCGACTTTCCGGTAAGGTTTTTTGTATCTTTAAAACCGGACAATCCACAATTTGAATTCATTTGGGGGCCAACTATGCAATGCCCAACTTGCCGTAGCACAAATCCCTATGCAGCCACGTTTTGCCTGAACTGTGGCCAGCGGTTCGAAGTTCAGCAACCCCAATTCTCGGGATTTACCGCGTCGCCGCAAAATTTGAAAACAGGACTTGCGGTGACCTCTCTTGTTCTTGGCATTCTCAGTGTAATCACGATAGGGTTCCTCGGGATTCTATCGATCCTGGGATTGATTCTGGGAATAGTCGCGCTGGCCAAGGTAAAGAATAACCCGATGATTTACGGCGGAAAAAATTTGGCGCTGGGAGGAGTCATCACAAACGGAATCGGCCTCTTGTTGGGAATTGTGATCGTAATAATGGCGGCTATAGCATTACCCAGCGTTATGCGACAGGCTGCGCGCATGAACGAAGTTATGACGATCAGCAATATCCGCATGTTGGAGCAAGCTGAAGAGAGCTACTATGCTGACAACGATGAATATGCCAGCCTGGACAAATTGATCGAAGCGAATGAATTGAATAGTTCATGGTCTTCGACTTCAAAGATGGGATACCGGTTTAGAGTCGTTGGGGATAAAACGTCGTATGAGATTTTTGCAAATCCTGAAAGTTATGGATCGGGTGGCAAGAAATCGTTTTACGTTAAATTCAAACAGGGTGACAATCGGACTGGGATCCACCAGGCAGATAAAGGCGGCGCCGATGCAAATATCAACGATCCTGTAATATTCGACACAGGTTCACCTGATGGCGTTCCAGGTGGTATACCGGCTCAGAAGGACTATCCTTCGCCTCCTCCACCACCACCTGCTGTAGCGCCTAAGCGACGTTAGGGCGCGAAACGCCAGTGAGTTGCATTAAAAAGCCCGCGGCTATATGCTGGACTCTCGTAATTGTCAGCCATCATCAAAATATTTTAATTTATGCCCAGGGAAAACAAGATTTGAATCCGCGATTCATAATTTTTGCCGGAAACTGGCCTTGGGAATCTCTCTCCCCGATTCCTTTCGATTCGCGTCGTGTCTGTAGCGGCTCTTAAATAATATGAAGAGAATCGCCGTTATCGGAGCAGGTGGCTGGGGTACCGCGCTGGCAATAATTGCCGCGCGCAATACCGACGGTGTCAGTCTGTGGTCGAATAACAGCCAGGTGATCGAAGCGATAAAATCTACAGGCGAAAACAGTCTTTATCTTCCAGGGATCGGGATTCCTGCATCTGTCAAAGTAACCCATTCGGTTCAAGACGCGATTGGTGATGCCCGGATGGTGATTACCGCTGTGCCATCACAGGTGCACCGTTCGGTCTTTAAGCGCATCGCCCCTTTTCTGACGCAGGAGATGGTGATCGTCTCAGCCACCAAGGGGATAGAAAACGACAGCTTGATGCGTATTTCCGAAATCGTGCGAGCCGAGCTTTCCGACAGATTCACGCCGGCGTTCGCGGCGCTTTCGGGGCCTACATTCTCAATGGAAGTAGCAAAGGAACATCCCACTGCAGCGGTCGTTGCCTCGGCAAATATCGAATGCGCTGAGCAGGTTCAAAAGGCTCTATCGACCCCAACGCTTCGTCTTTACACCAATAGCGACCTTATCGGGGTGGAATTATGCGGCGCCGTGAAGAACATTATTGCGCTTGCCGCGGGAATGGCGTCAGGTCTGGGATACGGAAACAACTCGATAGCGGCAGTCGTGACACGGGGGATGGCTGAGATTGCTCGGCTGGTCATTGCGAAAGGCGGTCGGGCAGAAACTGTTGCGGGTCTGGCAGGGGTGGGCGACCTGATGCTGACCTGCTTTGGGTCACTATCCCGTAACCGTCACGTGGGCGTTGAGTTGGGCAAGGGACGTTCGCTTGAGGATATTACCGGCGATATGCGAGAGATTGCCGAAGGAATCAGCACTACCAAAGCCGCGGCGGAGCTTGCCGGGCGCACGGGGATCGAGATGCCCATTATAGAAAAGGTCCACGAAGTTTTGTACCAGGGATTGAGCCCTCGGAACGGTATGCGGTCACTGATGGAACGCCCATTGAAAGGGGAATGACAACAGGCAGGCAGTGGGTGTAACATAAGGTTTTTGGCCTGTTGACATGTGATGAAGCTTGAAAGAAAAATGGTCGCAGAATTGTTGATTTTATGACTGGGGAAAAACTAGTTGCGACCAATCGCGATGCCTATCATAACTACCACATACTTGAGACTTACGAATGTGGGGTTATGCTGACGGGCACAGAGGTCAAGTCCATACGCGAAGGACGCGTGAATTTAAAGGACAGCTATGTCCTGATCAAAGATGGCGAAGCATGGCTGTTAAACACGCATGTCAGCCACTATGTTCACGGAAACCGGTCGAATCCGGATCCGACCCGAACTCGAAAGCTCCTGCTGCATCGGGAAGAAATTGTAAAGCTCGGGAGTAAGGTGGCTGAAAAGGGGTTGACCCTGGTACCGACACGAATTTATTTTAAGAACGGCAGAGCCAAAGTAGAGATCGGTCTTGCCAAAGGCAAGAAACTCTACGATAAGCGCGAAACCGAAATGCGCAAGACAGTAGAACGGGAAACGAGGCGAGCAATTCGGGAACGCTGATAAAACAACTGAGATGCGAAACAGAAGTCATGCTCAGAATTAAAACAAAGCAGTAAGCTACAACTTCAAAAAAGCAAAGGGGAGGAACATGAAGATTAGAGTCGAGACAGGCGACTATCATGCAGTGGAGGCCGATGCCCTGGTTGTTTCCGTTTTTGAAGGAGAGACCGCAACTGAAGGTTTTCTAGCCGAGCTAAACAAACGCACAAACGAAATCATAGCAAACGTCCTGGGATCAGATGAGATGCGTGGCAAGACAGGAGACACTGTATATGTACATCGCCCGGAAGGCCTGAAGGCTAAGCGCCTGTTGTTGATAGGAATTGGAAAGAAAGAGGACGCAACAACCGATACCATTCGCCGCATGGCTGGAACGGCGGTGCGGTTCCTGCGCACCAAAGGGGCAAAGAAGATTGCGATTCTGCGACGATCGAGCGTCGACATCGACAAGGCTTCTGCAGCGTTTGTAGAAGGCGCGGGTCTCGGACTATATGATGCAGACACCTATAAGACCCAGGACAAGGAAGAACGCACAATCGATGAAATAATCGCTGTCATCCCTAAGAACGACAAAGAAATCGCGGAGAAATTCATAAAACGTGGCGAGATTCTTTACGATGCCACGAATTTTGCCAGACATCTTGTTAACGAGCCAGGCGGCAGTATGACGCCGTCTGTCATGGCCAGTAAAGCCCAGGAGATGGCCGCCCAAGTCGGTTTGGACTGCCAAATCCTGGAAGAAAGCCGAATGCGCGAACTGGGTATGGGAGCTCTGCTTGGTGTGGCGCAGGGTTCGATTCAGCCTCCGAAGCTCATCATTCTTACCTACACACCCAAGGAAGCAACCAGTAAAGATACAATCGCACTGGTAGGCAAGGGCGTGACTTTCGATTCAGGCGGCATTTCCATCAAGCCGGCCGACGGCATGGAGAAGATGAAATACGATATGGGTGGCGGGGCTGCCGTCATCGGCGCGATGAAGGCCATTGCCCACTTGAAGCCTCCGGTAAAAGTTATCGGCGCAGTGCCAGCTGTCGAGAATATGCCTTCCGGCAGCGCCCAACGCCCGGGTGACGTCGTACGCGCGATGAGCGGCAAAACAATCGAAGTAATCAACACCGATGCTGAAGGACGTTTAATTCTGGCCGATGCATTGACCTATGTTCAGACACTGGGCGCAACAAAGATAGTAGACATGGCAACGCTGACAGGAGCGTGCCTTATCGCCCTGGGAACCATCAACGCGGCGATACTCGGAACCAGTCAGGACCTTGTAAATGAAGTGATCGCGGCCGGAAAAGAAGCGGGCGAGAAGTTCTGGCAGTTACCGCTCGATCCAGAATACCGCGAGCAAATAAAAAGTCAGATCGCCGACATAAAGAACACTGGCGGCCGCAATGCGGGTACGATCACGGCTGCATATTTCCTACGAGAGTTTGTAAATGACATCCCCTGGGCGCATTTGGATATTGCCGGAATGGCATGGAATGAAGACGGTAAGGCATACACGACAAAGGGCCCTACTGGATTTCCGGTTAGAACCCTTGTGCACCTGGTGTTCAAGCTTTCTGAGAAACACTAAGCTCGCGTGGTACAGAGTACAGCCTTCAGGCTGCTGTCTCGGATTGATAGAGGCGGCCATTTTGGCCGCCTCGTTCGTTTTCAGCCCAGTAGCTATTTTCCGAAGTTGAAAACGATGCCTGTTGAAAATCTTAGATTGTTTGCGGTGTCCGTCGGCGCACCGGCGACGCCCGGATTGTCAGATAATCTCGACATCACGTAATCGATTTGTCCGAGCCTGATAGAAATATTGTTGTGAACTTTCCAATCGACGCCGCCACCGAGAGCCATTGCAAAGCCTGCGTCATTTCCAATACCTTCCTGATGTAATCTGGATGCGCCAAACAAAGCGTGCGCAAACGGTGTCAGACTGCTGTTCTTTCTGTATGAAACGGTAGGACCAAAAAGGAAGTTATGAACGTTATCGTGAAATTTGACACCACCGATTGTCGGTCCACCATAGTGCCCGCTGAAATCTGCGGTCGCGCCAAACCATTTATTGAGATTCACAGTGACCGCGCCGTTCCAGCCGTTAAGATTTTCATCAGGATTGCCTAATCCATCCTGACGGAAATATGAATATCCGCCGAAAACCTGAGCTTTGGGGGTGTCCTGCGCCATCGTCGCAAGCGGCAAAAATAGCATTACGACAAACATGAAAAGTAACTTCTTCATTATATTCTCCTATCACTGATCCAATTTTGTTTTGTCGATCATCAGTGTCAAAGTCCTTCGATCTTGCTGCACACACTCGCACTGACTCCGCGTCAACAGGTCTTTCCGATTTTTCAACGCGAAACAGACCCGAAGAGATAGAGCGGGTTCAAATTAATTGTGCTTCTTAGCGGCTTCTAATCTGGCATCATCAGTTACTACTGTTTTCGCACCTCACAACCAAAAACGAAGGACAAAAAACAAACTAATGAACATCTCACAGACTTAACGTTCAAGAGTCAGAACGTATGTCGTTAAGGTAAAACAAACTGTATGCCAGCTTCGTTGGCCGGCCAGAAACGATGGTTATAATCGGTGATTACGTCAGGGAATCGGAAAATTAAAATTCTCCAATGTCTGTGTGCAGTGAAATTCATAACGTTCCGCATACGAAATTGAATGCGGTTTATACGTTTTCGTGCAGGTATTGTGTTAGAAAGAATGAACCACTGACACCAGAGAAAATTCAAACGTTTGAAACACGTGGCCGCCTCAGACGACCGAGCCAAACTTACCGAGCGGAATAGACTGCGGATGACGCGGATCGAGCGGATGAACACGGATCTGATTCGCGTGATCCGTCTATTGTCGTTGGGTTATTACGATCGATCTGGGGCCTGATTAGTAGATCGTCAACGCTTCTTGCGCTTTGGCGCGTCTTTCATAATTCGCCTGGCTTCGTCGTTATTGAACTCCATATTGAAATCATTCAGGCGAATTGCCTCATCCATTTCTTTGGAAGCAGTCTGAAAGTCTCGCATTTCGATCAGTATTCTTGCCAATGCGTAATGTACGTATGCGCTCTTTGGCATTGCGGGTTCGACAGACTGCGCCAGCTTTAATCCACCCGCGGCATCACCACTCAGCGCGAAAGCTATGCCGAGCCCCGCTCTGGCCTGCCCAATCGCAGGATCGAGTTTGAGTGCCTTTTGAAATTCGAGTGTGGCCTCGTCAATTCGTTGTT
>DASRDY010000205.1:0-2750 GCA_035652355.1 Blastocatellia bacterium
CGGAAGCGAAAGATCCTTCACTGCCAAAGCAGAATACCAATCCCGTTCTCGATGCGTTGATCCCAGCGCTCAAGGGAGAGCAGCTGGTGATCTTCAATGCCAACAGAGAAGCAGACATCAGGGCGGCCGTGGATTTCGCTCAGGAGCAGAAACTGAAAGCTGCGATCTGCGGTGGCGAAGAGGCTTATCGTGTTTCATCGTATCTGAAAGAGAAGAACGTTCCGGTAATCATTACGTCAGTGTACAACTTGCCGGGTCACGAAGATGATCCATACGATATAAACTATTCGAATGCGGGAATGCTGGCGAAGGCGGGCGTGAAGTTCTGCATAGCAACCCCGTACGACCCGGAAAGCGATGAGTTCGTTCGCAATCTTCCTTACTATGCGGGTGAATCGGCTGCGTATGGTTTGCCGAAGGATGAAGCGCTGAAATCAGTGACGCTCTATCCGGCGCAAATCCTGGGTGTTGGTGACAAACTCGGGAGCATTGAAGAAGGCAAAATCGGCAACATCGTTTTGACCGATGGAGATATGCTTGAGATTCGCACGAATGTTAAGCAGGTCTTTATCGCGGGCAAGCCGATTGATATGCACAACAAGCATCACGATTTGTACGAGAAATTCCTGAATCGTCCCTAAATCGATTCTCCTATCAGCGAATCGGAGCCGCGGGTTTAAGACTCGCGGCTCTTTTTGTTTACGGAATCTATTATCACATTCCGTTACGTGAGTGCAGATTAGATAAATAAAGGAAATAAATGCTGGCCGCAATCCATATTAGGTCGAAGACCGCCAGCCGTTAGCAACATCCGTAAGGGTGTTGTCCACGTTGCAAACAAGTCGAGGTCCGAAGGACCGGCACCTAATCCCAAAGGTAACGCTCATCATATTCAACGCGATGTTTTTCCAGCAACGCTATGAATTCTTTTTTGAAATCGGCCTTCCGATGATGTTTTTCCTGATTCGTAATGTAATTCATTACTCGCGGTTCGAGAGATTTGCTGACTGCAAAACCTCCGTATCCATTTTGCCAGGCGAATGATCTGCTCTTTCGGAAATTATCATGAACCCATCGCGACGAATTGGATTTAATAGCGTTTACCAGGTCGCCAAAAGTGATGGTCGACGGCACCGAGACCAAAAGATGAATGTGGTCGCTCAGGCCGCCTGCTCTTATTAATCGCGAATTTTTCTTTTTTAAAATACCGCCGATGTAGCTATAAAGGCGGCCTTGCCACTCAGGCGAGATCATTGGTTCGCGGTTAGACGTACTCCAAACAAAATGCATTGGACAGCATAATAGATTTCCTGACATATAAGCTCCTTGGTGTTTCGTGTCGGTCCTTCGGACCTCTGATCGTGTCTGGTCGTTTCCAACGCGCTTACGCGGTGTTGCTACCGGCTGGCGGTCTCCGACCTAATAAGGATGGCAGCCAGCATTTATTTTTATATCATCTAGTCTCGTTTCGCTTCATCATATCTGAAACGTTACAAAGCGATTACAAACTGGCCGCATTTGATTTCAGCTACATTTGAGTACGAGCCATCAATCTCGTTTGTTATAATTAATTGATAATAACCGCTTAATAAACGATTTTCTCCCTGAATCGCATATTGGATGATGCGGAAAAAACAGGAGACCAATATGTTTCTATCCGGTAAAACCGCAATTGTTACTGGCAGCACAAGAGGAATCGGCCGCGCAATAGCCGAAGCCCTCATTCATGAAGGCGCTAACGTTGTCATCTGCGGGCGCAACAGTGATGAGGTTAAAAAAACTATCGACGATTTCAGCAAAATCCGAGAAGGCGTTGTCAGCGGAACTACCTGCGATGTTCGCGATCATCTGCAGGTGAAATCGCTGTTCACGCTGGCGGTGCAGACTTTTCTCGGCGTTGATATTCTGGTCAATAACGCCGGTGTCGGAATTATGCGGAACATTGCCGATCTCACTCCTGATGAATGGCGCGCGGTGATTGAAACAAATCTGAATGGAGTCTATTACTGCTGCCACGAAGCCGTACCCTTAATGCGACAGCGCGGCGGCGGATACATCATTAATATCAGCAGCCTGGCCGGAAAGAATGCGATCAAAGGTGGCACTGCCTATAATGCTTCGAAATTCGGTTTGAATGGATTCAGTGAAGCGCTGATGGGCGACGTTCGTCACGACAATATAAAAGTCAGCTACATAATGCCCGGTAGCGTTGCCACCGAGTTCAACGACCATAAACCGAGCGATTCTGATGCCTGGAAACTACAGCCTGAAGACGTAGCGCTGGCGGTGATTAATCTGCTTCGCCACAAAGACCGAAGCCTGCCGAGCCGAATAGAGTTGCGTCCGTTAAAACCACCAAAGGGATAAGACGCGGAGAGGTTATATTAACGAGGCCCAAACATTGGGTCGTGACCTCTTGAAAGGTAATCGCCCAGAGTCAGCGAGATCATTATCGCCAGCCAGAAAAGACTTGCGATCATGATGACTTTGGTCAGCTTTGAGCTGTAATAGAGGTGCATAAAAAACAATACTACCAGGGTTGCTTTCACTATGGCGATTGTCAGAGCAACAACTGTATTCAACCTGCCAAGATCGAACCAGGCCACCAACACTGTCAGGCCGGTCAGAATCAACAGCGAAATGAACACTCCTACGTACGATTTAACAGACACTATGTGCTCTGACATAAAACCCCAGTCACCTCTCGTGAAAACCAATTAGATAGAGCAATGGGAACAGGAAGATCCAGA